>JBGVJN010000051.1:0-29507 GCA_045129455.1 Faecousia sp. | reverse complement strand
GAGGGATTGTAAGGTGCCGAGCAAGACAATCCCCCAGTCACCGCTGTGCGGTGACAGCCCCCTTTACACAAGGGGGCCTGTGCATACCACCGGCACGGCCGGTGGTTATGATTTACATTTTCCGGTCAGCTATGCAGCCGGATGGTCACGATCTCGCAATCACTGCCGGTACGCATGGGCATGCCCCAGGTGCCTGCACCGGAGGAGACCACCGCCTGCGCGCCGGCGGCGTTTTGGTAGTAGCCGTAGTCCACCGGGAATTTCAGCATGGTCACCAGCCGGGCAGGGAACAGCTGGCCCTTGTGGGTATGGCCGCAGAGGATCAGATCCGTGTCGCTGCCGTAGGTATCCACATGCTGGGGGTTGTGATCCATCACCACCACCGGCAGGGATCTTTCACTTTCCGGCAGGATCTCATCCAGTTCCTGCCGCCAAAGCTCCCCGAAACCGGCGATGGGGAAGGCATCCAGCCGACCCACCAGCACCACCCGGTCATCGATGAGGGTGTATTCGTCGTTCAGTATGGAAATATTGCTCTCTTCCAGAAACTCCAGCATCATCCCCAGGGTCTTTCCGGAGTCGTGATTTCCCAGGCAGGCCCAGACGCCGTAGGTGGCATCGATTCTCCGCAAGAGTGCGGCAGCGGCCTGGGGATCCCGGATGTTGCGGAAATCATTGTCGAAAATATCTCCGGCGATGCACACCAGATCCGGCTGCTGCTGGTTGATCCGATCCACGATGCGCTCCAGCCGTGCTTCCGAGCCGGCGGCGCCCAAATGCAGATCCGTCACCAGGACGATATCCAGTTCTCCTTCCATATCCTTTTCCGTGGTGATATCGTAGTGGGCCACCCGGATGTCCGCGGCATGGAGAAAGCCGTAGCAGGAGGTACCCAGCGCCAGCACCAGCGCCAGGGTCACCGCCCAGAAGCGGACGGCGGGCTTCACCGGCCGGGAGATCCATTTGGTAAGGCTGCCCAGCGCCACGGCCAGCTCCGACAGAAGGAAGAACAGGGCAAGATAGATGAAAATACCCATCCAGTAGGCGCTGATGACGCCCACGGAGTTTTTCAGCCATGCCGGCAGCGTCACCACAGAGCTGACGATACCCAGGATCATGATAGGACTCATCACGGCGAAGACGCTCAAAAATACCCATATGGAGATATTGGGAAACAGGAAGCTCAGACCCTGGCGAAGTCGGAAGGACATCCAGAAGCCGGCGCCGATCACGGCGGCGAAGAGAACTATGCCCAGAAGGATCATCCAAAACGGCATCGTAAGTTACCTCGTTTCATTCAGATGGCGCTCTTCAGCGCTTCTGCCCAGGAAAGGGGGATGCGCAGGTCGCCCTTGCCCCAGCCCAGGGAAATATCGGGCTTTACTGCCCCGTGAAAATCGCTGCCGCCGCTATAGAGCAGAGCGCACGCATCCGCAAGCTCCAAAGAGCGCCGGGTGGTCTGGGCATCGTAGGTGCTGTAGAAGCACTCCATGCCCACAAGGCCCAGCTTTTTCGCTTCCGGGAGGAAGACCGTCAGCTGCGCGTCCGTCAGATTCAGAAAAGGATGGGCCAGCACCGGCACGGCATGGATCGACCGGATGTACCCGATCATTTCCCATACATCAGGTCTGCGGGGAGGGACATAGTAGCCTGCCTCCGGCCGCAGCAATTTGGAGAAGGCTTCCTTGACGGAGGCAGTGTAGCCCTGCTCCGTCAGCGCCGCGGCGATATGCGCCCGATTTACATAGCCGTTGCCGGTGGCGGCCAGGATGCTCTCATAGGAGATCTCATAGCCTGCCTTGTTCAGCGCCTCCACCAGCGCCCGGCTGCTTTCTTCCTTGCGGCGGATAAAATCCTCCATCAGCGCCGAGATCCCGGGAAGGGACTCGGAAGGCAGATACAGACCCAGCAGGTGCAGCTCGGTGCCGTCGTAGTCCACGGAAAATTCGATGCCCGGGATCACCTCAATGGGTTTTCCTTCTCCGGCGGCCAAAAAGTCCGCAATGCCGTCCACCGTATTGTGATCGGTCAGCGCCAGGGCGGCGAGTCCCGCTTCCACGGCAGCATCGATCAGCTGCGCCGGGGTATATGTCCCATCGGAGAACAGGGAATGGGTATGCAGGTCGCAAAATTGTTCCATGGTGTCACCTCGCTTTTTGTTTTCTATTGTAGCATAGCGCCGTAAAAAAGTAAATCTTGCGGCGGAAGATTCCCGTATTGCCTTTTTGAAAAAGCTGTGGTAAACTGTCAGCAGAAATATGAACAGGATGTGAATTTATGAAGATCAATGCCCGCACACTGCCCTATGAAGAGGTGCTGAAAGCTCCCCGGCTGCAGCATAAAAATCCCCGTAAGCCCAGCAGAATCCTGGCCACGGTGGTGCGCATCGCTTCCATGCCCACCTTCTGGAAGACCAAGTTCTCCTACACCACGGAGCGGATGGAGCTGGTAGGAAAGAACGAGCCCTGTCTGATCCTCATGAACCATTCCAGCTTTACGGATATGAAGCTGGCCTACGGCATTTTCTATCCCCGGCGCTTCGGTATCGTCACCTCCGTGGATGCCATGTCCGGCATCCTGGGCAAGCTGATGCGCTTTCTGGGCTGCACCCCCACCCATAAGTATATCGCGGATCTGACCCTCATCCGGGATATCGAGTATATGCTTAAGACCAATAAGACCAGCGTCCTTATGTACCCGGAGGCCGGCTACTCCTTTGATGGCCGTGCCACCACCCTGCCCCGGAAGCTGGGCGTGCTGATGAAGCGGCTGGGCGTGCCGGTGGTCACCGTGATCACGGAAGGCGCGTTTGCCCGGGATCCTCTGTACAATATGCTCCAGATCCGGGATGTGAAGGTCAGCGCCCATGTCAAGTGCCTGGCCACCGCCCAGGAAGTAAAGGAAAAGACCGTGGCGGAGCTGGACGCTCTGCTGGAGGAGGCCTTCTCCTTCGACAATTTCGCCTGGCAGCGGGATAACAAGGTCTCCATCGATGTGCCCTTCCGGGCAGACGGCCTGCACCGGATCCTCTATAAGTGCCCCCATTGCGGCGCGGAGAATCGAATGGAGGGCCAGGGCATCCATCTGACCTGCCACGAATGCGGCAAGAAGTGGGAGATGGACGAATTCGGCCAGCTGGCCGCCCGGGAAGGGGAAACGGAGTTTTCCCACATTCCCGATTGGTATACCTGGCAGCGGGAATGCGTGCGCAAGGAGCTGGAGGACGGTACTTATCTGCTGGATACGGATGTGGATATTGCTGTGCAGGTGAATCTGGACGGCGTGTTTATGATCGGCAAGGGCCACTTGACCCACGATCTTAACGGCTTCCACCTCACCGGTGGCGACGGCAAGCTGGATTATACCCAAAGCCCCGTGGCTTCCCACACCCTGTACTCCGATTACTACTGGTATGAGATCGGTGATGTGATCGGCATCGGTAACAATGAGTTCTCCTATTTCTGCTTCCCCGAGACCAATGTGTCGGTGACCAAGGCCCGCCTGGCTACGGAGGAGCTGTACAAGATCAAAAAGACCCGCAAGCCCCGTGCTTGAGCCTGCTGTGTAAAACTCCATATAAAGAAGCGAGGTGAATTTCACCTCGCTTTTTGCATCCACAGCCCAAAAGCGGGAAATGTTCAAATCGGCGCAAGAGGTACGATATTGCCATAGGTGCATTGCTCTTGTAGGGGCGGTCATCGACCGCCCGTCTTGCCTCCCGGCAGGAAATGTCCAAATCGGCGCAAGAGGTACGATGTTATATGTAGGGCGGGGCCTTGGTCCCGCCGCTATGCTGCGATGATCGCCTGCTGCGATGATCGCCTGCGGCGATGTGGATCTACGATGTAGATCCACCGGCGGGAGTAAACCCCCGCCCTACGGTATCGCCATAGGTGCATTGCCCTCGTAGGGGCGGTCATTGACCGCCCGCCTTGCCCCCCCTCACAACGAGGGGGCCGAGATGGGTGCTTCTGTCCTATCGTAGGGAACGACCTATGTGTCGTTCCCTTTTTGTTTGCAATACCGAACGGCACGCAGGAAAACACCGCAAAGGTCTTGTGTATCGGGAAAACTTGCGATACAATAGTGAAAAACGGAGGTGAGGCGGATGATCCCAAGAAGACGGGTGCTGGAAAAGCTGGATTCACTGCTGGGGAGCAATGATTATCCCGCAGCCAAGCGGCTGCTGCAGTACTGGCTGGCGGAGGCGGAATATACAAAAGACGACCAGGGTGTTTTGCTGATGCAAAATGAACTGATGGGTCTTTGCCGGAAGCTGGGAGAGCAGGAGCAGGCGCTGAAGTATGCCCAGGCTGCGCTGGACCAGGTGGGCAGAATGGGCATCCAGGATGATGTGGGCGCTGCCACCACCTATCTCAACAGTGCCACGGTCTGCAAGGCCTTCGGCCTGCCGGAGGATGCTATCGAGCTGTTTCAGCTGGCGCAGGCCATCTATGAGCGGGATCTGCCGCCGACGGATGACCGGCTGGGCGGACTTTACAACAATATGGCCCTGGCGCTGGTGGATCTGAAGCAGTTCCGGCAGGCCCAGGCTCTGTATGAGAAGGCCATCGCCGTGATGGGCGCCCTGCCGGAAAAGGAGCCGGAGGAGGCCATCACCTATCTGAATATGGCCACCGCGGCGGAGATGGAATTGGGTCTGGAGCAGGCGGGGAGCATCATCGATCAATATGTCCAAAAGGCTATGGAGCGCATGGAAGTGGGCAAGGACCGCACCGACGGTAACTATGCCTTCGTGTGCCAGAAGTGCGCGGCGGTGCTGGAGCAGTATGGCTATGAGGCCTACGCAGCCCAGCTGAGATCACGCAGCAGGAGGATCTATGAAGGGACTTGAGCTGGCAAGGCAGTATTATGAAGCTTTCGGCGCGGAAATGCTTCAGCAGCAATTTCCTCAGGTGCTGCCGTATCTGGCCATCGGTCTGGCGGGCAGCGGCTCGGAATGCTACGGCTATGACGATGAGACCTCCCGAGACCACGATTTTGAGCCGGCATTTTGCATTTTCCTGCCGGGGGAGGATGTGGTGGATCGGGGGACGGCCTTCCGTCTGGAGCGGGCCTATGCCAAGCTGCCGAAGGAGTTTCTGGGGCTGAAGCGCAGCCGTGTGGATCCTGTGGGCGGCAGCCGCCATGGGGTGATCCGGATGGAGGATTTCTTCCTGGAGAAGACCGGAAGCCCGGATGGAGAGCTTTGTGTGGAGCAGTGGCTTTCCGTTCCGGAGTACGCGCTGCTGGAGGCCACCAATGGGGCAGTGTTTGCAGATCCTTACGGGCGCTTCACGGCCATTCGGGAAAAGCTGCGGTATTTCCCGGAGGATGTACGCCGGAAGAAGCTGGCCGGCCACCTGCTTTTGATGGGCCAGGCGGGACAGTATAACTACGGCCGCTGCATCGCCAGAGGAGAAACGGCCGCGGCGCAGCTGGCGGTGTTTGAGTTCACCCAAAGCGCTCTGCATAGTATCTACCTGCTGGGCAGGCGCTATATGCCCTACTATAAGTGGAGCTTCCGGGGGCTGAAGCACCTGGGGGCGCTGGGAGATCTGGCACCGAAGCTGGAATATCTGATCTCCAGCGGCAACACCCCCGGGGAAGCGGAAGAAAAGGCTGCGCTGATGGAGCAGATCTGCGCCTGTATCATCCGGGAGCTGCAGGAGCGGGGCTTGACCCAGCTGCAAAGCGCCGAGCTGGAGCGGCAGGCATACGCGGTCAACGATACCGTTGCCGATGGAGAGCTGCGCAACGGGCATATCCTTTTGGGCGTGTAATACATGAAGCAGAGCAGGTGAGCGTGGTGGAGATATAAAGTAAGGAATTGAATTATTCCTGCTTGTATGATATGTTGAAAAAAACAAAAGAAAGAAGTTCACATATGGAAAAAGGAATTATAATATTGATTTATTTCGTATCATTGCGGCATTTCTTGTAACTGCATTGCATGTATTAGGGCAAGGCGGAATATTGAAAAGCACTTTGCCCGGCGGAATACATTATTGGGCCGCCTGGTTCCTGGAAATTTGTGCCTACGGTGCGGTGAATTGCTTTGCTTTGATCAGCGGATATGTCATGGTGAACAAGACGATCAAAGCAAAAAATATAATCGGCTTATGGTTCCAGATCCTGTTTTATTCGCTGTTGTTTACATTGCTGTCTTTTGCGTTTTTTCCGGAAAGCAGAAGTGTGAAAACCTTGGCCGCCGCGGTGATGCCGGTACTGGGAAAGCAATGGTGGTATATATCTGCATATTTTGCGCTGTATTTTCTGATCCCGTTTTTAAATGCAGCGATCCATAACATTTCTCAGCAAACATACAAAAAAGTTTTGCTGTTGATCCTGCTTGTAATATGCTGCATGGACTGTGTTCATCCTATCGATGCTTTCCTTCTGAATGATGGTTATTCTGTTCTTTGGCTGGTAGTTGTGTATTTGTTTGGCGCATATATAAGGAAGTATGAGGTATGCGAAAAAATCACCTCATTGAAATGCATGATCGGCTTTTTCGCAATGATTGCAATCACTTTTATCAGCAAAATCGCGATATGGCTTTTGACAAAGAGCGTTCCCGGTCTGGCTCAATATGAGGACACCTTCGTATCGTACACATCTGTTACAATTTTACTGTCCGCTATATTTTTGCTGCTGTTTTGCCTGAAGATAAACATAAGCAATCCCGCATCAAAACTGATTCGTTTCATTTCTCCTGCTGCTTTAGGGGTGTATTTAATACATGTTCATCCGCTTGTTTTTGAATTTTGCATGAAAGATGCTTTCGTTTCGTTTGCGACCAAATCACCGATGGTGATGATCCTTTGCGTAGTTACAGCAAGCCTGGCGATCTTTGCGTTGTGCGCGAGTATCGAATTGCTAAGAATACAAATTTTCAAAGCGATCAAAGTGAGCAAGCTGTCCGAATTTGTCGCGGTAAAAATCAATGATCTTTATTTAAGAGTCTTTGAAACGAAGCAGAAATAAAGCATCGATCTTTCCCTTTTACAAACAATAGCATAGCGAAAAGACTAAAAGCGAGGGGAAGTTCCCCTCGCTTTTGCGTTACTTGAGTTTTTCATTCAAAACACCGATGGTAGCGGCCTTGAAATCTGCTATCGTTTTTTCCCGCCACTTGGTTTCTGTGGGATAAAAAAGCTCGTTATAATTTTCTTTTACGACTTCGCCGGTAACAGTGCTGTCTGACGGATACCAATGCTGACGGTTTTCATCCACGGTGTATTTGAGAGACAGTATAGAATCCAGGAAGCTATCGCCGATGGTTCCAAACTCAAAGCAGGTGGAGAATAGATCCGCTTCGGATCGTTTGCTTTCCGCAAGCCGATAGAAATAGTCGGTGGTGTCTCCCGTGGTTGCGTAAAACGATTCGGAATCGTGGGATATTACATAGTCATATCCAAAGGCTTGCTTTGTTTCCGCCTCGGTCATGGTTTCAAATACGGAGTTGAATATAACCATATTGTAGCGCGGTCCGTAACCGGAATGAATGTCGATATGAACTAAGTTTTCGTATTCTCCATCCAGACATGCCTGGAACACGCTTTTCAGATAAGCAGTCGATTTTTCGTCGCCGTTTCCGCCGTAATACACGCCGGTAGGATATTCATATTGTCCGGTCAGCAGAGCATCGGAGACCTTGTCGGCACCCTTGGTAATAGCCTCTTTTGCCAGGCTGGCATAAAAACCCACCTCATGCCACAGCGCGTTTCCGATTTTGCCTTCGGGCTGCAGGAAATTTACCACTTCGGGATAATCTTTATTGGACGAACGGTCAAACGAATCCCAGTCGATAATGAAATTCCGGTTTAGGTCAACATTATGTTCATTATATCTGCGCTTGTATTTCATACCATAAGGATTCACATTCGCAACAACAAGCACGCCCGTCGTGTCCCGGTTTAATGTCGGATAGATCTCCTCAAAGAAGACATCCAGCATGACAGAGCCGATATAACCCTCGATGCCATGAACGCCGGTGGTAAGGATAATGAGGTTTTTGCTTTCTTTATTTGCCGGCAGATAGAGATTGTCAATATATAAATTGTCGGCTTCGTCAATTGGGTATTCGCTTGTTTGTACCGCAATGCCGGCATCTTCCAGCTTTGCTACCCGGTTTTGGAGGTTTTCACGAACCTGATCATAGGTATCAAAAAAATATTCGCTGTACGCATAGCTGTCCGCGACCTCGGGCTGGCGAGCGGATAGCAGCACCAGATGCGGGCCGATCACGGTCAATAAGACGATCAGGCATAAAAGAACGGATAGTGTTACCAGGAAGGGTTTTCTTTGCTTGAGAAAGTTCATAATATCACTCCTATCTTTTTGCATTATAACAGATTTACTCCTGAAAGTAAATCCTGCGGTATAATCTCCTGCCTTTTACAGATACTAACAGCGTAATTTGTAAAATGATTGTAGGCACAAAAAGCCTCCCTTGTGTAAAGGGAGGTGGCACGGCGTTAGCCGTGACGGAGGGATTGTAAGGTATCGACAAGGACAATCCCCCAGTCAGAAATCAAAGATTTCTGCCAGCCCCCTTTACACAAGGGGGCCTTATACGCCGCAGAAAAGGAGAAAGATATATGAAGGCAACCGGCATTGTCAGAAGAGTGGATGATTTGGGAAGAATTGTAATCCCCAAAGAAATCAGACGCACCCTCCGCATCTGCGAGGGCGACTCCTTACAGACAACATTGACACCAAGCGACAGATTCTGTTGGGCGATACATAGCATGGTAGAACGTGCATCAAGAACAATATATAATTCAAAACCTTGATTTTAATGAAAGTAATGGATATAATAATATTAGGAGCTGGTCGCTGTCGGTTATCCTCCATTGGAGGTGTGACGGTGTGTCAGCTCCTTTAGTTATAATTTGCACGCAAAACAAAAAGCAGATGTCTAAGTATAAAATTTCCCCTTTTACAAATAATAGCATCGTAATTTGTAAAATTATTGTAGGGAACGGCCTGTGTGCCGTTCCACATTGCAAAACGAAAAGGAACGACACATAGGTCGTTCCCTACAGGAAAAGGAGAAAGATATATGAAGGCAACAGGTATTGTTCGTAGAGTGGACGATTTGGGGAGAATCGTTATTCCTAAGGAAATCAGAAGAACGCTGCGAATCCGTGAGGGAGACCCGCTGGAGATCTACACGGAAAAGGATGGGGGCGTGATCTTCCGCAAGTATTCGCCCATGGGGGATCTGCAGGATTTCGCGGCCCAGATGTGCGAGGCCATCGGCGGCAGCACCGGCAGGATCGCGGCGGTATCCGACCGGGACGCGATCATCGCACTGTCCGGCGCGCCCAAGCGGGAGCTGCTGGACAAGCCCAATTCCGAGGAGCTGGGTCGGCTCATGGAGCAGCGGCGCAACTACCGCTATGAGGCGGGAGAACCCCGGGTCAGCCCGGCAGATGGAACGGACAAGTACCATCTGGGTGTGGCGACGCCTATCCTCAGCCAGGGGGATCTGATGGGCTGCGTGATGCTGCTGCTCAGCGAGGGGGATCAGCCCCTGAACGAGCAGGATCAGAAGCTGGCCCAGACGGCGGCCTCTTTCCTTGGCAAGCAGATGGAAAATTGATCTTCGGCGCGTGGCGAAAGGCTGCGCGCCGCTTTTTTGCGCCGATGCACCGGCGGCCTCGTAGGGGCGGAAATCGGCCGTCCGCCTTGCCTCCCTCGTTTTGAGGGAGGTCGGAGGGAGTTAACTCCCCCAGTCGAATTGCCTAAATTCGGCAATTCGACAGCCCCCTCATAACGAGGGGGCCAAGACTGGATATTCCTGTCCCCTCGTAGGGGCGGGCATCGACCGCCCGAAAGCCTCCCTCTGATGAGGGAGGTGGCCCGAAGGGCCGGAGGGAGAGAAAATGTATCGGTTTCATCTCTCCCCCAGTCACCGCCTTTCGGCGGCGACAGCCCCCTCGTCAGAGGGGGCCTTTTGCGGCGGGACCAAGGCCCCGCCCTACAATATTGCCATAGGTGCTCTACTCCTGCATGGGCCGCATGGGTGGCGGAATTTGGAACATGAGATCGAAAAATGAACCCTTTCGGGCGGTGGCGCATAGGCTGACCCGGGGGGATTTTTATGACGAAATACTGCATCACCTTCCGCTCGGTGACCTTTGCCCAGAAGGGGCAGGGGATCCTCAGCCGGGCGGGGATCGAAGCCCAGCTGCGCAGAGCGCCCAAGGAAATGTCCCATCGAGGCTGCAGCTATTGCCTGCAGCTGAAGACCGTGGAAGCCACCGCCCGGGCATCGGAGCTGCTGCGGCAGCAGGGGGCGGCCTTTGAGGGGATCTACCAGGCGGATGACCGGGGCGGGGTAAGCCAATGGAACCTCTGATCTATCTGGACCACGGGGCGACGGCGTTTCCCAAGCCCCTGTGTGTCCGCCGGGCAGTGCGAGATGCTATGGAGCGCTGCGCCAATCCAGGCAGAAGTGGCCATGCCCCCGCTATGGCGGGGGCACAGGTGCTTTTCCGGTGCCGGGAAGCTGCGTCGCGAATGTTTGGCTGTCCTGCGGAGCAGGTGGTGCTGACCGGCAGCTGCACCCATGGGCTGAATATCGCCATCCGCACGCTGGTGACCCCCGGAGAGAAGGTGGTGATCTCCGGCTTTGAGCATAACGCGGTGACCCGGACGCTGCATTTGTTGGAGGCGGATGTGCAGGTGGCGGGACGGAGGCTTTTCTGCCCGGAGGATACGCTGGAGCAGTTTGAGCAGGCGCTGCGTAAAGGGGCAAAGGCGGCGGTATTTACCCATGTATCCAATGTGTTTGGCTATATCCTGCCGGTGGCGGAGCTGGCCCGTCTGTGCCGGTGGTACGGCGTGCCGTTTGTCCTCGACGCGGCCCAATCCGCCGGGGCGCTGCCGGTGTCGCTGAAGGACCTGGGGGCGGATTTTATCGCCATGCCCGGCCACAAGGGTCTGCTGGGACCTATGGGCACCGGCCTTTTGTTATGTGCCAGTACGCCGAAGCCGCTGCTGGCGGGCGGTACCGGCAGCAATTCCCGGGAGGCGGCTATGCCGGAGTATCTTCCGGATATCGCGGAGCCGGGGACGATGAATGTGCCGGGCTTTGCCGGTCTGGAGGCCGGGATCCGGCTGATCAGCGCCCTTGGGGTGGAGAAGCTCCACGCACGGGAATCGGCCCTGGCGAAAATGTGCGCCCGGGGGCTGAGATCACGGGGCTTTACGGTGTTTTCCGGGGAAGACCAGGCAGGCACGGTATCCTTTCTCCCGGGGATGGATTGCGAGGAGGCTGCCGGGCGCCTTGCTCAGAGGGGTATCGCCCTTCGGGCAGGTCTGCACTGCGCGCCATTGGCCCACGAAAGCGCCGGGACGCTGGAGACCGGCACCCTGCGGGTCAGCTTCGGCTACGATTCCACCCCGGAGCATTGCAAAAGATTGCTGGCGGCGGTGGATCAAACGCTGCCCCATTCATAAAAAATTTTCAGTTTTCTATTGCTATCGACAGCCAGATCCGCTATAATAGAATGGATAATAGGCTTTGTATACGAATCGGGCGGAAAAGCCCTTCGGAGGGCCTTCATGAAGGGGGAATAACGGTACCATGGAGAGAGTGCAGGAAGTTTTGCAGCAGCTGGCACAGATGCAGTGGTCCGATTATCTGGATATAATTATCGTTGCGTTTTTGCTTTATAAGCTGTTTCCGCTGATCCGCAGCACCAGCACCATGCGCGTTGTGCGCACGGTGGCGATCTTTATCGTCATCACCTGGCTGACCGAGGCGCTGGAGCTGTATTCTCTGAATTTCATTCTCAATCAGTTTCTCCAGGCCGGCTTGATCGCCGTGGTGGTGCTGTTCCAGCCGGAGCTGCGCCGGGCGCTGGACCATCTGGGAAGCGTGAAGCTGCGTAAATTCCTGGGCACGGAAAAGTCCGACCAGGAGATGATCCCCATCATTTCCCAGACGGTGATGGCCTGCGAGGTCATGAGCCGGGAAAAGGTGGGCGCGCTGATCGTCTTCACCCGGGATAACCGGCTGGAGGAATACTTCAAGACCGGCACCATGATCGACGGTCAGGTGTCTGAGCAGCTGATCCGCAATATTTTCTTCCCCAAGGCTTCCCTCCACGACGGCGCCATGATCATCCGTGACGGCCGTGTGGCCGCTGCCGGCTGCGTGCTGCCCCTGTCCAACAGTAACCGTCTCAGCGCGGATCTGGGTACCCGGCACCGTGCCGGTGTGGGCATGAGCGAGGCTTCCGACGCGGTGGTCATCATCGTGTCCGAGGAGACCGGCACCATCTCCGTGGCGGTGGGCGGCATGCTCAAGCGGCATCTGGCACCCCAGACTCTGGAGCGGCTGCTGCGCAATGAGCTTTGCCCCGAGGAGCCTACGGCGGAGGAGAATCTGGTGGTTCGTCTGCGCCAGAAGCTTACCAAGAAGAAGGAGGAGGAAAAATGAAGCAGAAGATCCTCTATGGTATCCTTGCTGTGGCCATTTCCTTCGGTCTTTGGTGGTATGTGGTCACTGTAGTCAGCCCCGAATTTGATGATACCTTTTACGATATCCCCGTGGTTCTTTCCGGCGAGACCTTCCTGCACGAGCGCGGGCTGATGGTCCTGGACGAAAAGCTCCCCACGGTTACCCTGAAGCTCTCCGGCAACCGTAGTGTGCTGAGCAAGCTCAACAGCGGCAATATCACGCTGGTGGCGGATCTTTCCAAGATTTCCGATACCGGCGAACAGCAGCTGACCTTCTCCGTGGTGTATCCCGGCGATGTGCCTCAGAATTCTGTAGAGGTCCTCAGCCGTGAGCCCAGCACCATCGAGGTCAATGTGGTCAACCGCAGCCAGAAGGAAGTGGATGTGGAAGTGACCTACAACGGCGCGCCCCCCGAGGGCTACATCGCCGACAAGAACGGCCTGGAGCTGAGCCATGAAAAGGTCACCGTTACCGGTCCCACCTCCGTCATTGACCGGATCGACCATGCCCGTGTGGAGGTCAATCTGGGCGGACAGAATGAGACCATCAGCAAATCCTACACCTACACCCTGTGCGATGAAAGCGGCGAGCCGGTGGATGCCCAGCAGGTGCAGACCAATGTCAATGAGATCGATCTGACCCTGAAGATCCTGCGCTTCAAGGAGCTGGAGCTGGTGCTGGATGTGATCTACGGCGGCGGCGCTACCGAAGAGAACACCAAGATCACGCTGGATCAGCAGGTCATTCAGGTGGCCGGTGCTGAGCAGGTGCTGGAGAAGCTGGAGAATCTGAATCTGGGTACGCTGGACCTTTCCAAGGTGATGGAAAGCGGTAAGACGACCTTCCAGGTGGTGCTTCCCGAGGGCGTGGACAATATCACCGGTACCGAGACCGTGGAGGTCACGGTGGAATTCACCGGCCTGGTGACCAAGCAGCTGACCGTTACCAATATCCGGGCCACCAATGTGCCTGTGGCACTGACGGCCAAGATCCTCAATAAGTCCCTGGTGATCACCATGCGCGGCACTGCCAAGCAGCTGGAAAAGCTGAAGGCGGAGGATATCACCGTGTATGTGGACTTCTCCGGCGCGGAAGCCGGCAGCTTCACCTTTGACGCGGTGATCCGCACCGGCAGCAGCTTCCAGGATGTGGGCGCAATCGGCACCTACAGCGTGTCTGCGACGCTGACGGAAAAGTAATGGAGCAGCTGGTTCGGGTGGTGCAGGTATTTCCCGATGGCACGGCCAAGGTGCTGCGTGTCCGGGAAAGTGCCTGCTCCGGAGATTGCCATAAATGCTCCGGCTGCGGCGCCCAGCAGCAGACCTTGCAGCTCACCGCCGAAAATCCCATCGGCGCAAGACCGGGGGAAACGGTGCGGCTGCATTCGTCCACCGCCGCGGTGCTGAAGGCGGCGGCAGTGGTGTACCTGCTGCCTCTGGTGCTGTTTATCGGCGGTTATCTGCTGGCTATGCCCTATGGATTCGGTCCGGTGGCGGGTATCGCCGCGTTCCTGGCAGGCGCCGTGCTGGCGGTGATCTACGACCGCCGTGTGGCGAAAAGAAAGAAAACGGTCCATACCATCGTGGGTTATCCCGATGGGGATGTGTTGGAAAACCTAGAAAAAGGGGATAATCATCTTGATTAAAAGTATGACCGGCTATGGCCGGGCTGTGGAAACGGTCAACGGCCGTGAATTTACGGTGGAGCTGCGCTCCGTCAATAACCGCTATCTGGATTGCACTGTCAAGCTGCCCAGAATGCTTTCCTTCGCGGAGGAAGCGGTAAAGCAGGCAGTGAAGGCTTCCGTATCCCGTGGCAAGGTGGATGTGTTCATCACCGTCCGCTCCGAGTCCGCCGCGGATACCGCCGTTACCCTCAATACCGCGGTGCTGGAGGGGTATCTGGCTGCCATGCAGCGGATGGTGACGGAATTCGGCGTAAAGGACGATATCAGCGTCACGGCGCTGTCCCGGATGCCGGAGGTATTTACCATCGAAAAGCCCCAGGTGGACGAGGAGCAGCTGCTGAGCGATCTGCTCAGTGTGGTAGGCAAGGCGCTGGATGGCTACAATGCCATGCGCTGCACCGAAGGCGCGGCTCTGGACAAGGATCTTCGCAGCCGCGGCGATACCATCCGCTCTCTGGTCACCCAGGTGGAGCAGGGCAATGCCCAGACCGTCATCGACTACCGGGCAAGGCTGGAGGCCAAGCTGAAGGAAGTCCTGGCCAATACCGCCATCGATGAGAGCCGCATCCTTACCGAGGCTGCCATCTTTGCGGACAAGGTTGCCGTGGATGAGGAGACCGTCCGTCTGAGAAGCCATCTGCAGCAGATGGATACCATGCTCACCACCGGCGGTGCCGTGGGCCGCAAGCTGGATTTCCTGCTGCAGGAGATGAACCGGGAGGCCAATACCATCGGCTCCAAGTGTACCGATGTGCGCCTGGCCCGTGTGGTGGTGGATATCAAGGCTGAACTGGAGAAGATCCGGGAGCAGACCCAGAACATCGAGTAAGAGGAGCGCTATGAAACTGATCAATATCGGCTTCGGAAGCATGGTGGCTGCCGGCCGTGTGCTGGCGGTGGTGGCACCGGATTCCGCGCCCATCAAGCGTGTGGTGGCGGAAGCCCGGGAGCGGGGCATGCTCATCGACGCGTCCTACGGACATAAGACCCAGGCGGTGATCCTCATGGACACGGATCATGTGATCCTGTCCGCGCTGACACCGGAGACCGTATCCCAGCGCTGGATGGACAAGCAGGAATGATCATCGGAGGAACATATGACAAAGGGAAAACTGTTTATCATTTCCGGAGCGTCCGGTGTAGGTAAAAGCACGGTGCTGCACCGGGTGATGGAGCAGCGGAAGGATCTGAGCTTCTCGGTCTCCGCCACGACCCGTCCCCCCAGACCCGGCGAAGTGGAAGGACAAAGCTACTATTTTGTCACAAAAGAGCGTTTTGAGGACATGATCGCCCAGAATGCTTTTGTGGAATACGATGGCCACATGGGCAATTACTACGGCACGCCCGAAAAGCAGCTGGAAGAAAAGATGCTCACGGGCAGTGTGATCCTGGATATCGAGCCGGTGGGTGCGCTGAATGTGCGTGCCAAGCGGCCGGATGCTACCCTGATCTTTATTGCGCCTCCCTCCCAGGAGGAGCTGGAGCAGCGGCTGCGTGGCCGGGGCGACACCGCTGAGGATCAGATCCTGCTGCGGCTGGAACGGGCCCGGTGGGAGATGGAGCAGAGCAAGCTCTATGACTATATCGTTACCAACGACCAGGTGGATGCCTGTGCCGAAAAAATATTAAATATCATCGCCCATGTGGCGGATGAGAATTGATGGAGGAAATAAACTATGCTGTACCCCCCTGTTGCTGATTTGCTGAGAGATGTTCAGAGCCGCTATCTGCTGGTGAATGTGGTGGCACACCGTGCCCGCCAGATCGCCGCGGAGGCAGAGGAATTCAATGAAGAGCTGCCCGAGAAGCCGGTGACCCTGGCGATCCGGGAGGTGGCTGACGGCAAGCTGTCCGCCGGCCTGAAGGAAGAGTACCAGAACTGATAATGTGGGAGGATGGGCTGTATGATCGCAAAAATCGCTGTTTCAGCGGCAACTTTTGCCATCGATAAGCCCTATTCCTATTCTGTCCCCCAGGGGATGGAGCCGGCGGTGGGCCAGCGGGTAGTCGTACCCTTCGGCCAGGGAAACCGCCGTACGGAAGGTGTGATCCTTGCTTTGGAGGAGGGCTGCCAGGAGAAGCTGAAGGCCATCGACCGGCTGCTGGATCCGGAGCCTGTGCTGGATGACGGGATGCTGCGTCTGGCGGCATTCATCCGGGAGCGGTACTTTTGCACCTTCTATGACGCCATCCGGGCCATGCTCCCCGCGGGCTTGTGGTTCCGGGAGAAAAATACCTATTCCCTTACGGAAGACCGCACCTGGGAAACGGCGGCTATCCGCCAGCCGGATGCCCTTGCCGTGCTTCGTTTGCTCAGCAGTATGGGCGGTGAGGCGCCGGAAAAGGCCCTGAGCGATGCGGTGCCGGAGGAGGAAAAGCTCCGCAAGGCGCTGCAGTATCTGCTGAATAAGAAGTGGATCTCGGGCAGAACAGAGCTTCTGCGCCGGGGCGGCGACAAAACGGAGAAGATCGCGACCCTGGCTTCCTCTGTGGAGGAGGCGATGGAATATGCGGCGCGCTGCCTGCGCTCTCCCATGCAGAAAAGCGTGCTGGAGCTGATGTGCGCCATCGGCAGTGTATCTGTCAAGGAGCTGTGCTATTATACCGGTGCCGGTATGCCCACGGTCAAACGCCTGGCGGAGCTGGGCTACCTGGAGCTGACGGATAAGCCGGTGCTTCGCTGCCGGGAGATCCGTCCGGCGGTGCTGGATGGACCGCTGGTGCTGAATGAAGACCAGCAGCAGGTGTTCGACGGGCTTTGCGCTCAGCTGACCCAGACGAAGCCTGGGGCGGCGCTGCTTTACGGCGTCACCGGCTCGGGCAAGACCTCGGTATATCTGAAGCTGATCCGCCGCTGCCTGGAGGAAGGCAAGAGCGCCATGCTTCTTGTGCCGGAGATCGCTTTGACCCCCCAGCTGCTGAGCCTGCTGGCTGCCCATTTCGGAGAAACCGTGGCGGTGCAGCACAGCAGCCTGTCCCCCGGAGAACGCTACGATCAGTGGAAGCGGATCCGTGCCGGCCAGGCAAAGGTGATTGTGGGTACCCGCAGCGCCGTATTCGCGCCCTGCGTGGAGCTGGGCCTGCTGATCGTCGATGAGGAGCAGGAGCATTCCTATAAATCGGAAAATTCCCCCCGGTACTGCGCCAAGGAGGTTGCTCTCTGGCGGGGTATCCGGGAAAATGCACTGGTGCTTTTGGGTTCTGCCACCCCGTCGGTGGAGAGCATGTACCGGGCAAAGACCGGCCTGTATCAGCTGTATACTCTGCCGGAACGCTACAACGGAAAAGCCCTTCCCCAGGTGCAGATCGTGGACATGCGGGAAGAGGTAAAAGACGGCAATGCCCTGGCCTTCAGCGCACCGCTGCTGGATGCCATCTGCCGCACCCACAATGGGGGCAAGCAGACCATCCTGTTTCTAAACCGCCGGGGCAACAGCCGCTGCCTGGTGTGCGTGGATTGCCGGGAAGCCCCGGAATGTCCCCGGTGCGAGGCAAGACTCACCTACCACAGTGCCAACGGGCGGCTGATGTGCCACTATTGCGGCCATTCCCAGCCGGTGCCCAGCCGCTGTCCCCAATGCGGCGGGCCGCTGAAATCCGTAGGCGTGGGTACCCAGAAGGCCCAAAATGAGCTGCTGGAGCTGTTCCCGGATATGGAGATCGCCCGCATGGACGCGGATACGGTCAGTGCGGTGAATACCCACGAAAAGATCCTGGATCATTTTAAGAATGACCGTGTCCCGGTACTCATCGGCACCCAGATGGTGGCCAAGGGCCTGAATCTGCCGGATGTGACCCTGGTGGGTGTGCTGGATGCGGATCTGAGTCTGTACAGTGAATCCTACCGGGCTGCGGAAACTACCTTCAATATGCTCACCCAGGTGGTGGGCCGCGCGGGTCGTGGCGACGCGGAGGGACAGGCGCTGATCCAGACCATGGTGCCGGAGCATAAGGTGCTGCATTTGGCGGCAAAGCAGGATTACGACGGGTTTTACGACCTGGAGATCGGCCTGCGGCAGCTGCAGAATTGTCCGCCCTTTGGAGATCTGGCGTCGGTGACCTTCCTGGGACAGGAGGAGGCACGGGTGCTGCGTGGCGCGGTAAAATTCCGTGATAGCCTCCATGCCTGCTTGCAGGAAACAGCATATTTACAGGAAGAATGCAAAATTCTGGGCCCGGCGCCCTGTGCCGTACCCCGGATCAACTATAATTACCGTTATCGGCTGACACTGCGGTGCCGGATGACCCGGCAGCTGCGGCAGCTCATCGCCCATCTGCTGCGCCAGTTTATGCGTGACAGCGGCAACCGGGGCGTGACGGCCTTCGCCGATGTGAACGGATACGAGGAATGAGAGGTTAGACTATGGGACTTCGGAAGATACTTACCGATAAAGAGCCGGCGCTGCACAAGGTCTGCAAGCCGGTGACCAGCTTTGACTGGCGGCTGCATAAGCTGCTGGAGGATATGAAGGATACGCTGATCGATTCCGGCGGCGTTGGCCTGGCCGCACCCCAGGTGGGCATCCTGCGCCGGGTGGTGCTGGTGGATACCGGCGAGGAGATCCTGGAGCTGATCAACCCGGAGCTGATCGAGACCGACGGCGAGCAGGTGGGTGCTGAGGGCTGCCTCAGTGTACCGGGCAAGTACGGCCTGGTGAAGCGCCCCTATTGGGCTAAGGTCCGGGCGCAGGATCGGGACGGCGATTGGTTTGAGGCGGAAGGCGAGGAGTTGATCGCCCGGTGCTTCTGCCATGAGCTGGATCATCTGGACGGCATCATCTACACCCAGGTCATGGAACGGTTCCTGACCATGGAGGAGCTGGAGGCCGACGAATAATCCCTTCGGAGGAATGTTATGAAAGTGGTATTTATGGGCACCCCGGATATTGCAGCCACCTGCCTGAAGCAGATCCTTGCGGATGGCTTCCGGGTGGTAGCTGTGTATACCCAGCCTGACCGGCCCAAGGGACGGGGAATGAAAATGGTATATTCTCCCGTGAAAGAAGTGGCGCTGGCGGAGGGGATCCCTGTATATCAGCCGGAAAATTTCCGGGATGAGGAAGCGGTGCAGACTTTGGCGGCGCTGCAGCCGGATGTGATCGCGGTGGTGGCTTACGGACGGATCCTGCCCCAGAAGGTGCTGGATTTCCCCAAGCTTGGCTGCGTCAATATCCATGCCAGTTTGCTTCCCCAGTACCGTGGCTCTGCTCCCTATCAGTGGGCGGTGCTGGATGGCTTGAAGGAGACCGGCGTCACCGCCCAGCATATGGCGGCGAAGATGGATGCCGGCGACATCATTGATGTGGCGAAGACCCCCATCGGTGAAAATGAGACCGCCGGCGAGCTGCTGGACCGGCTGGCCGTGTTGGGCGCGGAGCTTCTCAGCCGCACCCTTACCAAATTCCAAAACGGCACGGCGGTGGGCATGCCTCAGGATGAATCCCAGGTAAGCTTCGCCCCCATGCTGGACAAGTCTATGTGTCCCATCGATTGGAGCAAGCCTGCCCGGAAGGTCCATGACCATGTGCGTGGCCTGCATCCCTGGCCGGTAGCTACTGCCCAGCTGGCAGGTACCAATTTTAAGATCCATGCCACCCGTGTGGTGGAGGGCGCCGGTGCGCCGGGTCAGCTCCTGGCCCTGACCAAGACCGGCCTGGTGGTGGCCTGCGGTGAAGGTGCCGTTGAGATATCGCAGCTGCAGGCCGAGGGCGGCAAGCGCATGGCCGCGCCGGATTATTTCCGGGGCCATCCTCTGGAGATCTGAGTATGGGCGCAAGAGAAACGGCGCTGAATGTGCTGATGGCCTGCCGTAAGGACGGCGCCTGGTCCAACGGCATTTTAAAGGAATATACCCAGCGGGACGGCTTGGATCGCCGGGACGCGGCGCTCTGCGCCCGGTTGTGCTACGGCGTGCTGCAAAATCGCCGCCGGCTGGATCACTATCTTTCCCAGCTGCTCACAGGCAAGCTGAAGGATCTGCACCCTCTGGTGCGGGATATCCTCCATCTGGGTCTGTATCAGATCCTGGATCTTAGCAAGATCCCGCCTTCCGCGGCGGTGAATGAATCCGTGGCGATGGCGAAAAAATATTGCCCCCGGCAGAAATATGCCCCCGGCCTTGTCAACGGCGTGCTGCGAAATGCCATCCGGCAAAAGGAGCAGCTGCTTCCTCCCGAAACGCTGGAGGATAAGTACAGCCATCCGTCGGATCTGATCGCGCTGCTGCGAGCCTATGTGGGAGAGCAGCGGCTGGAGCCGATGCTGAAGGCCAACAATGACATCCCGCCCACGGTGGTGCAGGTCAATACCCTGCGTACCGAGGAAGCGCAGCTGATCGGGCTGCTGGAAGCGGAGGGCGTTCTGGCGGAGAAGCATCCCTGGCTTGCGGATTGCCTGGTTTTGGGGAATACGGGAAGCATCGAAAAGCTGGATGCCTTCCGGAATGGACTTTTTTATGTGCAGGACGCGGCGGCAAAGCTCAGCGTGCTGTGCGCCCAGCTTCCCAAGGATGGGGGCAATGTCCTGGATTGCTGCGCGGCACCCGGCGGCAAAAGCTTTGCCGCGGCGATGGCCATGGGCGGCAAGGGCAGCATCACCTCCTGCGATATCCATGAGCATAAGATCGGCTTGATCCGTGCCGGCGCCCAGCGCCTTGGGTTTGAGAATATTTCCGCTCATGTCCGGGATGCAGCCCAATTTTGCTCGGAATGGGAAGGGAAAATGGACGCGGTGATCGCGGATGTGCCCTGCTCCGGCTATGGCATCATCCGGAAAAAGCCCGATATCCGGGAAAAATCCCCGGACGACATGAAGCAGCTGCCCCAACTGCAGCTGCAGATCCTGAAAAACCAGGCCCGGTATGTGCGCCCCGGCGGCGTGCTGCTGTACTCCACCTGTACCCTGGTGCGCCGGGAAAATGAAGGCGTGGTGGAAAAGTTCCTGGCAGCCTGCCCGGAATTTACGATCGAACCCCTGCCGCTGCCGCCTGTATTCCCGGAAAACACTTCGGGTATGCTGGCACTGGTTCCGGGGGAATATGATACTGACGGCTTCTTTATTTGCCGTATGCGCAGAAAGGGATAACCAATGCATCTGAAGGCCATGACCCAGGAGGAACTGAATAATTTGTTCCGTCAGATGGGGCAGCCGGCCTTCCGGGCAAAGCAGGTATTCACCTGGCTCCACCGTGGCGTGGAAAGCTACGAGGAGATGACCAATCTGCCCAAGTCCCTCCGGGACATGCTGGCGCAGGAGTACCCCATTTGCCCGCCCAAGGTGGTGCGCAGACAGGAATCTCAAAAAGACGGTACCATCAAGTACCTGTGGCAGCTGTCCGACGGCAACTGCGTGGAGACGGTGCTGATGCGCTATCATTACGGCAATACCGTGTGCATATCCTCGGAAGTGGGCTGCGCTATGGGCTGCGCCTTCTGCGCTTCCACCCTGGGTGGTCTGGTGCGGCGGCTGGAGCCTCAGGAAATGCTGGATCAGGTGATGTTCACCCAGAAAGATTCCGGCTTGCCCATTTCCCACATTGTGCTGATGGGCATCGGCGAACCTCTGGACAATTTCGACAATGTGATGCGCTTCCTGGAGCTGGTCAATGACCCGGGCGGCATGAACATCTCTATGCGCCACATCAGCCTGTCCACCTGCGGCCTTGTGCCGAAGATCGACCTGCTGGCCCAGAAGAAGCTGCAGCTGACCCTGTCCGTGTCCCTGCACGCACCCAATGACGCGGTGCGCAGCACCATCATGCCGGTGAATAAGGCCTATCCCAGCCAGGAGCTGCTGGATGCCTGCCGCCGTTATTACGCGGCAACCAACCGGCGCATTTCCTTTGAATACGCCATGATCGACGGTGTCAACGATTCGGTGGAGGATGCCAAGGAGCTGCTCCGCCGGCTGAAGGGGCTGCCCGCCCACTTTAATCTGATCCCGCTGAATCATGTGGAGGAGAGTCCTCTGAAGCCCAGCTCCCGCAATGCGGTGGCGAGATTTCAGAAGACGCTGGAAGACGGCGGCATCACCGCCACCGTTCGCAGATCCCTGGGCGGCGATATCGACGCCTCCTGCGGCCAGCTGCGAAGAAAATACACAAAAGAAACGACTTAATCTGCTTGAAAGGAGTGGTTACCTATGCAATGCTGGGGTCTGACTGACCAGGGCTGTGTCCGCCCGCAAAACCAGGACACTTACCAGATTGAGCAGCTGGACAAGAATTCCCTGCTGTGCATCGTTTGCGATGGCATGGGCGGCGCAAAATCCGGCAATATTGCAAGCACTCTGGCAGCGGATGTATTCGTGCAGGAGGTGCGCAGAAGCTTCAAGTCCGGCATGGATCGGGAAAAGACCGGCCAGATGATGATGGCTGCCGCCAAGCTTGCCAACTTTACTGTCTACGATCAAGCCCAGCAGTTTGAGGAATTCGACGGCATGGGCACCACCCTGGTGGCAGTGCTGATCCAGGGAAAGGAAGCGGTGCTCGTCAATGTGGGCGACAGCCGCGCTTACATCGTTTCTCCCGACGGGATCCGCTGTCTGACCAAGGATCATTCCCTGGTGCAGATGATGGTGGACCGGGGAGAGCTGACCCCCGAGCGGGCCAGGACCTATCCCGGCAAGAATTTTATTACCCGAGCCATCGGCACCGAGCCGGTGGTGGACTGTGACCTGTTTCATCGGAATGTGGATCGGGGCGACTATCTGCTGCTGTGCAGCGACGGCCTGAGCAACATGATGGATGACCAGGAGATCCTGTTTGAGGTGATCCACGGGGTGAACAAGCAGCATTGCTGCCGCCGCCTGCTGGAGATCGCTAAAAACCGTGGCGCACCGGATAATGTGACCAGCGTGCTGATCCAGATCTGACAGGTGCGGAAGGAGTTTATTGAGTATGGATAGATTTATCGGTCGGTTTTTGGATAACCGATATGAAATATTGGAGGTCATTGGCATCGGCGGCATGGCCGTGGTGTACAAGGCCCGCTGCCATCGCTTAAACCGCCTGGTAGCCATTAAGATCTTAAAGGATGACTACTCCAAGGACGAGGAGTTCCGCCGCCGCTTCCATGCGGAGAGCCACGCCGTCGCCATGTTCAGCCATCCCAATATCGTTTCCGTGTACGATGTTTCCACCTCCGATGAGGCGGACTATATCGTCATGGAGCTGATCGACGGCATTACTCTGAAGCAGTATATGGAGAAGAAGGGCGTCCTCAACTGGAAGGAGACGCTGCACTTCGCCATCCAGATCGCCAAGGCGCTGGAGCATGCCCATGGACGGGGCATTGTTCACCGGGACATCAAGCCCCACAATGTGATGGTGCTGAAAAACGGCAGCGTCAAGGTCACCGACTTTGGCATCGCCCGGGCCATGTCCAAGGGAAGCACCCTGACCAAGGAAGCATTGGGCTCCGTGCATTATATCTCCCCCGAGCAGGCCAAGGGCGGCCGGGTGGATAACCGCAGCGACATCTATTCCCTGGGCATCGTGATGTATGAGATGATGACCGGCCGGCCTCCCTATGACGGGGAGTCTCCCGTGGCGGTGGCCATCCAGCATATCAACGGCAAGGCCCAGATGCCTTCCGTGCTGAATCCCAATATTCCCGGCGGCCTGGAGCAGATCATCATGAAGGCCATGGCCCATTCTCCGGCGGATCGGTATGCCTCCGCCACCACCATGCTCTATGACATGGATGAGTTCCGCAAGGACCCCGCGATCCTCTTTGACTATCAGAATCTGAGTGCCGGTATGGACGATGCGCTGAATATCCGCAGCACCCCCAAGGCCGTTCCGGTACCGCCGCCTACCACAGCGGAAAATGTGGCGGGCAATACCGGCGCGCTGAAGCAGCGCCCCGTGCAGCAGCCTGCCCGGAATCCGCAGCCTCAGCCGCCCCAGCGTCGCCGCAGGGAGGTTGTGATCGAGGAGGACGAAGGCCACAGCAAGGTAGCCACCGTTGCGATCATCGTGTGCGTGGTGGTGATCATCCTGGCGCTGATCGCCTGCGGTGTGGTCATCTTTATGCAGCCCGGTGAGCAGGTGGATATTCCCAATCTGCTGGGTCAAAATTTGACCGACGCCAAGGCTTTGGCGGAAAAGGCGGGCTTGACTATCAAGATCGATGAACGCAAGCATAGCGAGACCTATGAAAAGGATCAGATCATGAACCAGACCCCTGCCTTTGGCGGCAAGATCATCAAGGGCGGCGAGATCACGGTCATCGTCAGCCTGGGACCGGAGCCCCAGGAGCTGATCATGGAGAATCTGGTGGAGCTGGATGAGCAGCAGGCCAAGGACTTCCTCATCGGCCAGGGCATTGAAGAAGGCAAAATCCTGATCCGTACCGAGAACCATTCCACCATTCCTGTGGGCCAGGTCATCCGCACCGATCCTGCCGAGGGTGAGTCCCTCACCCAGGCCAAGAGCATCTGCCTCTGGATCAGCCTTGGTCCCCAGAAGGAAATGAAGAAGGTGCCCAATGTCCAGGGCTACAGCCTGGAGACGGCGCTGCTGGTGCTGGACCGCAACGGCTTCAAGAATGTGCTGACGGAGCCGGTGGAAAGCTCCAAGGCAAAGGATACGGTCATCTCCCAGTCGGAGATCCCCTATACGGAGATCGATGTGACCACGGAGATCGTCCTGCAGGTGTCCATCGGTTTGGGCAATACCTCCACTACCCCCAAGGATCCGGAGGATATCTTCGAGGATGAAAATGTCCGGAAGGTGTTCACTGTCATCCTGCCCACGGATGTGATCGGCGATTACACCCTGACGGTGAAGCTGGGGGATGAGATCATCGAGGAGCGGGAGATCTTCGCCGGCACCATCAGTGCCGACTTCGAGGTGTCCGGCACAGGCAAGAAGGAATATGCCATCTGGATCGGGGAAAACCCCTATACCGTGGTACCGGTGGACTTTGGAACGAATGGATAATGTATTGGAAGGCCGCATCCTGCGGTCGATCAGTGGATTTTATGATGTGCAGACCGGACAGGGGCTGATCTCTTGCCGGGCCCGGGGCATCCTGCGCAAGGAGGGTGCCACTCCGCTGACCGGTGATCTGGTGCAGATCACCGTGGAACGGGGCAAGGGTATGATCGAAAAGATCCTGCCGAGAAAGAACAGCTTCGTCCGTCCCGCGGTAGCCAATATCGATGCGCTGGTGGTATTCGCCGCCAATGTCAACCCGGTGACGGAGCCGTTCCTCATCGACCGGGTGGCAGCCATCGCCGGCGACCAGGAGGTGCCGGTGATCCTGTGCATCAATAAGTGCGACCTGGATCCGGCATTGGATCTGGCGTCCATTTACCAAAACGCGGGCTTTTCCGTGATCTGCGCCAGCGCCGAGACCGGCGAGGGCGTGGAGCAGCTGCGCGGCGCCATCCGGGGAAAGCTCACTGCCTTTACCGGCAATTCCGGCGTGGGTAAGAGCAGCATGCTCAACCGGCTGTGCCCGGAGCTTCAGCTTCCCATCGGAGAAGTGTCCGAGAAGCTGGGCCGTGGCCGGCATACCACCCGCCATGTGGAGCTGTACCGGCTGGGGGAGGATACTTATGTGGCCGATACCCCGGGCTTTTCCTCCTTCGATACGGATCAGATGGAAGTGATCCTGAAGGAGAATCTCCAGTATGCCTTCCCGGATTTCGGGCCTTACATCGGCAAGTGCCAGTTCCACGATTGCTCTCACCGGAAAGAGCCGGGCTGCGCGGTGACAGGTGCCGTGGCTGCGGGCCAGATCGGCGCTACCCGTTATGACAGCTACCTGCGCCTTTATGAAAAGGCCAGCCAGGTGAAGCTTTGGGAAATGAAATAATGAAAAACCGAGTGATCTGCGCCCTGTGTGGGAGGATCACTCGGTTTTGCGTTCACAGGGACGAACCAAAGCCTCCCTTGTGCAAAGGGAGGTGTCAGCCGAACGGGCTGACGGAGGGATTGTTGCGGTGAGCAGTAAGAATCTGCTGAAATGCTGGGCGAATTCTTAAAAAGATCAATCCCTCAGTCATTTTTTGCGTTAGCAAAAAATGACAGCTCCCTTTACACAAGGGAGCCTTTTAATGACGACATTCCCCGTGGAAAGAACGGTATTTTTCTTCGGGAAAAGCACAAAATTTTTCAGATTTTTGCGAAATTTATGCTTGACAAACGGGAAAATAAGTGGTAAGATAATCGAGCGTGTGTAGGGGATACTATGCGCGCACTGCGATGATGCAGGAGATTGCGTTGAAAAACGGTAACTTCTGCGGAGTATGTCCGGTCATCGGGCGGCTGAACTGCTTCTGTTTGCGCTTGCGTATATCGCTGCGGCAGGAGAAAGGGTCGGCCTTGCGTCGGCCATTTTTCTTGGCTCGGAATGATACGCACGGCGGCGTGAACGAACGGTTCGACCGTACCCAGACAACCAAGCAAACTGAGTACGTTAAATTCAAGGAGGAAACAAACCATGGCAAACCAGGAAATGATCCGCATCCGTCTGAAGGCTTATGATCATCAGCTGATCGACTCCAGCGCGGCAAAGATCGTGGAGACCGCAAAGCGCAACGGCGCTCAGGTTTCCGGCCCCATCCCGCTGCCCACCAAGAAGGAAGTCGTCACCATCCTTCGCGCTGTTCACAAGTACAAGGACAGCCGTGAGCAGTTCGAGCGCAGAACCCACAAGAGACTGATCGATATTCTCAACCCCAACCAGAAGACCGTTGAGGCTCTGATGAGCCTGGATCTTCCCGCTGGTGTTGAAATTGAGATAAAGCTGTAATTCCTATACATTAAAATATAGGAATTCACCGCTGCCCGCACTGTTCAAGCATCGGGCGGACGGGTCATGTTGGCAGCGTTCCCAATGCGCAGCCAACCAATAACCTAAAAAAGAAGGAGTAAACCCAAAATGAAGAAAGCAATCATCGGCAAGAAAGTGGGCATGACCCAGATCTTCGATGAGAACGGCAAGGTGATCCCGGTTACCGTTGTGGAAGCCGGCCCCTGCGTCGTCACTCAGAAGAAGACCGTTGAGACCGACGGCTACGAAGCCGTCCAGCTGGGCTTTGAGGATGTCAAGGAGTCCAAGCTGACCAAGCCCGAAGCAGGCCACCTGAAGAAGGCCGGCGTCGAGGCTAAGAAGCACCTGAAGGAGTTCCGTCTGGAAGACTGCGCTGCTCTGAATGTGGGCGACGTTGTCAAGGCTGACACCTTCGCAGCTGGTGACTGGATCGATGTCACCGGTATTTCCAAGGGTCACGGCTACCAGGGCGTTGTTAAGCGCCATGGCGCAGGCCGCACCCCCATGACCCACGGCGGCGGCCCTGTCCACCGTCACGCAGGCTCCATGGGCGCATCTTCTCACCAGTCCCGTATCTTCCCCGGCAAGATCGGCGCCGGCCAGATGGGCAACGAGCAGGTCACCATCGAGAACCTGGAAGTAGTTAAAGTAGACGCAGAGCTGAACATGATCGTTATCCGCGGCGCCATCCCCGGCCCCAAGGGCGGTCTGGTCTACATCCGCAACACTGTTAAGACTCACAAGGTCAAGCAGGCCGGTGCAGACATCAGCAAGAATCCCCAGAAGGCTTCCGGTCGTAACCCCCAGAAGGCTTCCGCAAGAAACGGCTAAGAGAGGAGATCGTAAATCATGCTTAAGACTAATGTTTATGATATGTCCGGCAAGCTGGTTGGTGAGATCGAACTCTCCGAAGCTGTGTTCGGCGTAACCCCCAACGAGGCTGTTGTTCACGATGTGGTCAAGAACCACCTGGCCAACCGCCGTCAGGGCACCCAGTCCGCTCTGACCCGCGCTGAGGTTTCCGGCGGTGGCCGTAAGCCCTGGCGTCAGAAGGGCACCGGTCGTGCCCGTCAGGGTTCCACCCGCGCTCCCCAGTGGACTCACGGTGGTATCGTGTTCGCTCCCAAGCCCCGGGATTACAGCTACACCCTGAACAAGAAGGCCCGCCGTCTGGCTCTGAAGTCCGCGCTGAGCGCCAAGGCTGCTGAGTCCAAGATCGTGGTCATCGACTGCATCAAGATGGAAGCTCCCAAGACCAAGGAATTCGCTGCTTTCCTGGCTGCCGTCGGCGCCGAGAAGAAGCCCCTGGTCGTCACCGCTGCCGCTGACCTGAATGTGGTCAAGTCCGGCCGCAACATCCCCGGCTGCGAGGTCACCTTCGCCAACCTGCTCAACGTTTACGACATCGTGAACGCCAACACCCTGGTTGTCGATAAGGCAGCCCTCCAGAAGATCGAGGAGGTATTCGCATAATGAACGCTTACGATATCATTAAGCGCCCGGTTATCACCGAGCAGTCCATGGAGAACGTTGCTGACAAGAAGTACGTCTTCATGGTGGATGTCAACTCCAATAAGACTGAGATCAAGGCTGCTGTCGAAGAGATCTTCGGCGTGAAGGTTGCCAAGGTCAACACCATCCGTATGCAGGGTAAGGTCAAGCGCACCGGTGCTTATCCCGCCGGCCGCCGCGCTGCCTACAAGAAGGCAATCGTGACTCTGACTGCCGACTCCAAGACCATCGAGTTCTTCGAGGGTATGGTCTAAACCAATCTCAATAAAGGAGCGAAACGCAAAATGGCTATTAAAACTTACAAGCCTTATACCCCCGTCCGCCGCAACATGACTGTTTCCGGCTTCGACGGCGTGGACAAGAAGGCAAAACCTGAGCGTAGCCTGGTTGAGACCCTCAAGAAGCACGCAGGTCGCAACAGCTATGGTCACATCACCGTCCGTCATCACGGCGGCGGCAACAAGCGCAAGTACCGTATCATCGACTTCAAGCGCCTGAAGCAGGATATGCCCGCTACCGTCGAGCGCCTGGAGTACGATCCCAACCGGAGCGCCTTCATTGCTCTGGTCAAGTACGAGGATGGCACTCTGAGCTACATCCTGGCTCCCAACGGTCTGAAGGCCGGTGACCAGGTCATCTCCTCTGCCAATGCCGACATCAAGCCCGGCAACTGCCTGCCCATCGCCAACATCCCCGTGGGTACTGTGATCCACAATGTGGAGCTGCAACCCGGCCACGGCGCACAGCTGGTCCGCTCCGCCGGTACCGCTGCTCAGCTGATGGCTAAGGAAGGCGAGCTGGCTCAGGTCCGTCTGCCCTCCGGCGAAGTCCGCTACGTGCGCACCAACTGCACCGCCTGCATCGGTCAGGTGGGCAACCTGGATCATGAGAACGTCCACATTGGTAAGGCCGGCCGTACCCGTCACATGGGTATTCGTCCCACCGTCCGCGGCTCTGTCATGAACCCCAATGACCACCCCCACGGTGGTGGTGAGGGACGCAGCCCCATCGGCCGTCCCGGCCCCGTTACTCCTTGGGGCAAGCCCGC
>JBGVJN010000050.1:0-13626 GCA_045129455.1 Faecousia sp. | reverse complement strand
GATGGTGGGCCCTCAGGGATTCGAACCCGGGACTATCCGGTTATGAGCCGGAGGCTCTAACCAACTGAGCTAAGGGCCCATGTAAGTCACAGGTGCCTGGGCACCATCACAAGGCGTATTCTATCACCTTCGGGCGATTCTGTCAAGCACTTTTCTTCACAAAAAAGCACGGCATCTTCAGAAGATGCCGTGCAGATTTCATGCTTTCTTGGACTTGGCAGCCTCTCTTGCACCGCCCCGTCTGCGACGGCGGCGGCCGGAGCTTCTGCGCTCCTCCGGGTCTGCCTTCTCCGCTCTGCGCTCATAGGCGGCAGCCGCCTCGGAGGTAGCCTCATAGGTCAGCCGGCTGACACGGACCTTTCCCTCCTGCTCCGAAAGCCGGATACGGATCAAGAACTTTCCATGCTCCGGACACTGGGCCAGGTCCATATACCGGTGTCCCGGCTGGGCAAACCACCGTGTACCGGTCATCTGCGCGCCACAGATGGGGCAGATATTCTCCTCCTCGCTCTGGGCGCGGATGGCAGCATTCTTATCCTCATAATCGTAGAATACCTTCCGGGCGATGCAGCCGGGAAGCTCAGCGCCGTGGAAGCCGTTCTCATGGCTCTTCAGTGCCTGCCCGTACTCCTCCTGTCCCCGCTTCAGATCCAGCCGGGCGCAGATCAGCGCCGTATGGTAAGCGTCACCCAGGGCATCGTGGGCCGGGCGGGTCGCCTCGATCTCAAAGATCTCCATGGCTGTCTTCAGCGCCTTCTGGGAGTTGGAGCCGTCGGTCTGGGCATTGAAGATCATCTGGGCATTGTACCAGGTCTGGGTCCAGTCCTCCGGCAGACCGAACAGACGCAGATTCTCCCGAAGGATGCCGATGTCATCAAAGCCCCATGTCAGAAATACGATATCCTCACCGCACCAGCTGCGGAAGGCCTCCATCGCCTCCGGGAAGGGAATGCCCTCCTCCTTCAGCTGCGCCTCCTTGATACCGGTGAGCTTGCTGACTCTACGATTCAAATGTCGGTAAAACTTGGGCCGGATCATCACCTGGAATTCATCCGCCACCTGCTGATCCTCTGTGACCCGCACCGCGCCGATCTGGATGATCTCGCCGCGGATCTGCACAGGCAGCACCTTCTTTGCCGAAGGGGAACCGGGCCAGGGCTGGTTCCACTCCATATCCAAAACAATATAGTTCATCATCGCAACCTCTGTTTGTTATCCTACAGGATATCATATCACATCCTCCCCGCTTCTGTAAACAGAAACTTACGGATCTGCTCACTTTTTCAGCTTTGGTGATCTTTTCCTCCATGTAGCTATTAGCTCTAACCATCTGGCATTATTTTATTTAATCATTTTGGCACTTTATTTATAGCCAGTTTGTGCTATACTGGAGAAAAACGCAAGGAGGCTTTCCCGTTGAAAACCATCACCACAAGACAGATCGCTTTTACTGGCCTGATGGCCGCCATGACCGTTATAGGATCCTGGCTGCGGGTCACCCTGCCGATGGATATCGGCGGAAACTCCTATTTCCATCTGGGCAATATCATGTGCGCCCTGTCCGGCATCCTTCTCGGCCCCTGGCTGGGTGGCCTGGCTGCCGGTCTCGGCTCTTTCATCTATGATCTTTTGAACCCCGCATTCATTTCCGATGCCTGGATCACCTTTCTGACCAAGGGTGCCTACGGTTTGGCCGCCGGTCTGGTAGCCTGGTCCGGACGCAAGCACTGGGGCTACGGCAAAGCGCTGGCCGCCGCCATCACCGGCGCCGTGACCTATGCCGCGCTGTACTTAGCAAAAACCTACTTCTACTCGGGTCTTTTGATCCAGGGACTGACACCGGATGCTGCCTTGCTTTCTGTGATCGGAAAGCTTCCTGCCACCACCTTCAACGCCGCCGTGGCTGTGATCTTTGCCCCGCTTCTGGCGGTGGCCATCCGAAAGGCTCTGGAAAGAAGCCACCTTTCATTGCAATGATCCCAAACCGCTGCCAGCCCGGCAGCGGTTTTTTATACTCCCCCTTGACAAAACCGAAGCTCCATGCTATTATATATTTAACATTTAGGTTAAATGTTAAATTGCATACAGAAAGGAGCGATCCCATGGGCCTGCAAAACACTCTGCGCGCACTGGCAGATCCTATCCGCAGAGAGATCCTCAATATGCTCAAAAACGGCCGCCTGTCTGCCGGCCAGATCTCGGAGCATTTCGAGGTGACCGGCGCATCCGTTTCCCGGCACCTTTCCGTGCTGAAGGAAGCGGATCTGATCCGGGATACCCGGGAAGGAAAATTCATCTATTACGATCTGAACGCCTCTGTTCTGGAAGAGATCATGCTTTGGATCACCGACCTGAAAGGAGACAATGACCATGCTTAAGAAGAATAAGGGTACGGTACTGGTAACCAGCCTCGTAGCTTTGATCCCTGTCCTTGTGGGTCTGCTGCTGTGGAGTAAGCTGCCTGAGCAGATCCCCAGCCACTGGAATATTGACGGCGAGATCGACGCCTGGAGCAGTAAGCCCTTCGCCGTATTCGGTTTCCCCGGCATCTTGCTGGCCATTCATTGGGTATGTATTCTTGTCAGCAGTGCCGATCCCAGCAGCAAGAACTATCACCCCAAAATGATCCAGCTGGTGCTGTGGATCTGCCCGGCCATCAGCCTGCTGATCAACTCCCTGGTCTATACCACCGCACTGGGATATCATCTGGCTGTGGAGACAGTGATGCCTCTTCTGGTGGGTCTGATGTTTATCATCGTGGGAAATCTGCTGCCCAAATGCCGCCAAAGCTACACCATGGGTATCAAGCTCCCCTGGACTCTTGCCAACGAGGAAAACTGGAACAAGACTCACCGTATGGCCGGTAAGCTCTGGGTGGCCGGCGGCGTTCTTACCATGGCCACCGCCTTCCTGGGCAGCTTCTGGATCCTGATGGGCATCCTCATCGTGATGGTTGCAGTGCCTACCGTGTATTCTTACCGCCTGTACAAAAAGCAGGCTGCGCAGGAAGAATAACCGGAGGCTCCTATGGAAGAAAAGAAGCAAGATTTGAAGCGAATTTGGATCTATCTGGGCATCACCTTCGGTCTGACATGGGGTTACTGCTTTCTGGTACTCTACCCCATCATTCACGGAGAATCTTTAAGCGGTGTACCCTCTATGCTTGCGCAGTTGATGACTGCGGCATGCATGTTCTTCCCGGCCATCGGCGTTCTGCTGACCCGTCTGATCACAAAGGAAGGCTTTCAAAACTCCTGGCTCCGACCCAATTTGCGCAAAAATCTGAAGGTCTATCTTCTGGCATGGTTTGGCCCGGGCTTGCTGACCTTTGCCGGCATAGGGCTCTATTTTCTGCTGTTTCCGGACAGCTTTGACCCCAGCTTTAGCTATCTGCGGCAGACCCTGGAGGCTGCCGGTGCAAGCACGGATACGCTCCCCATTCCCCTGGAGCTTATGATGATCGTACAATGCGCACAGGGTCTTATTATGGCTCCCGCACTCAATTTCATTACCTGCTTTGGAGAAGAATGGGGCTGGAGAGGCTACCTGCTGCCGAAAATGCGCAAGCAGCTGCCTATGATCCCCACACTTCTGATCACCGGTGTGATCTGGGGTCTGTGGCACGCGCCCCTCACTGCCATCGGTCACAATTACGGCATAGGCTACCCCGGTTTCCCCTTCACAGGGATCGCAATGATGTGTCTGCTATGCATCGTATGGGGTATTTTCATGGCCTATGTGACATTGAAAACCAAAAGCTGCATCCCGGCGATCCTGGCCCACGGGGCCATCAACGGCATCGCAGCCATCGGTATCTATTTCACCGCCACCGGCGGCGATCCATTTATCGGTCCCGCCCCCACCGGGATCATCGGCATGATCCCCTTCATCATCGCCACGATCCCCATGGTGATCTATCTGAAAAAAGCAGAAAAAGGAACGGCTTAAGCCGTTCCTTTTCTTTTATACAGGCACATTTCGTAGGCGATGCCGTTTTCCTCGCCGGATTGGAGGATCTGCTCCAGATACCAGTCCGCACTTTCATCCAGATTGGGGAAGAAGGTATCGGACTGGACGGTGCAATGGACCTTGGTCACATAGGCGGTATCGCAGTAGGGCAGCAGCTGCCGATAGATACTGCCGCCGCCGATGACCATGGCGCGCTCCGCCGCAGCCGCCAGGGCCACAGCTTCCTCCGTACTGCCGCACATGGTAAAGCCGGGGATCTCACTTCCGCTTCTGGTCAGCGCCACATTGACCCGGCCGGGAAGGGGCTTCTGCCCTGGGAAATCTCCGATGGTACGCCGTCCGGCAATGACCATGCAGCCACGGGTCATTTCCCGAAAGAATTTCCTGTCCGCACTGAGGGCAACCGGCTGCGTGCCGTTGGCACCGATGCCCCAATCATCGTATACTGCTACGATCAGTTCCATACGCTTACCTCAGATCGCCATGGGGATCTCAAAATCGAAATCGTGGAATTGGTAGTTCTCCATCTTGAAGGAGTTCTTGGTGAAGGCATAGAAATCGCTGATGCTCTCATCCATGGAGAACTTGGGGGCGGCAAAGCCTTCCTTTTCCAGCATCGCTTTCACCGCCGGGATATGCCGGTCATAGATGTGGCAATCCGCGATCACATGCACCAATTCACCCACCTGCAGCCCGGAGACCTGGGCCATCATATGAGTCAGCACCGCATACTGTACCACATTCCAGTTGTTGGCGGTGAGCATATCCTGAGAGCGCTGATTCAAGATGGCATTGAGGGTATTGCCGGTGACATTGAAGGTCATGGAATAGGCGCAGGGATACAGATTCATCTCATGCAGATCGTCAAAATTATAGATATTGGTCATGATCCGGCGGGATGCGGGATTGTTCTTCAGATCAAAGAGAACCCTGTCAACCTGGTCAAAGTCGCCTTCCTTGTAGTGATGCTTCAGGCCCAGCTGGTAACCGTAAGCCTTGCCGATGGTGCCGTCCTTGCCTGCCCACTCGTCCCACACATGGCTGCCAAGATCGCAGATCCGGTTGGACTTCTTCTGCCAGATCCACAGCAGCTCATCCACGGCGCTCTTCCAGTAGGTGCGGCGCAGGGTCATGATGGGAAATTCCTCAGCCAGGTTATAACGGTTGACAACGCCAAATTTCTTGATGGTATGGGCAGGAGTACCGTCAGCCCAACGGGGGCGCACCTCAAGCTCCGCATCGGAAAAGCCGTTTTCCAGAATATCCAGGCATGTTGCGCGGTAAATTTCATCTGCTCTGCTCATAAAAAATGCCCACCTTTACAAATTTTTCTCTTTTTTTATACAAATATTGACAGAAACCATTTCGCTTGATACAATGATGTTGCGCATTATTTGCGCATATATTTAATTAATTATATCATACCTTCTCATATTTTTCTAGAGTGGAGTTAATTTTATGTCACAAAAAAGAAACATCACAATTGATGATATCGCCCGTGATCTTGGCGTGTCCAAAACCACCATCTCCCGTGCCATTTCCGGCAAGGGCCGCATCAGTGAGGCCACCCGTGCCAAGGTCATGGACTATATCCAGCAGTGCAATTACCGTCCCAGCGCCGCCGCCAAGGGCCTGGCGGAAAGCCGCACCTACAATCTGGCACTGGTGCTTCCCAAGTCCTTCATCCAGCTGGACCTGCCGTATGTACGGCAAACCTTGAATACCATCTGCGAGGAAGCCTTCATCTGGGACTACAACATCGTGATCTGCCTTTCCACAGAGGATTATCCCGATTCTCTGCTGCGCACCCTGGACAACCGCAAAGTGGACGGCGTGATCCTGTCCCGTACCGTGGAGAATGACGGACTGGTGGATATGCTGAATCAGCGGGACATCCCCTTCGCCACCATCGGCTCCCTCCCCCCTTCCACCCGGGGCTGGGCTACCGTGGAAGCTGACCACGATCAACAAGGAGGCTGCTATGCCTTTACCCAGACCATGCTGCGTATCGACCAGACCAAGATCGCACTACTGGGCAATGATATGCGCTATATGGTCAACCAGAGCCGCATGAATGGCTTCCGCCAGGCTGTAGAAAGACTGCACTTCCCCGAAGAAAACATTTTTATCCGCACAGAGCTGAAAAAGCCCGCCGCCTGCGTTTCCGCCGTGAAAGAGCTTCTGGATCTGGGCGTGCGCCGCTTCCTTTGTATGGATGACGAGATCTGCCGCTACACGCTCACAACATTGATGCAGCAGGGCCTCAAGATTCCTGAGGATGTGCAGATCGCTTCTCTGTTTGACAGCGAGCTGCTGGAAAGCTGCCCCATCCCCATTACAGCCCTGCGCTTTGATGCTTCTGAACTGGGCAAGACCGCCTGCCGTGAGCTGCTGCGGGCACTGCGGGATGAATCCTACGACCCGAAGCCCATCCTTGGATATCGGATCATCTCCAGAGGAAGTACCCTATAACACTAAAACAGGTCGTGCCAATATGGCACGACCTGCTATTTTTTATTCCACTGTGACGGATTTCGCCAGGTTTCGGGGCTTATCCACATCGCAGCCACGGTTTACTGCCATATAGTAGGCAAACAGCTGCAGAGGGATCAGGCTCAGGCTGGGCTGCAGCATAGCATCCACTCTGGGGACAGCAATGATGCTCTTCACCTGCTTGCTTGCCTCTTCCACCTGTTCCTCCAGAGTGATGCACAGCACATCCGCGCCACGGGCCTTGACCTCACGGACATTGGCCATGGTCTTATCGAACAAGGCCTCCGCCGTGGTCAGCGCCACTACCAGCATACCTTCCTCGATCAAAGAGATGGGGCCATGCTTCAATTCACCGGCGGGATACGCCTCACTGTGCAGGTAAGCGACTTCCTTCAGCTTCAGGCTGCCCTCCTGGCAGATGGCACTGTCCATATTTCTGCCGATATAGAAAGCATCATGATGGCCGTAGTAGCGGCTGGCATAGTACTGGATCTTCTCCAGATTCTCCTTGCACAGGATCCTTTCCACCTGGCCGGGCAGCAGCTCCAGCTGGGCAACGATCCGGTCATAGTCTTCCTTGCTCATGGTGCCCAGCAGCTCAGACATCCGCAGCGCCAGCAGGTAGATCACCGCCAGCTGGGTGGAGAAGGCCTTGGTGGTAGCCACGGCGATCTCCGGGCCTGCCCAGGTGTAGATGGTCTGATCCGCGGCCTTGGCGATGGCAGAGCCCACCACATTGACGATCGCCATTGTCTTGGCGCCCAGGCGCTTGGCTTCCCGGAGTGCTGCCAGAGAGTCGGCGGTCTCACCGGACTGGCTGATAATGACCACCAGGTCATTTTCATCCACAACCGGGTGGGAATAGCGGAATTCGGAGGCTAGCAGCGTCTCCGTAGGGATGCGGCAGGTCTTCTCGATCACATACTTGGCAAGCAGGGATACATAATAAGCAGAACCGCAGGCAACAAAATAGATCTTGCGCAGCTTTTTAAGATACTCTGCGGTAAAGTCGATGCTGTCCAGCACCACCTTGCCGTCCTTCAGCCGAGGGCTGATGGTATCCCGCAGGCACTTTGGCTGCTCGAAGATCTCCTTGAGCATAAAGTGGGCATAGCCGCCACGCTCCGCGGCAGAGATCTCCCAGGTGATCTTTTCCTTCTTCTTTTCGATCAGATCCCCGGCAGCGTTGTAAAACTCCACATGGTCCTTATCGAACACGGCCATTTCCCCGTCGTCCAGGTAGGCCACTGTCTGGGTATACTTCAAAATGGCAGGAACATCGGAAGCGATATAGTTTTCTCCGTCACCGAAGCCGAAGATCAGGGGAGAATCTTTCTTCACCGCGATGATGGTATCCGGTGCGTCGGTGCAAAGGATACCCAGAGCATAGCTGCCTTCCAAACGGGAGATGGCCTGGCGCACAGAGCTGAGGAAGTCACCGGTCTTGTCATAGAACCAGCCCACCAGATTGGCCACCACCTCCGTATCGGTCTCGGAGTGGAAGCGCACACCGCGCTTTTCCAGCCACAGGCGCATCCGGGCTTCGTTTTCAATAATGCCGTTGTGGACCACGGCGATCTTGCCGGAGTCGGAAAGATGGGGATGGCTGTTGATATCCGAGGGTGCGCCGTGGGTTGCCCAGCGGGTATGGCCGATGCCTACGCAGCCGGGTACTGCCGCGCCGTTGTCGGTCTGATCCTTCAGTACCTGCAGGCGGCCCTTCGCCTTGGCGACCTGCAGACCCTCGCCGCCATGCACGCACACACCGGCAGAGTCATAACCTCTGTATTCCAGCTTGGACAGGCCGTCCAGCAAGATGGGAGCAGATTGCTGCTCACCTGCATATCCAACGATTCCACACATAGGAAGAATCCTCCAATCACAATCATAATGACTTTATCATTTTACACTAAAATTTTATCAATTTCAACTCTTTTGTGTAAAAAAATATAGCTTAGTCAAATAAGTTCCGGTCAACAGGCAAACCTTTCAAATCCGCCAGGGCATCCATGCCGATCAAATGCGCCCCCAGCTGCTCTAATTCGGTCATAACCGCCGAGCCGTCACGGCAGCAATATACACTGCTCCAGCCATGACGCAGATTCTTCACGGTACCGTCCCAGGTGCCGCCCTTGCCCATAGTGCATTGGGCCACCAGCGTTTTTTCCGCCAGCGCATGGATCACCCGGTTGCGGCTCAGGGCCCGCTGCGGCGAAAAGGGCATGTCAAAACCCTCTTCGCTGACGAAGAGTACATTTTCCGTTCCACGGCACAGCTGCAGCTCATCGGCCACCACGCAGATGACCTTGCCGCCTGCTGCCAGGCATGCCTCCTGGGCGATCTTATCCGCGCCCCGGGCATTGCCGGAGACCAGGGCATACCCCTGGAGTGCGGCCTGCCGGCCCGCTTCTCTTGCAAAGCGCCGGTTTTCCGGACAGATCTCCCGGCTTCCCACCAGCGCCAGCCTGGGCAGATCCAGGATCGACAGATCTCCTTTGACCCAAAGGCAGCCGGGCGCATCCAAGCCCAGTTTTTCCCGAATCGCACCGGGATATCCCCCGCTGACTCTGGTCAACGGAAGGCAGCCCCGGTTTTTTCCGCCACGGAGATAATGCTCCATCACCTGGGTATCCCCCAGCAGCCGCAGGATCCGCCGGGCCTCAGCGGCACTGTAGCCCAGAGCCACCAGGTCTTCCGGCTCCAACTCCCGGTCCGCCGTTGGCCGCTCTGCAGCAGCGATCCGCTGCGCAAGCCTGCGCAGCTGCACAGCCGTCAAGGGTCTTCTGTCCGGATCTCCCAGCCAGGAGCTAAGCAGCAGGAAGCCCTGCTCCCGGGGCGTCAACGGAAGCGCTTCTTCATAGGAGCGGGCGCCTTGACCTGCTCTTCGGTCAAGCTGCCGTCCTGGCCCAGAAGCATGGGCTTAATGGTATAGTTGGAGAACTTGGCGATCTCATCCAGCTTAGCCTTCTCCGGGAAATTCCCTACAATAGAATATGCCGCGCCCTTGCGCTTGGCTCTTCCGGTACGGCCGATCCGGTGAACATAGTATTCATTTTCTTCCGGCACATCATAGTTGATGACGCAATCCACATCATCCACATCGATACCCCGGGATGCCACATCCGTGGCGATCAGCACCGCCAGCTTACCGTCACGGTAGCGCTGCATAGTCTTTTCCCGCTGGCTCTGGCGGATATCGCCGTGGATGCACTCGCAATCCATGCCTGCCCGCTGGAAATCATCGCACAGCCGCTGGCACATATGCTTGGTGTTGCAGAAGATCATCACCCGCTCAAAGCCCTGGCTGCGGATCAGCCGCAGGGTCGTCTCCGCCTTCTCCAGAGGAGTTACCGTCAGGCTGTACTGATCGATATCCGGCCGGTCCTCCTGCTTGGGCTCTACGGTGATCTCCACCTCATCCCGCTGGTACATCCAGGACACGGTCATGACCTCCTGGGAGATGGTGGCGGAAAACAGACCCAGATTCCGGCGATTCTTCACCTTTTCGATGATCCGGGTCACATCCTTGAAAAAGCCCATATCCAGCATCCGGTCCGCTTCATCCAGCACCACCGTCTGGATCTTATCCAGGCGAATGGTCTTGCGGTTATAATGGTCCATCAATCTGCCGGGGGTAGCCACCACGATCTGGGGCTTCTTCTCCAGCTGCTTGATCTGGCCGCCAATACCGGCGCCGCCGTAAAGCACTGCCACACGGATGCCCTCAAAGTAGGTCAGCAGGCCCCGCAGCTCATCACCGATCTGCAGCGCCAGCTCACGGGTGGGTGCCAGGATCAGACCCTGCACCTCGGGCAGCTTGGGATCCACATGCTCGATCATGGGGATGCCGAAGGCAAAGGTCTTGCCGGTGCCGGTGGGTGCCTTGGCGATCACATCTTTCCACTGCATAAATTCGGGGATCGCCAGCTGTTGGATGGTGGTGGGCCAACCGTAGCCCTTCTTTTCCAGAGCCTTGAGCATTGCGTCGCTCAAACCCAGCTGGGAAAAAGTAATATTCTCGTCCATGTATGTTTCCTCTTTTTCTGAAAGTCATATTTTTATCATTCTAACAGATTTCCGGAGAATATGCAACTGTTGGGAAATAATTTCACACCCTGTCCTCATGGAAGGAAAAGGTGGACAAACGGGCAAAAATATGATATTGTATGATATCATGGTATGACTATCGTCAGGAGGGATCCCAATATGGGCAAACTGATCGTAATTGAAGGAACCGACGGTTCCGGCAAGTCCACACAATTCGCGAAGCTGAAGGAGCGGCTGACCACCGAGGGACGGGATTTTCAGACTTTGGTATTCCCCCAGTATTCTGAGCCCAGCTCGGCGCTGATCCGGATGTACCTGGGCGGCGAATTCGGCACCAACCCCTCTGATGTCAATGCCTACGCGGCTTCCGCCTTCTACGCGGTGGACCGCTATGCATCCTATAAAAAATCCTGGGGAAGCTATTATGAAAACGGCGGCATGATCCTTTCCGACCGCTACACCACCTCCAATGCGGTGCACCAGGCTTCCAAGGAGCCAGAGGCTGCCCGTGGAGAATTCCTCAAGTGGCTGTATGAATTTGAGTACGACAAGCTGGGTCTGCCCCGGCCGGATCTAACCATCTATCTGGATGTTCCCACTGCCTTCACTGAGCAGCTGATGCGCCATCGTGAGCAGTCCACCAATACCAAGGCGGACATCCACGAAAAGGACACCCAGTATCTGGCCACCTGCCGTGAAACCGGCCGTGCCGCAGCCCGCTTCTACAACTGGACGGTGATCGAATGTGTCCGGGATGGGCAGATGCGCTCCATTGAGGACATCCACCAGGAGATCTACCGTCATGTCATGACCTGTCTGGAGGGTTAAGTATGGTTTATGTACTGCTGGGTACAGGCTTCGAGGAAACGGAAGCCATCGCCCCCATCGATCTGCTGCGCAGAGCCGGCATCCCCACCACGACCGTGGGCATTAACGGCACCACCGTCTACGGCAGTCACAATATCGGCATCGCTGCGGATATCACCATCGGCCAAATGGATCTGACCGACCTTGAGATGATCGTCCTGCCCGGCGGTCTGGGCGGTGTTGCCTCTGTGCGTGCCTGCCCCGAGGCCATGGCAGCGCTGAAGTTCGCCTGGGATAACGGGAAATATGTGGCCGCCATCTGCGCAGGTCCTACGGTACTTGCGGATCTGGGCATCACCGACGGCAAGAATGCCACCTGCTACCCCGGCTGTGAGGATGGCATGGGCAGTGCCGTGATGGTCCCCGATGCTGCCTGCGTCCGGGACGGCCGTCTGATCACCGGCACTTCCGCCGGCTGCGCCATTCCCTTCGGTCTGGCCCTCATCGAGGCGCTGAAGGGGAAGGAAGCCGCCGACACCATCGCAAAACAAATCGTGATCCGCTGACTGGAGGTGCGCTCTTTGGAAAAGGAAAAGGATAACGAGAAAAAATTTTATACCATGCGTCCTGACAATGACGACTGGTTTGATACCCTGCTCACCTCCCCGGAGATGAACGGCGAGATCGGCCCCGACGAGCAGGCCATTTCCGACCTGCAGCTGGCCGAGCTTTCCGATATTGAGCTGGAAAAGATCCTGCGGGAAGCACTGGAAGAGGATTGGCCGCAGGAGCAGCCCGCCAAGGAGCCGGAGCCTTTCCGGGATGAGGAATACCGGGACACCTTCGGCGAAGGCGAGGAGCTGGCACAGGTATTCGATACACCCCAGGCACCTCCCGCCGAACAGGAGCTTGCCGTGGAAGAGGAAGTGCCTGATGAGGAAGAAGGCCCTGTCCGCAAGGTCCGCCCTAAGAAAAAGAAGGGCTACGGCCTTTTCGGCATCCCCCATCTGCTGTCTGTCGCCATCTGGATCGTGGTCTGCGTGGCCATCGGCACCTCTTTGGGCCGTCTTGTATGGGTGTGTGCCGCGGATGTGCTGGCCTTCGGCCGCAATGACATCCCTGTGGAAGTGGTGATCACTCCTGAGGATGATATCGACAGTATCGCCACCAAGCTGCAGGAACTGGAGCTGATCAAATACCCCAGCCTGTTTAAGTTCTACGCGGAGCTTTCCGACGCGGAGGAAAAGATCGTCCCCGGCACCTATACCCTCAATACACTCTTTGACTACCATGCTCTGGTCAAGGGCATGCGTGCCACCTCCACCTACCGCACCACCGTCACCGTGCAGATCCCCGAAGGCTATTCCTGCGCCCAGATCTTCGCGCTGCTGGAGAAAAAGGGTGTATGCACCGTAGCGGAGCTGGAAGCGTATGCCGCCAACGGCGATCTGAAGGAGCGCTGGTTCCTGGAGGGCGTCCAGCGTGGTAGCAAGTACTGCCTGGAGGGCTTCCTCTTCCCCGATACCTACGATTTCTATGTGGACTATACCGCGGAGCACGCCCTGGAAAAGATGCTGGCGGGCTTTGAAAACCGTATGAAGAGTATCGCCGAGGATCCCCAGGAACTGCTGGACAAGCTCAATGCCCAGCTGGCTGCCAATATGAAGAAGCACGGCTACGGCCAGAGCTTCATCGAGGAACACAAGCTGAGCTTCTACGAAATGCTCACCGTGGCATCCATCGTGGAAAAGGAATCCGTCGGTGCCGGCGAAAGCTACAACATCGCCTCCGTATTCTATAACCGTCTTTGCTACCAGTCCGCATATCCCTATCTAAACTCCGACGCAACCGTCTACTATGCCATCGGCGGTAAGAAGGAGGGCGGTCTGACCGCGGAGGATCTGCAGATCGACAGCCCCTACAACACCTATAAGTACAAGGGTCTGCCTCCCGGACCCATCTCCAACCCGTCTCTTGCCAGCATCGGCGCTGCGCTGAAGCCCGGCGAGACCAGCTTCTATTACTTTATTTATGATGCATCTGCCGGACGCCACCAGTTCTCCAGCACACTGAAGGAGCATCAGGAATGGATCGAGAAATTGGGGTTAGGCTAATGGCAGGATTGGAATTATTAAGTCCCGCGGGAGATATGGAACGGCTGAAAATGTCTGTTCTGTACGGCGCGGATGCTGTTTATCTGGCAGGCACCAGCTTTGGTATGCGCTCCTTCGCGGGGAACTTTACCCCCGAGGAGCTGCCCCAAGCGGTTGCTTTCGCCCACAGCCATGGGGTCAAGGTTCATGTGACCGT
>JBGVJN010000049.1:0-2167 GCA_045129455.1 Faecousia sp. | reverse complement strand
ACCCTCTATGGCAACTGCCGCAAGGGTCGCCGCCCCAGCTTCGTGGACGCGGCTCCCCCGGCGCTGGGAGAAGCCATGTACGAGCGGTTTTTGCAGATCTGCGAGGAACTGGGTTTCCCGCCCCAGCACGGCAAATTTGGTGCTGATATGAAGGTCGAATCCATCAACGACGGTCCTGTTACCCTGATATTGGACACAGATCAGCTGATGGAGGAGCCCCGGAGGAAATAACCATGATGAAAATGAAGCGCCTAGCGCTGGGCGATTACCAGACCAATTGCTACATTGTCTGCGACGAAGCCTCCACCACCTGCGTAATCATCGATCCGGGCTATGAGCCGGAGCGTATCCTGAACACCGTAAACTGCCTTGGGCTGACGGTGGAAGCCATCCTGCTGACTCATGGCCACTTCGACCATGTAGGTGCTGTGGAGAGGATCGCGGAGGCCACCGGATGCAAGCTTTGGATGAGCGAAGGCGACTGGTCGCAGCCCATTGACCCGCTGCACACCTTTTATTACCCCATCGCAAACTGTGACTTCACAGAGGTTTCCTTCTTTGAGGATGGCGAAACGATTCATGCCGGCGGGCTTACCTTTACGGTATTCGCCACGCCGGGACACACCCGGGGCTCGGTATGCTTCCTGTGCGGGGATGCCCTGTTCTCCGGGGACACGCTGTTCGCCCGCAGCTGCGGACGAACCGATCTGCCCGGCGGCGACTGGAACACCATCCAAAACTCCCTGTGGCGCATCGCCGCATTGGAGGGTGCCTTTACAATCTATCCCGGTCACGGAGAATCGACAACACTCGCCACAGAAAAGCAATATAATCCATACTTGAGGTAGCTTATGAATCTGACCCTCATCGGTCACGATGACCGTTACGCTGTTGAACAATTGCAGATGGCCCTGTTCCCCGAGGGCGCGGAGGGGGAAGCGATCTCGGCTCTGCACCGGGGCAGTACCTGGCTCACCGCCACGGCAAAGATCACCATAAACGGTAACACCGTCACTGCCGCCCGGCGCTTGAAAGCCGCCGATGAAACGGTGCGTCTGCGCCGCCGTGCCCTGCAGCAAAGCTACTACCTGGCAGCGATTCAATTGCTGCCCAGCATTCCCGCTTGGGGCGCGCTGGCCGGCGTTCGTCCCACCAAAATCACCACCAAGCACCTTCTGGATGGCGGCTCGGAAAAGAGCGCCAAAGCCCTTCTCCGGGATGTGTACTACGTGACCCCGGAGCGCCGGGAACTGGCGGTGGACTGCTCCGTTTCCACCATAAAGGCCGCCGCCTTGCTGGAACCCACAGATCTTTCCCTGTATGTGGGCATCCCCTTCTGCCCCACCCGGTGTGCCTATTGCAGCTTCGTCAGCCGCAGTGTCGGCAAGCGGACGGAGCTTCTGGAGCCATACTTAACGGCGCTGATGAAGGAAATGGCCGTCACCGGAGAGCTTCTGGCAAATTCCGGGCGGAAGGTGCGTACCATTTATATAGGCGGCGGCACCCCGACAACGCTCTCAGAGGAACAGCTTTGCCGCTTGTTGGATGCCATCCGCAGTTCCTTTGACCTTTCACGGTGCATCGAATTTACCGTAGAAGGCGGCCGTCCGGATACTTTGGATGCCGGGAAGCTGAACGCCATCCATTCCCACGGTGCGGATCGTATGAGCATCAACCCGCAAACCATGATCGATACCGTGCTGCGTGCCAGCGGACGGCCTCACCAGGCGGAGGACGTGCTGCGTTCCTACCGGCAGGCCGCAGAGGCCGGTTACAAGGCCATCAATATGGATCTGATCGCCGGTCTGCCCACAGACACGGTTGATGGCTTCTGCCGCTCCCTTGATGAAGTGGCCGCGCTGGATCCGGCAAACATCACGGTACATACACTGGCTCTGAAAAAGGGCGCCGATCTGTTTGAGCGGCGGGAGAACCTGCCGTCTGCCGCGGATGTCACCGAAATGGTTGCCTACGCCAACGAAAAGCTGCGGAATTTGGGCTACAAGCCCTACTATCTGTACCGCCAGAAATATATGTCCGGTTCCTTTGAAAACGTGGGCTGGAGCCGGGACGGCCTTGACTGCCTGTACAACATTTATATGATGGAGGAAGTGCATACCATCCTCTCGCTCGGTGGCGGCGGCATGAACAAGGTCAATTTCCCGGA
>JBGVJN010000048.1:0-14028 GCA_045129455.1 Faecousia sp. | reverse complement strand
GTCTGCGATTATATCGCAGGCATGACAGATAATTATGCTGTCGATAAATATACCGAGATTTTTATCCCTACGGGGTGGCAAGTTCGGGGATAATGTGATATAATTACTTAGTTATAGCAAAGGAGGGACGGAACATGGCGTTTCCCGCGTCGTTTATCGATGAACTGGTAGCACGCAATCCAATTGAAGATGTGGTCGGGCAGTATGTGAGCCTGAAGCGTGCCGGTGCCAATATGTTCGGCCTGTGTCCCTTCCATGGAGAGAAGACCGCATCCTTCTCCGTAGCCCCCGACAAGGGTATCTACTACTGTTTCGGCTGCCACAAGGGCGGCGGTGTCATCAACTTCCAGATGGAAGTGGAGGGCATGAGCTACCCGGACGCGGTGCGGGCTTTGGCAAAACGGGTAGGTATGGAAGTGCCTGAGGATGAGCAGTACCAGAGCCGCTACCGCCAGCAGGAAAGACTTTGGGCGCTCCACAAGGAGGCGGCCCGATTCTTCCATGCCCAGCTGTATTCTCCTGTAGGAAAGCAGGCGCTGGAATATGCCCTGGGCCGCGGTATGTCTCGGGGGATCCTGACCACCTTCGGCGTGGGCTACGCCCCGGATAGCTGGGATTCGCTGGTCAAGGCCATGCGTGCGAAGGGCTATACCGATGAAGAACTGAAAGAATCGGGCCTCGTCACCGTATCCCAGAAGAACGGCAACCTGTTTGACCGGTTCCGGGATCGGCTGATGTTCCCGATCATTGATGTACGGGGCAATGTGATCGCCTTCGGCGGCCGCATTCTGAAAAGCGATTCCGAGGCTGCCAAGTATCTGAACTCCCCGGAAAGCCCCATTTTTAATAAGCGGAAGAATCTGTTCGGCTTGAACCTTGCCAAGAAGAGTAAGGAAAATTCTCTCATTCTGGTGGAGGGCAACATCGATGTGGTGGCGCTGCACCAGTACGGCTTCGACAATGCGGTGGCGTCCCTGGGTACCAGCTTGACCGAAGAGCAGGCTGCCCTCATTACCCGCTACGCGGAGCAGGTCATTCTGATCTACGACGGCGATAAAGCCGGCCAGAATGCCACCCAGCGTGCCATCCCCATTCTGGAGAAGGCTGGGCTGCAGGTAAAGGTGCTGCAGCTGCAGGATGCCAAGGACCCGGACGAATTTTTGAAGAAATTCGGCGCGGACAAGTTTAAGCTTCTGTTGGAGGGATCTTCCAACCGGGTGGAATACCAGATCAATGCTATTTTGAGAAAGTATGATATCCGCATCGACGACCAGAAGGTGAAATTCCTCCAGGAAGCCGCGGACCTGATCAGCGGCCTTTCCAGCTCTGTGCAGCGGGAGGTTTACAGTCACCGGGTGGCGGAAGCTGCCAAGATCAGCGATGCTGCCATGCGCATGGAGGTGGAGCGGGCATTCAAGCGCCGTATCAGCCGACAGAAAAAGCAACAGGAGAAGATCGACCTGGCGCCGGCCAAGGCCTTGCAGCCCAAAAGCCGCACCATTCGCTACGATAATATGAAATCCGCCATGGCGGAGGAGAATATCCTCAGCCAGATCCTGCGTGAGCCGGCCATGCTGGCCCAAGCCAAGGATCTGAAACCGGAGCATTTCTCCTCGGAGCTTTTGGGCCGTGTCTATGGACAGCTGCTCCAGCGCAGCCAGCAGGGTCTGGAGGTGTCGCTGAGCGTACTGGCGGATCTGACAGGTGAGGAGATGTCCCACATTACCGGCATCTTCCAGCGGCAGCAGGGGCCGGTGAGTGAGCAGGCCTTTGCTGATTGCATCCGTACCGTTCGTTCGGAGCATCAGGCCGCGGCGGTGACCACAGAGGATGATCTTCTGTCCTACCGAAATAAGCTCAAGGAAAGAAAAGGACTGAAAAAATGACATTACAGCTCCTTGAAAAGCAGAGCGTTCCCAGTGGGGAAGAGGATGTGCGCCAGTATCTTCGGGATATCCGGCAGTTTCCTCTGCTGACACCCCAGGAGGAGCGGCTTCTGGCCCAGCGCTGCGCGGAAGGGGATGAGGAGGCCATCCGTAGGATGGTGGACTCCAACCTGCGGCTGGTAGTGTCTGTAGCCAAGGAATACGCAGGCAGAGGCGTTCCTCTTATGGACCTGGTCCAGGAGGGAAGTATCGGCCTGCTGGCGGCGGTGAGAAGATTTGATTACACCATGGATTTCAGATTTTCTACATACGCCACAAAGTGGATCCGCCAGGGTATTACCCGGTGTTTGGTTAGCCATGGGCTGATCCGCATCCCTACCCATACGGCGGAGAAAATGCAAAAGATCCGCACGGTCCAGGCGATGCTGCTGCAGGAGTATGGGGTAGCACCTACACCGGAGGAAATGGAGCCTCTGTGCGGCCTGAGCGCAGCGAAGATCCGTGAGCTTCTGCGCCTGGATCCGCAGACTTGCTCCCTGGATGCCCCTGCAGGAGAAGAAGACGGCACCCTGTCGCTGGTTCTGGAGGATCTTGCCGCACCCCAGCCTTACGAGGAACTGGTGCGTGAAGAATTGAACCACACCATGGAGCAGCTGCTCTCCGCCCTCAACGAACGGCAGCGGCAGGTGCTGCGGCTGCGCTTCGGCATGGAAGACGGAGAGTGCCACACCTTGGAGCAGATCGGCCAGATCCTGGGCGTCTCCAAGGAGCGGGCCCGGCAGATCGAGCAGCTGGCCATGGAAAAGCTGCAAAAGATGGGAAGCACGATGGGACTGGAGGATTTCCTGGAATGATGTATTCATCGGATTATTTGGATATTGCCTTTGAGGATTCTCCCTGGGAGCAGCTTCTGTCGCAGCTGAAGGTGGGAGATACCCTTTCTGCTGCCCGGCTGCTTGCCGCCCTGGACGGCGAGAATGAGGATGTGCTGGAGGATGCCTTTGCGCACTTGCAGGATCTGGCGGTGACGCTGGATATTTCCGATCTTCCCAAGCCTACCGGCACCGGGGAAGCGGCGGTACGGCTGCGTTTTGAAGAGCAGCTTTCTCAGAAGGGAAGCTTCCTGCGGGAACTGGAGGACAGCGACCCGCTGCGTCTGTATCTGGAAGAATTGGCCATGATCCCTGTGCAGGGAGATATCCGCTTGCTTGCGGAAGAACTGGAGAAAGCCAACCGGGAAGAAGCGGCAGATCCCCAGCTTTGGACGAAAATATTGAATTTGAGCTTGAGCCGTGTGGTCGAGTTGGCCCGTGCCCATACGGGTAGGGGCGTGCTACTGCTGGATCTGATCCAGGAGGGCAGCATGGGCCTGTGGCAGAGCTTTGAACGCTACGACGGCGGTGATTTTGAAAGCTTCCGGGACTGGCATATCCGTCAGGCCATGGCCAGAGTGATCACCCTGCAGGCTCAGAGCAGCGGCGTGGGACAGAAGATGCGCCAGGCGCTGGAAGATTACCGCAGCGTAGATGAGCGGCTTCTGTCGGAGCTGGGACGAAATCCCACCCTGGAGGAGATCGCCGAGCAGCTGCATATGACTCCGCAGCAGACGGCGGTGGTGGCGGATATGCTGAGCAATGCCCGCACCATGAGCAAGGCCAAATCCCAGCCCGAGCCGGAAGAGCCGGATCCGGACGATGCCAATGCCGTGGAGGATACGGCCTATTTCCAGATGCGCCAGCGGATCTCGGAGCTGCTTTCCGGACTGAGTGATCTGGATGCGCAGCTGCTGAATCTGCGCTTCGGTCTGGAAGGCGGCCTGCCTATGAAGCCGGAGGAAGTGGGCGCGAAGCTGGGCTTGACGCCGGCGGAAGTGGTGGCAAGAGAAGCCGCTGCCCTGGCAAAGCTCAGAGAAAAAGCATAAAAGAAAGAGGTATTTACCATGCCGAAAACAATTTCCATCGCCATTGACGGCCCTGCCGGTGCGGGCAAAAGCACCATTGCGCGGCGGCTTGCTAAGGAATTGGGCTTTTACTATGTGGATACCGGTGCGATTTACCGCACCGTTGCGTATTTTCTGGATCTGTGGGGCGTTAGTCCCAAGGATGTGGACGGCGTGCGCCGCTACATCGACGAGCTGACCGTGGAAATCTGTTATGATGAAGACGGTGTGCAGCACATGATCATGAACGGAATGGATGTAACTGACGATATCCGCACCCAGGATATCTCCCAGAAGGCGTCCCTGGTCTCTGCCCATGCGGAGGTGCGGGATATGCTGCTGGATATGCAGCGGGATGTGGCGAAGCAGCACAATGTGATCATGGACGGCCGTGATATTGGCTCCGTGGTCCTGCCTAAGGCGGATGTAAAGATCTTCCTGACCGCCTCTGCCGAGGTTCGCGCAAAGCGCCGTACTGAAGAACTGCTGGCCAAGGGCCAGAAGGCCAACTACAACCAGATCCTCAAGGAGATCCAGCAGCGGGATTACCAGGATACCCATCGGGAGGTGGCTCCGCTGAAGATGTGTCGGGATTCTGTGAAGGTGGATACCTCGGAGCTGGACATTGAAGGCGTGGTTGCCCAGATCCGGCGGATCGTCCTGGAGAAGGTAACACTATGAGCATCCGGATCGCGGAAAGCGCCGGCTTCTGCTTCGGTGTCAGCCGTGCGGTGGAGACCGTAGAAAAGGCTGCGGCGGAAGGGAAAAAGGTGGTGACCTTGGGCCCCATTATCCACAACCGCCATGTGGTGGATAAGTTTGAGGCCATGGGAGTAGAGGTGATCGATACCGCTGCCCAGGCTGCGGAAGGTATGACGGTCATCATCCGCTCCCACGGTGTGACCAAGGCCGTCTATGATGATCTGGAGCGGCAGGGTGTGGAAGTGATCGATGCTACCTGCCCCTTTGTCAAGCGAATCCACACCATCGTCAGCCGGGCCCGGGAAGAGGGAAGACTTCCTGTGATCATCGGTACCCGCGCCCATCCGGAGGTGGAGGGCATTGCGGGCTGGTGTGACGATTGCCGGGTCTTCGAAAGTGCCGAGGAACTGGAAAACTGGGCTTCCCAGCCGGAAATTTCCCCGGATTTGCCAATTTGCATGGTTTCCCAGACCACTTCCACGGAATCTTTGTGGAAAAAAAGTGTCCAAATTGCAAAAAAACAGTTTACTAACGTGAAAATATTTGATACAATATGCAGAGCAACCGAATCTCGTCAGACTGAGGCGGCGATTTTGAGCGCCCAGTGCGATGCCATGGTGGTGGTTGGAGATGCCAAAAGCTCCAATACCGGCCGGCTTGCCATGATCTGTCGGGAACATTGCGGCAGGGTCGCCCTGGTAGATAACGCGTCTGAGCTGGATGCGGGATTCTTCCGTGGTGCCCATTCTATCGGAATCACTGCCGGCGCCTCCACGCCGGCGTGGATAATAAAGGAGGTCAACAACACAATGAGCGAATTTGTAAATGCTGATGCTGTACAGGAGGAAAACTTTGAGGCACTCCTGGAGCAGTCCATCAAGACTTTAAATACAGGAGATAAGGTACTGGGTATCGTTACCGGTATCGGCAATACCGAAGTCCAGGTCGATCTGGGCACCAAGCACGCCGGCTACATTCCCTACGACGAAGTTAGCGCCGATCCTTCTGTGAAGCCTGAGGACATCCTGCACGTAGGCGACGAGATCGAGGTCTTCGTTGTTCGCGTCAATGACCAGGAAGGCACTGTGCAGCTGTCCAAGAAGAAGCTGGACGGCCTGAAGATCTGGGACGACATGGCTGCCTATGCTGAGGACAAGACTACTGTCGAAGGCGTTATCACCGAGGAGAACAAGGGCGGCCTGGTGGCTACCATCAAGGGCATCCGCGTGTTCATCCCCGCTTCCCAGTCCGGCGTTGCCAAGGGCGGCGATATGGCTGGCCAGGTGGGCAAGACCGTGAAGCTGAAGATCACCGAAGTGAACCGCGCTCGTCGCCGTGTCATCGGCTCCATCCGCGCTGTCGCTTCTGAGGAGCGCAAGGCTTCCCAGGCTAAGATCTGGACCGAGATCGAAGAGGGCAAGAAGTATCTGGGTACTGTCAAGTCCCTGACTTCCTACGGCGCATTCGTGGACATCGGCGGTGTGGACGGCATGGTCCATGTTTCCGAGCTGAGCTGGAACCGCATCAAGACCCCCGCTGAGGTGGTCAAGGTGGGCGACCAGATCGAGGTCTATGTCATTTCCTTCGACGCTGAGAAGCACAAGATCTCTCTGGGCTACAAGACCGCAGAGATGAACCCCTGGAATCAGTTCATGACCAACTACAGCATCGGTGATGTTGTGGATGCCAAGATCGTGAAGCTGATGACCTTCGGCGCCTTCGCAGAGATCCTGCCCGGCGTTGACGGCCTGATCCACATCTCCCAGATCGCTGACCGCCGCATCGGCAAGCCCGAGGATGTTCTGTCCGAGGGTCAGGATGTGAAGGTCAAGATCACCGACGTGGACGCTGAGCACAAGCGCATCTCCCTGTCCATCCGCGCTCTGCTGGAGGAGACTCCCGCTGAGGAAGCTGAGGAAGTCGAAGAGGTCGAGGCTGAGTAAAAAGCTACATACCGGGGCTGAAGCGATTCGGCCCCGGTATTTGCATAAGGAGGATAACTATGGTAAAGCATATCGTACTGTACACCTTGAAGGAGGGTGTGGATAAGACCGCGGCGGTGGAACTGATCCGCTCTGTGCTGGAGCCGCTGGCAGGTCAGATCCCGGGCCTTCAGAAGATGGAGATCCGCCGGGCCTACCAGGGTCTGGACTATGCGCTGTATTCCGAGTTTGAAAGCGCGGAAGCTCTGAAGAATTATGCTTCCCATCCGCTGCATCTGGCAGCCAAGGAGCACTTCTGGCACATGCTGGATCAGCGCTACAGCGCGGACTATGAGGTATAAAGAAAAGGGTGCGTCAAAAGACGCACCCTTTGTTCTTACAGTTTTTCAATTTCATCCAGCCACAGGCGGCAGGAGGCATCGGAAGGCATCCGCCAATCCCCTCTGGGGCCAAGGCCGATGGAGCCGACCTTCACGCCGTCGGGCAGGCAGTTGCGCTTGAATTGCTGGGTAAAGAACCGGCGGCAGAAGACCTTCAGCCACTTCTTCACAGTTTCGCCGTCGAAATCCTCCCGGAAGGCACGGCAGGCAAGGTCGTAGATCCGGGTGGGGGAGAAGCCATAGCGCAGCATATGGTACAGGAAGAAATCGTGCAGGGCATAGGGACCCACGATGTCTTCTGTCTGCTGGCTGATCTTGCCCTTGGCGTCCGGCGGCAGCAGCTCGGGGCTGATGGGGGTGTCCAGAATGTCGTCCAGCACTGTCTTTGCTTCCGCGAAGATGGGCCACTGTGCGACGGTCTCGATGATCCAGCGGATCAGCGTCTTGGGTACGGTGCCGTTGACACCGTACATGCTCATATGGTCGCCGTTGTAGGTGCACCAGCCCAGGGCCAGCTCGCTCAGATCGCCGGTGCCGATGACCATGCCGCCCACGACGCTGGCGTAGTCCATCAGGACCTGGGTGCGCTCTCTGGCCTGAGAATTTTCGTAGGTGCCGTTAAAGACCAACGGATCGTGACCGATGTCCCGGAAATGGGTGGTCACCGCATCCTTGATGCTGATCTCCTTTGCGCTGATGCCCAGCTTGCGCATCAGCTCCCAGGCATTGGTGTAGGTGCGGTCAGAGGTGCCGAAGCAGGGCATAGTGATGCCGCAGACATCTGTTGCAGGACGGCCCAGCCGGTGCATTGCCTCCACGGTCACCAGCAGTGCCAGAGTGGAGTCCAGACCGCCGGAGATGCCGATGACGGCCTTTCCGCCCACCACACTCAGCCGCTGCTTCAGACCTTCTACCTGAATGTTGAAGATCTCCTCGCAGCGCTGCTTCCGTGCCGCGGCAGAGGAAGGAATGAAGGGCAGCTTACGAAGGGGATACGATCTTCCGTCGCTGCGCAGCGCGGTCTCGGAGCAAAGAGTCTCCTCGCAGGGTAGCAGCTGCTGATACAGACGGGCGTTGTGAGCAAAGCTCATATCACGGCTGCGATCAGCACGGATGCGGCTTAGATCGCAGTCCTGCACCAGCATATAGTCGGTAGTGGGCAGCTCCTTGCTTTCGGACAGAAGCTTACCATTCTCTGCGATCAGACTCTGACCGGAGAAGACAAGATCCGAGGTGGATTCGGTGCTGCCTGCGCTGCAGTAGGCATAGATGCAGCTGAGGCGGGAGGACTGGTCGGTGACCAGCTGCCGGCGGTAGCTTTGCTTGCCAGCCAGCTCGCAGGAGGCGGAGAGGTTGAGGATCACTTCCGCACCACCCAGGGCCATCAGCGTGGAAGGGGACAGAGGTACCATCAGATCCTGGCAGATCTCGATGCCCACGGCAGCATCACCCACACGGAAGAGCATCTGCTTGTCCACGGGGATATAGTCATCCCGGTCAAGACCCAGAGTGCCGGCATGGATGGAGAAGCTTTCCCGATCCTCGCCGCCGCAGAACCAGCGGCATTCCTCGCCGGTGGCCACATGGGTCTTGGGTACAAAGCCGCAGATCTCACCGCCGCTGATCACGGCGGCGCAGTTGTAAAGCCGGCCGTCGCACCGCAGAGGCAGGCCCACCACGGCAGTCAGCCGGGGATGTTCTTCGGAACAGGCAAGTATCTGCCGCAGGCCGGCTTTTACACCGGTCCACAGAGTGTCCTGCCAGAAAAGATCGCCGCAGGTGTAGCCGGTCATAGCCAGCTCGGGGAAAAGCACGATATCGGCATTTTGGGCATCAGCCTCGGCCATATAACCGCAGATATCGGCAGTGTTTTTCACTACATCGCCCACACGCACCTCAGGTACCGCACAGGCAATACGAATATAGTCCGACATGGAATCCCTCCAAGCAAAATTTTGTAAATCTATCATACCACATTCTCACCCAAATGCAAAGAAAATATAAAAAAGGACGGCGAAATTTTCGCCGTCCTTATACTTTAGGGATGGACCATCTTCTCGGTCAGGATCATACCGGACAGAAGTGCTTCCATGATCCGTGAGGCATGGGCCACATTGGAGGAATAGAGATAGACCATGGACATGGCCTTGTTGGGGGAGAAGTAGGTCACTTCGCTTCCGCCACCGCCGGGGACCGCATAGTTGAAGATCTCCCAGCCGGACATATCCAGCAGCTGCATCTTCACCAGATTGGAGATGTTTTCGGAGGGATAGGTGGTGACAAACATACCCTCAAGACTTTCCAGGATCTCGCTATAGCCAGTGATCAGTGCGGTGGAGGTGGTGATCTTGTCCACTACGGCGTTGATCACCTTCATCTGGTGCTTGCCTCTGGTGTGGTCGCTGCCGGGCAGACCCTTACGGTGCCGGGCAAAGCCCAGTGCCTGTCTGCCGTTGAGCTGATTAAGGCCTTTGTAGATGGTGCAGTTGCCTTCCAGAGACCAGAATTCATAATCGGAGTAGACTTCGATGCCGCCGATGGCATTGATCAATTTCTCAAAACCGGTGAAGTTGATCTGGGCATAATACTGAATGTCGACATTGTAGATGCTTTCCAGCGCCAGAATGGAACTGTTGATACCCAGCATGCCGCAGTGTGTCAGCTTATCCACAGCGCCGCCCTTGCCGGGGACTTCCACGCGGGAATCCCGGGGAGTGTTGACCAGCAGGATCTGCTTGGTCTGGGGATTGACCGCTGCCAGAATATTCACATCGTTACGACCAAAGCCGGCCAGGGTCTCCCTGCGGGTATCAGAGCCGCTGAGGTAGATCAGGAAAGGCTCGACCTCTTCGATCACTTCCGGTTCCGTGCTGGGCTCGGTGGATTCCACGGTGGGTTCGGTGCTGGGCTCGGTGGGCTCGGTTTCTTCTACGATGGTGATCTCATGGACAGAACGGGCCCAACCGGCAAAATCGGTGTAGATGGGCAGTTCCTCTAAACTGTCCAGTACGCCCAGATAGGCGTCATTCAAAAGGATCGCATCCAGTTCGCCGTTATACAGGTGGTTGATCATCTCCGTGATGACCGTGCAGGGAACGATGTTTACCTGACCGAGAACACTTTCCACCTGGGAAAGGGCTTTAGCGGCATTCTCAGAATCATAACCCTCCAGAATGCCCAGACGGCAGCCGCTGAGATCTTCCAGCTTGGTGGCCTTGTTATCCTTCTGGACATAGACGGTATAAATGGCGCTGACCTGGGTGGGCGCCGTGATGGTGTTCAGTGTATCCAGCGCCTGGGCGCCCATAAACGCGATGGTGCCGCACAGAAGTGCCAGTACCAGAGCTATGCAGCCGGCGGTGATGGGCAGTGCCTTTCCGGACTTTCGGATGCCCAGCAGGATCAGCATACCGGTGAGCAGTGCCAGCAGCATCAGCAGCGCTACCAGGGGGATGCCGTACTGCTGCGGGAGGATATCCAGTTCCCAGATGATCAGACCGGCGGCTACTTCCGCAAATACCTGCGCGGTCCATAAAATAATGGCCGCAATGTGCAGAAATTTATTATTCTTCATGATATATATCACCCGATGTGCCCGGAGCAAATGCAGCGGGAAAAGTTTTGTAAGAAAAGTATAGTACTTTCGACAAATAATGTCAATGACTTGGGCTTGCCATTATCTGCCGGCCAGTTCCTTCAGCACGGGAGCCAGATCCGTCTGCTCCCAGGGACGGCCGTCCACACCGAAGTGGCCAACCGCTGCGGTGGGAGCGTAGATGGGATTGCGCAGCTGCAGCTTGCGGATGATGCCGGCAGGGGTCATATCGCAGGTCCGGCGCAGCAGCTCGGTCATCTGCTCGTCGGAGATCACGCCGGTGCCGTAGCTGTCCACCCGCAGGGAAACGGGCTGGGCAACACCGATGGCATAGGCCAACTGCACCTGTACCTGGGTGGCAAGACCGGCAGCTACCAGATTCTTAGCCATGTAACGGGCCATGTAGGCTGCGCTGCGGTCAACCTTGGTGGGATCCTTGCCGGAGAAAGCGCCGCCGCCGTGGGAGAAGTAGCCGCCGTAGGTGTCCACGATGATCTTACGGCCGGTGAGGCCGGTGTCGCCGTTGGGGCCGCCGATGACGAAATTGCCGGTGGGGTTGATATGGATATGCGGCACATTCTCCACAGAGAAACCGTAGTTTGCCAGCACGGGGGCGATGACGCCCTCGCGGATGTAGCGGCGCAGCTCGCCGATCTCAAAGTCGGCACTGTGCATGATGGAGACTACCACGGTGTCGATGCCCACCACATTGCCTGCTTCATCATATTCCACACTCACTTGGGTCTTGCCGTCGGGGCGCAGCAGATCGTTGCTGTGGACACATTCGGTCAGACGGTTGCACAGGGCCCGGGACAGTGCCACGGGCAGAGGCATCAGCTCGGGAGTTTGGGTACAGGCACCACCGAACATCATGCCCTGGTCGCCTGCGCCGCCCACCTCATCGTTGGTGCCCAGGGCGATATCGGCGGACTGGGTGTGGATGCGGCACTGGATCTCCACGGTGTCGGCATTGAAACCGTCGCCTTCGTGGGTGTAGCCGATGGCACGGATAGCTTCCCGGGCTACGGCAGCGTAGTCCACCTGGGCCTTGGTGGTGATCTCGCCGCAGATCAGGCAGAAGTCGGTGGTGACCATGGTCTCACAGGCCACACGGGAGCCGGGATCCTGGGCAAGGCAGGCGTCCAGGATGGCATCGGAGATGGAGTCTGCTACTTTGTCGGGGTGACCGTTGGTCACGCATTCAGAGGTAAAAAGTCTTTTTTCCATAGTATTTTGTCCTTTCAAGCAAAAAAATACGCACACCGAGGGACTCGATGTGCTTGTATCGAATCCTCATCTTTCGTTTGCCGCCGGATTTGGCACCTTAGCTCTCGCCAGGTTGCCGGGTTTCATCGGGCCGTTCCCTCCACCGCTCTTGATAAGGCTAGTATGCAGTTCCAGATTATTTTACAGGAAAATCTCAGAATGTCAACCCTATTTTTCGATATTTTTCGGATTTTTTATTCACAATTCTGTGATAGACATTTTAGGAAAAAGCTGATACAATAAAGGCAGTATTTTACAGGAGATGAAACCATTGAAAAATCTTCGCAAGCGCTTCGAGCGCTTTTGCTTCCGGCATCGGGATAAGGGTATCCCTAATCTGATGTTGTATGTTTCCCTGGGAAGCGCTCTGGTATATCTGTTCTATATGGCCACCGGCAATGAGCTGCTGTATGAGTGGCTGCACTTTGACCGGGATCTGATCCTTCAGGGGCAGGTGTGGCGGCTTTTCAGCTATGCGCTGACCTACAACGGGGGCAACATTCTCATGACGGGCATCGGCCTTCTGTGTTACTATTCGCTGGGCCGGGCTATGGAGAACCTCTGGGGAACCTTGCGGTTTAACCTTTTTTACCTTTCCGGCATCGTTCTGATGGATCTGTACGCGCTGATTTTGGGCGCGTTCATGGGAGAGTACGGCGCTGTGCTGAGCTATATGGTGGATATCACCTATCTGAATATGAGCCTGTTTCTGGCCTATGCCACCTTGTATCCCGATGCCCATTTCCTGCTGCTGTTCATCATCCCTGTGAAGGCGTGGATCTTTGCGCTGATCGATCTTGCGCTGGTGGTGTACAATCTGCTGGAATTCCCGTTCCCGCTGAACCTGTTCCCGGTGGTTGCTTTGGCCAACTATTTCCTGTTCTTCGGCAAGGATGTGGTGAATGTGATCCCCATGTCCTGGCGTGCCAATGCCAGACGGCTGGGAAGAAAGGTCACATCCAAGCAAAAGAAAGCAGGCCCCAAGGTAGTGCCGTTTCCCAATGCCGGCTCCTATGAGGCATCGGTGGCCAAGCCCAAGGATCTGTGTACCCATCGCTGCACCGTCTGCGGCCGCACGGATATAAGCAATCCGGAGCTGGAATTCCGCTACTGCTCCAAGTGTAAGGGCTACCACTGCTACTGCATCGAGCATATCAGCTCCCATACCCATATTGAGTAAGGAAAAGTGCCTGCCATGCGGCAGGCACTTCTTATTTTGCGGAAAGATCCACGCTGTGGCGCAGGATGGAAAGGGGCGGCACTGCCTGGGGCAGCTGCAGCCGGAATTTCATCTGGGGTGTCCGGGGCTGCTCCAGAGGCGCACCGTCCAGATCCTCCATCATCGGCACGGTGACGGAGAAGGGCTTTCTGTCCGGGCCGACTACCTCCACCGTATCGCCGGCGGAGAACTTGTTGCGCAGGCTGCACAGGGCCAGACCGTTTTCATCGCAGCTTTCCACGATGGCACATACCTGCCATTCCCTTATGTACCGGGAATTTTCGGTATATTGGCCGGGATGGCCGTAGTAGAAGCCGGTGGAGTAGATCCGGTGGGATACCTTCTCCACTTCCTCCCGCCATACGGGATCCACAGGTCTGCCAGCGGCCACATCGTCGATCACATGGCGGTAAGCGCCGGTAACGATGGCGGCATAGTAGGCGGACTTGGCTCTACCTTCCACCTTGATGCAATCCACACCCGCGTCCATCAGATCCTTGATGTGATCGATCATGCACATATCCCGGGAGTTGAGGATATAGGTGCCTTTTTCGTCTTCAAATACGGGGAAGTATTCTCCCGGACGCTTTTCCTCCATCAGTGCGTACTGATAGCGGCAGGGCTGGGCGCAGGCGCCCCGGTTGGAGTCACGGCCGGTCATATAGTTGCTCAGCAGGCAGCGGCCGGAGTAGCTGACGCACATAGCGCCGTGGCCGAAGGTCTCGATCTCCAGTTCTCTGGGGGTCTTTTCCCGGATCGTGCGGATCTCCTCCAGATCCAGCTCCCGTGCCAGCACCACACGCTGCGCACCCAGGTCATACCAGGCCTTGGCACATTCGTAGTTGGCGATGGACTGCTGGGTGGAGATGTGCCGCTGGCAGCGGGGGGCATATTTGCCCGCCAAAGTAAACGCACCCAGATCGGCTACGATCAGCGCATCCACACCGGCATCGTCCAGCTGCTCCAGATACCCGGGCAGATGGACGATCTCGTCATTTCGGGGCATGGTGTTCACGGTCACATGGACCTTGACACCGTGATCATGGGCAAAGCGAACAGCCTGGGGAAGCTCCTCGGGGGTAAAGTTACCCGCGAAGG
>JBGVJN010000047.1:0-5936 GCA_045129455.1 Faecousia sp. | reverse complement strand
CGGAGAAAATGCCAGCGTGGTGGGCATGACCCCGGAGCAGGCGGAAGACATCCTGGATGCCGGCGCCGATGTGATCACCATGGGCAATCACACCTTTGGTAAGCGGGAGCTGGTGCCGTATCTGGACGAATCCTCCAGGATCCTGCGGCCTGCCAATCTGGCGCCCCAGGCGCCGGGACGGGGCATAGGCGTCTATGAGACCAAGGCCGGCCCTGTGGCTGTCATGCAGCTGATCGGTCGGTGCAATATGGACTACGGCCCGGACAATCCCTTCCTGCTTATCGACAAGCTGCTGAAGCAGACCGACGCTAAGATCAAGCTGGTGGACTTCCACGCGGAAGCCACCTCCGAAAAGCTGGCCATGGGCTATATGCTGGACGGCCGCATCAGCGCCCTGTGGGGCACCCATACCCATGTCCCCACCGCGGATACCCAGATCCTGCCCAAGGGCACTGGCTATGTGACGGATCTGGGCATGACCGGCCCCATGCATTCAGTGCTGGGCATCCGTCCGGAGCTTTCCATCGCCAAATTCCGGGGAGATCTGACCAGCCGCTATCAATGGGCCAACGGGCCTACCAAGCTGGAGGCGGTACTGTTTACCATCGACACCGCCACCGGCCTTTGCCGAAAGACAGAAAGGGTTGATTTGTATGATGAAGCTGCTGCACAGCGCTGACTGGCATCTGGATGCCCCCATGGTGGGCAAGGACGAAGCCCAGGCAGCGTTTCTGCGCGCCCAGCTGCGAAAAGTCCCGGAAAAGGTAGCGAAGCTTTGTAAACAGGAAGATTGCCGGCTGCTGCTGCTTTCCGGTGACCTTTTTGACGGAGAATACACCAAGGAAAGCTACCGGGCAGTGTATGACGCCCTGAAGGAGCTGGATGTGCCGGTGTTTATCGCCCCGGGCAACCATGATTTCTGCCGCCCCGGCAGCCCCTATCTGGAGGAAGCCTGGCCGGAAAATGTGCATATTTTCACCAAACCGATGATGGAGTCTGTTCCGCTGCCGGAGCTGAACTGCGTCATTTACGGCGCCGGCTACCAGGCGATGGATTGCCCGCCCCTTCTGAAGGATTTCCATGCTGAGGGAGAAGGGCTGAATATCGGCATCCTCCACGGGGATGCCACCGTGGCATCCTCCCCTTACTGCCCCATCACCTCCCGGCAATTCCGGGAATCGGGGCTGCATTACCTGGCCCTGGGCCACATTCACAAGGAAGGCCGCCTGCGCTCTGACGAGCGTCTGTGCGCCTGGCCCGGCTGCCCCATGGGCAAGGATTTCGGCGAGGATGGGATCAAGGGCGCGCTGGTGGTGACCTTTGACACGGATGTGCGGGCAGATTTTGTCCCCCTGGACACCCCCCGCTTTTTCGATCTGGAGACGGATGTGGGAGAAGATCCCCTGTCCGCTGCCGCTGCCCTGGTGCCGGCAGGACATACTGACGATTTCTATCGCATCACCCTCACCGGCTACAGCAGCAATACCGATACCGCCGCCATTGCTGCGGCCCTTTCCCATGTGCCCCATCTGACCTTGCGGGACCGGACGATGCCGGAGGTGGATCTGTGGAGCGCCGTGGGCGAGGATACCCTGGAGGGCGTACTGTTCCGCATCCTTCAGGAAGGCCTGGATACCGAAGTTCCCCAACTGCAAAAGCAGGTCAAGCTGGCTGCCCGGATCTCCCGGCAGATCCTGGACGGACAGGAGGTGACCCTGCCGTGAAGATCTATTCCATGACCGCCACCTTCGGCAAGCTGGAGCATGCCACTCTGGAGCTAAAGCCGGGGCTGAACATCATCGAAGCCCCCAACGAATGGGGCAAGAGCACCTGGTGCGCCTTTTTGATCGCCATGCTCTACGGCATCGACACCAGCGCCAGGACCACCAAGACCACCCTTGCGGACAAGGAGCGCTATGCCCCCTGGTCCGGCAGCCCCATGTCCGGCAGCATCGACTTAAACTGGAACGGCAGGGATATCACCATCCAGCGCAGGACCAAGGGCCGGCTGATCTTCGGAGAATTTTCTGCCTTTGAGACCGACACCGGCATCCAGGTCCCGGAGCTGACCGCCGCCAACTGCGGCCAGATGCTGCTGGGTGTGGAGCGGGCGGTATTTGCCCGGGCAGGCTTTTTGAAGCTGACAGATCTGCCTGTGACCCAGGACGATGCCCTGCGCCGCCGGCTGAACAGCCTTGTGACCACCGGCGACGAAAGCGGTGCCGGGGACAAGCTGGCCAGCAAGCTGAAGGATCTGAAAAACAAGGTGCGCTACAACCGCAGCGGCCTGCTTCCCCAGGCTGAGGAGCAGCGGGAGCAGCTGCAGCAGCGGCTATATGACCTGCAGGAACTGACGAGCCAGGCGGAAGCCACCCGCAACCGGCAGCACATTCTGGCCCAGCAGGTGCGCCTTTTGGAAAATCACAAGGTGGGCCTGCGCTACGCCGCCTCCCTGGAAGATGCCCGGAAGGTCGCCGAGGCCCAAAAGGCCCTGGTGGACGCGGAAAATGCCGTGGTCCAACAGCAGGCGCTGTGCCGGGAGCTGCCCTCTTTGGAGGATGCCCGGGCGCAGCTGGAAGCAGCTGACCGGCTGCAGCAGCAGTGGCTCGACCTTCAGCAGGAGCGCTCCGGGCTGCCCCTTCCCCCCACCGCGCCGGAGATCCCGGCCCATTACCGGGACATTTCCCCGGAGCAGGCCATTGCCAACGCGGAGGAAGACTATCAGCAGCAGCTGGCCATCGAGAAAAAGCGCAGAGCGCAAAATCGCATGGCAATGATCTACGGCATCGTCGCCGGGCTGCTTTTGATCGGGATGGGCGTACTGTATTCTACGCAGCTTCTTGCTCTGCCTCTGGCAGCTGCCGGCGGCGCGGTTTCCCTGGTGGGATGCTGCCTTGCCATCGTATTCTGCCTGCGGGCGAAAAAATGGCGGCAGGCGCTGGATGCCCTCTACGATCGGCATCCGGGTCTCAACCCCGGTCTGTGGGTATCCGATGCCCAGGCCTATGCCGCCAGCCAAGAGGCTTATGTACACACCCAGCAATGCTATCATGAGGCGCACGAAGCCTTCTCCGGCCGTCTTTCCCAGCTGGAAGCCCAGCTTCAGCAGCTGCCCGGTGGCAGCGCACAGACCTGCCGGGAGCGCTGCAGAAGCGCTATGGAGCATTGGGACGAGCTGGAGGATGCCAAGCGCCTGCGGCAGCAGGCGGATAGCCATCTGCGGACAGTCACTTCCATGGCAGAGACCGCACCGGCGCCGGAATTTGAAGACCAGCTGACCTTCTCCCCCGGAGAGACCGAGCGCCGCATGACCGCTGCCCTTCTGGAGCAGCATCAGAATCAGCTGCGGCTGGGTCAGCTCCAGGGCCAGGCGGAAGCCCTTGGCTCTGAGGCGCAGCTGCGCAGTGAGCTGACCGCCGTGCGTCAGCGGATCCACCGGCTGGAGGATACTTATCAAGCCCTGGAGCTGGCACAAAGAGCCTTGTCCCTGGCCTCCAACGAGCTGCAGCGGCGATTTGCCCCCAAGATCTCCAAGCGTGCCCAGGAGTTGTTTAGCAGAATGACCGGCGGCCGCTATCAGAAGCTTTCCCTCAGCGAGGATCTGAGTCTGAATGCCGGCGCCGAGGACGAAGACACGCTCCGCTCCTCCCTGTGGCGCAGCGAAGGCACAGTGGATCAGCTGTACCTGGCCCTGCGGCTGGCGGTTGCCGAGGAGCTGACTCCCAGCGCCCCCCTGGTGCTGGACGATGCCCTGGTGCGCTTCGACGATCAGCGCCTGAAGGCAGCCATGGAGATCCTGTCCGAAGCAGCGGAGCAGAAGCAGGTGATCCTCTTTACCTGCCAAAACCGGGAAAAGAACTGCCTGTAACGACGGATTTTGTTCTGTCGCAATAGAGAAAGAAGAACTTTATGAAAAACGCAAAAAATTATTTGGCACTCCTTCTGGTGCTGGGAATTCTTTTCCTGGCTGCCTGCCGTCCCGCAGCTCCCCAGGATCAGGGCAGCTCCACTCCCGAGACTTCGGAAAGCACCCAGACCGAGCCTTCTCAGGCTGATCCGACAGAGCCTTCCCAGACGGAGCCAACACAGCAGACCGAGCCGACGGAAGAAGACCTGCTGGCAAAGCTGGACGCTTTGTTTGGAGGGAATACCTGGTACAACATCGCTCTGACCAGCTTCTATGAGACTCCCGAGCAGATCGATCTTAAGTGTTTTGTCAACAACACGCTGATCCCCCACGGAGGAGATCTGACGGACGAGGAAAACAACTTTCTTTCTCAGTATACGGATATGTTCTGGATGGATATCCGCCGCATCGATTCTGAGGATATTGAGGAAGTTCTGCAGCAGTACCTGGGCATCGGTCTGGAGGATCTGGAAAACCCGGACCATCCGCAATTGCCTTACTGGGAAGAAACAGGCTGCTACTATCTGATCGCCAACGATGCAGACTACACGGAAGGCTTCCATGCAGAAGCTGTGGAGGTATCGGAAGACGGCACCATATGCCTGACCTACACCTGCAATTTCCCCGCTTCCCCCTGCATGGTGCGGCTCATGCCCTACGGCGACGGCTACCGGATCCTCAGCAACCTGCAAATTACCGAATAAACAGATCAAGCGCCTGTCCAAAAGGACAGGCGCTTGTGATTTCTTATAAGGATCAGGCCTTCTCCAGAGCCAGGGTGCGGGTGGTCAGGTCACAGACCTCGGAGGGTCCGAAGTACTGGATGGCACCGGGGTAGACATAGCAGGTCTCAGCGGCCCACTGCTCTCTATGCGCGGCGAAGTACTGGAAGGGCTTGCCGTCCAGCTCTACCAGAGCCTTGCGGATGACGGGCTTATCGGCACCGTGACGGCGCTCGATGTTCATCATCTTGGTCATGGGCATACCGCCGGCGATCCACTCCTCGGCGGGCTTGCTGAGGTTGGAAACCTTGCTGAGGTAGCCGGTGTAGCCGTACTGGATCAGCATGAAGGCATTGTAGCCCAGGGAATAGCAGTAGTCAGCATCAAAGTTGGAGGGGAAAGCGCAGCGGCCTTCGTAGCCCAGGAAGTGATGCAGCGCGGAGAACTTGCCCTTGTAGGTACCGGCAGCCTTGCGCTCAGCCAGGTTGTCCTTGACCAGAGCGGAGAACAGCTTCTCGGACTCGATGAGGGAGACCTGGACATTACCGTGAGGATCACGCTCCAGGAACAGCTGCTGCTGGATGTTCTCGGGCAGGATAGCGAACACAGCCATGGACTCCTTGGTCAGACCGGCCTCGATGAAGGCATACTTTTCCTGCCAGGTGGGAAGCGCATTGAAGGCATCGGCCTTGCTGCCGGCCAGCAGTTCATTGATCTCAGCGATCAGCACGGAGAATTCGGGGACGAACTCCACGATACCCTCGGGGATGATGGCAACGCCGAAGTTCCAGCCCTTGGCAGCACGGGTAGCTACGGAGTCAGCGATGTAGTCAGCGATCTGCGCCAGGGACATCTTCTTGGCAGCCACTTCCTCACCGATGAGGCAGATGTTGGGCTGGGTCTCCAGAGCGCACTCCAGAGCCACATGGGAAGCGGAGCGGCCCATGACCTTGATGAAGTGCCAGTACTTCTTGGCGGAGTTGGCATCTCTTTCCACATTGCCGATCATTTCGCTGTAGGTCTTGGTAGCGGTATCGAAGCCGAAGGAGCACTCGATATCCTCGTTCTTCAGGTCGCCGTCGATGGTCTTGGGGCAGCCAATGACCTGGACGCCGGTGTTGTGCGCGGCAAAATACTCAGCCAGGACGGCAGCATTGGTGTTGGAATCGTCGCCGCCGATGATGACGATGGCGGTGATGCCATGCTTCTTGCAGACCTCAGCGGCCACAGCGAACTGCTCCTCAGTCTCCAGCTTGGTTCTGCCGGAGCCGATGATGTCGAATCCGCCGGTGTTGCGGAACTGGTTG
>JBGVJN010000046.1:0-4784 GCA_045129455.1 Faecousia sp. | reverse complement strand
CACCGAGACTCCCGAGGAGAAGCCTGAGGAGAGCAAGCCCGAAGAGAGCAAGCCCGCTGAGAAGCCCGAGGACAATACTCCTCCCGCTGGCAACAAGGTCAATGTTGTGACCGCTCCCGCAGTCGGTACTGCTTACAAGTTCCACCTGTTCCATGCCACCAAAGGCGTGGATATGTTCCTGACCGGCAACACCGCCAACAAGGACTACTACCTGGAGTCCACCACCGATGCTTCCGCTGCTATCGATGTGTACCTGGAGACCGCTGAGGGCGGCTACTACCTGTACTTCACCAAGGATGGCGCCAAGACCTACATTGACATCATCGTCTCCGGCACCTACATCAACATCAAGCTGGCTGCCGCTCCCGGCGCTGTCTACACCTGGAACACTGAGTACAACACTCTGACCACCACTGTGGACATGGACGGCGAGCCCACCGGCGCTTACATCGGCGCTTACGGCACCTACACCACCTTCAGCGCTTCCAAGGCCTCCTACATGGGCGGCGACGGATCCTTCTGCGCTAACCTGGTTACCGTCGGTTGATCCGATCTCTGACCAAAAATATGACCGCTGCACCCTCGGGTGCAGCGGTTTTTTCATAAATTTTCGGGCGCACCTTGCGATGTGCCCGTTGCTATTATTGTCCGTTTTCCTTTGCCAGTAGCTCGAAAACGCGCATATTGGTGCGGTTGGTGGTCAGTGGCATGATGGAGATGAATCTGCCCCGCAGGACGGCATCGGTATCCACATTCATGTCACCGCATTCCTGGAATACATCCTTGCCGTGGGGATGGTACATATCGTTCTCTTCCGGCAGGAAATCGTCGGAATAGTAGGGGCCACCCTGGTGAGTGATGCGGATGCTGCCGGGCTCGGCAGGAATGTTAATGTTGTAGATCCCGCTCTTTTCAAACAGGGAATGCTCCGTGATATACTGCCAAACCTGGTCCATATGCGCATGTCCCCAGTCGTAATACCGAGGCTCTGTGGATACAGCCATGGCCTTCAGACCCAGATTTTCTGCTTCGAATACCGCGGCAACCGTGCCGGAGTACATGATGTCTGTGCCGATATTGAGGCCCCGGTTGATGCCGGAGATCACCAGATCATACTCCTGGTGCAGACCCAGCACGGCAAAGCGCACGCAATCCGCCGGCGTGGAATCTACGCTGTAAGCGGTGACTCCGGGGAGGATCTCGAACTTTTTGACCTCAAAGGACTTATGGATCTCGATGCCGTGACTCTTGCCGCTTTGCTCCACCTTGGGAGCGGCGACGGTGACCTGGCCCAGCTTTGTAGCCCATTTGACCAGGGGGATCAAGCCGGCGGCCTGGATGCCGTCGTCATTGGTGATGAGAATTTTCATAGCCAGCCCTCGTGTGTTTCTTTGTATTCCTTGATCCAGGCATCAGCCTCTTTGATCAAGCTGCGCATCTCCTTGCGGTTATAGACAGTGGCGCCGCTGGCGCAGTCATGGCCGCCGCCCCGGTAGTTTTCCGCGATGTGATTGATGGGGGTGAAGCGGGAGCGCAGACGGACACGGATGGTGCCCTCATCATCGCCGGTCTCGATGAAGGCGATCCAGCACAGGCAGCCCTTGATGGAGTCCATGAAGGAAACGCAGCTGCTGGCGCTTTCCATATTCAAGCCGAATTTTTCCTGCACTGCCTTGGTGATGAACACATGGGCAACGCCGTTTTCTGTGATCTTCATGGTCTTGTAGACATGGGACTTAAACTTCAGATGGTCAAAGTCATCCAGATACAGATTCGCGTAGATGGTATCCAGATCCAACCCCAGATCCAGCAGAAGACCTGCCAGGCGCATGGTTTGTCCGCTGACACTGCTGTAGCGGAAGCGGCCGGAATCGGTGACCATGCCGGTGTAGAGATAGGTGGCAGCTTCGTTATCGATCTTCAACTCATCGCGGAAGGTGTCGTAGAAATCCACGATCATCTCGCAGGCAGAGGAACGCTCCTCTTCCACCCACTGCAGATCGCCGTAGGGGGTGATGGGGATGTGGTGATCGATCTTCACCAGCTCTTTGCAAAGCTCCCACTTGGGGTTGGAGATCCGCTTCAGGCTGGCGGTGTCCAGCACGATGCCCAGGGCATCCTTGTAAAGCTCGTCCGGGATCTCCTTCCCATCGGGGCCCAGGAAAGCAAGGAATTCGCTATGCTGACCGTCCACAAGGTAGATTTCCTTCTCGGGGAAGGACAGCTGCAGGATCCGCTGGAAGCCCTTGGTAGAGCCGACGCAGTCGCCGTCCAGCCGCACATGGCGGAAGAGCATGATCCGGTCGTACTCCTTGATCTTATTCAGAATTGCCAGTTTGTTTTCGTAGTTCATTGGATACCTCCTGCGATCTTATCCAGATCCGCAAGCATTTCCATAGCGGTGGCTTTGTCCTTAACGGTGGCGCCGCTGGCCTTGGCATGACCGCCGCCGCCGTACTTGACCGCGATGGGATTGATATTGTATTTGCTGGAGCGAAGCTCGCACAGCACGCCCTGCTCCGTCTCCGTAAAGTTCACCCAGATATCCACGCCCCGGATGTCGGACATGGTACCCACCATGCCACGGGAGATGGAGAAGGTGTCCATACCGGAAGCGGCAGCTTCCGCAAGATCCGTGTAGATATAGGCAACATGGTGCTGGGTAAACTGGATCTTCAGAACGAACATGGCCTTGCGACGGATCCGCTCAAAGTCATCGGCGTACAGATTGTTGTAGATGGTGTTGGTGTCAATGGGCTGCTGCATCAGAAAAGATGCCAGCCGGAAGGTGTCAGCGGAGGTGGAATCATAGCGGAAGCGGCCGGAATCGGTGACCATGCCGGTGTACAGTGCCTGGGCGGCGGTAGGATTCAGCCGCAGGCCGCATTCCATAGCCAGCTCAGTGATCAGACCGCAGCAGCTTTCGTAATGAGTGTCGGTGACCTCGATGTCAGCGATCTTTTCGCAGAAAATATGATGGTCGATGCGCACGGTGGTTTCCGCCAGAGTGTACCGCTCGTCGCTGATGAGGGACTTGGCAGAGGTGTCCAGCACAAAGGCCAGAGCGCCTTTGTATGCTTCGTCCGGCACATTGTCCATAACGGAATCGGTGATAAAACCGTATCTGCCTGCGTTGTCGCCCACCGTCAGCACGGTCTTTTCGGGGAAATTCTCCAGGATGATATGCTTCAGGCCGATCTGGCTGCCCATGGCATCTCCGTCGGGATTCTTGTGCCGGTGGATGATGATCCGGTCATAGCGCTTGATCTGCTGCAATACTTCTTCGAACATGGTATCTCCTCCGGTTTAGTCGAAATAACCCTTATATTCCACCTTGAAGCTGCTTTCGGGGAACAGGTAGTGGTGCAGGTCGATAAAGTAGTCGTCAGTCATGCTGGCGATATAGTCCACCACCAGCTGATTGGGTTCGGTAGCCTCATAGGGGACGGAGCGGGTGTAGTGTGATTGATTCACATAGTCGATGTGGTGGGTGAAGATGGGGGAGGCGTGGTTGCCGGTTTTCAGATCCTCCAGCAGCCGCTCGTAGATCTGCGCCATCATGGGCCGCACGGTCAGATCCAGCTTGGCACGGCCGGCCTCGCTTTCGTAGATCATGGCATAGTTTTCCCGCTTGGAGGTCTGCAGGGCCTGGAAGTGGCGCTCGTCCAGCTTGATATAGGGCTTGCCGTAGCTGTTTTCGATAATGTTGACCACCAGATTATTGATGATCTCGGAATTGATGGTGCCAATGTCGGAGCCGGCGAAAGCGTTCTTCTCCAGCATCTGCACACGGGTAGCATCCTGCCGGTCTCTGCCCAGATAGGCGATGATGTCGGAAATGCGCACCACATTGCCCTCTAAGGTGGAAGGCTGGATCTTGTTGGCATAGCCGGGGAGCTGATAGCACTTTTCGATCTCCTGGTCAAATTTCTCGAAGCTCTCCATAGGCACCGGGCGGTATTCCTTCAGCTCGATCTCGCCGTTGTGACCGGCGATACCCACCAGGGTCTGCAGGCTCAGATTCATGGGGAAGATCTGATCCAGCACCCGGACAGAATGGATGTTGTGATTAAAGAAACGGCCGGTGTGCTTGTTGTAAAGCTCGTTCAGGTAGACTTCACCGGCATGGGCGAAGGGGGTGTGGCCGATATCGTGACCCAGGGCAATGGCCTCGATCAGATCCAGATTCAGATTCAGCGCGCGGCCGATGGTCCGGGCGATCCGGGAGACCAGCTGCACATGCAGGCTGCGTCTGGTGATATCGTCGTTTTTCATCAGGGAAAAAACTTGCGTCTTATCCGTATAGCGGTTATAATAGGGGCTATAAAGGATCCGGTCAATGTCCCTGGCAAAATTGGGGCGCCAGACCGGCGTGGGAGCTTGAAAGCCCTGTCGGCGAATCACCATGCTGTCCGGAAAGGCAAGGTCAGCATAGGTGTGGTTGGTTTTTTCGTGTTCGATCCGCTGGGAAAGTCCTGCGGAAAGCTTTTCTTTGGGCATGGTACCACCTCTTGTCTGTAAATGCTCGGGATCTTGATACCCGGCCTTTTATTATACAACAAAATGCGTTTTGAATCAACAGTTTTTCGGGGAAAGGGGCGAAAAAATGGATCGGTTACTGCTGGTCGACGGCAGCAATCTGCTGTTTCAAATGTTCTACGGAATGCCGGCCAGGATCGTCAACCCCGACGGAAAGGCGATCCAGGGTACGCTTGGCTTTATGGGAGCGCTGCTGAAGATGGTACGCCTCGTAAAACCGACGCATATTGCGGTACTCTTCGACG
>JBGVJN010000045.1:0-7016 GCA_045129455.1 Faecousia sp. | reverse complement strand
ATGTCCACCGGACATCTGCATTTAGATGGTTTCGAGTCCATAGCGTTCACCAAATAAAAAAGACCACCCGAAAGGATGGCCTTTTTTATTTGGTGGACGATATAGGACTCGAACCTATGACCTTCCGCACGTCAAGCGGATGCTCTAGCCAGCTGAGCTAATCGTCCAAGCGCATGATGCATTATAGCGCAGACGGCGGCATTTGTCAAGGGTTTTTTCATAAAATGTAAAATTTTATCCTGTGACGCCGTCGATCTCAGTTTCTCCCACGAAGCGGATCACCAATCTGTTTGGCAGGCAGACGATCTGCAGTCCCCGGTCGCAAAGGCCTCTGTGGACGCAATGCTGATCCGGGCAATCCGCATGGGTGATGCCGATCTTTCCATCGCTGACCGTGACTACATTGCAGCCTCGTTCCGTCTCCACGGTAAACTCCTGGTCATAGGAAAGCTCCACCGTCTTCAGCAGCTTCCCGTCTGAGTAGATCTGCGCCCGGGCAGCTGCCTCCCCTGGGATCAGCATCACCCCGGAAAGCAGCAGCAGGAACACCAGCAGGCCGCCCAGGATCCATATCCAGGTCTTATTCTTCACGGGAGATCACCTCAAATTCGCAACCGGACAGCGCTGCCCCTTCTGTGGCAAAGATCTGCCCGTCACGCAGCACAAACACCGCCTCAAAATCGTCACTTTCCCGCCAAAAGCGGCTTCCCTCCTCCAGGCCCATCACAAACAGGGCTGTGGACAGAGCATCCGCCGTCAAGCCGTCGGCGCAGATCACCGTCACCGAGGACAGACCGTTTTCCACAGGGTGGCCGGTGTCTGGATCCAGGATATGGTGAAAGCGCTTGCCGTCCTGCTCAAAATACCGCTGGTAATCCCCGGAGGTCACCACGGCGCAGGTACCGGTGACCGACAGGATCCCCAGGTAGTCTCCCTCTTTTGGCGCTTGGATGACGATCATCCAGGCAGAACCGTCGGGCTTACTTCCATAGGTCTGGACATTTCCGCCCAGGTTCAGCATCGCCCGGTCTACATTCATTGTCTTCAGCAATTCCACCGCCAGGTCACCGGTGTGACCCTTGATCACCGCGCCGAAATCCCACCGGGGCGCTGCCTGCGCGGCAACGATCTCATCCACGGAAGGCACACGGTACTCCCCGGAACGGAAGCCCCACAGCTCGCTCAGCGCCCCCAATCGGGGATCCAGCGCACCGCCGGTACGAAGCCGCAGCGCCTCGATCCGTGCCAGCAGCGGCTCATCCACAGCTGCGCCGGCATTGAGCCTATTGGGAACGGAAGTCTCCACAGAGGGCGACCAACGCTGCTCCGTGGCCGTGATCATTTCCTGGAGGGCATCCAAAGCATTCTGGGCATCAGTCCCCCAGACCCGCAGGGTCATCACGGTGTCCATGGCGAACACTGTGCGCTCCGAGGATGCTTCCCCGGCGCAGCCGCAAAGCAGCAGGCATATTAAGATCAGATATGCTAATTTCCGCATTGCGTCTTCTCCTTCGGGCAATCCCCATTCTGACAGCATGAGTATAGCAAAATTAGTGGCAAATATCAAGAAAAAGGATCAAAAAAGTATTGACTTTTCCTTTTTCTGATGCTAAAATAGGACAGCCGCATTGAAGAGGTCTAAGTTGGTGCGCCCAAATGCACCCACCTTTAAAGCGAGACTACAAAAAATGAAGTAGGTGAAAAGAAAAATGAAAGCAATCATCGTGACCGGTGGCAAGCAGTACACCGTATCCGAAGGCGATGTCCTGTACATCGAGAAGCTGGGCGCTGAGGTCGAGGAGACCGTCAAGTTTGACCAGGTTCTGGCTGTGCTGGATGGCGAGAACACCAAGGTTGGCACTCCCGTCGTGGAGGGCGCTCTGGTCGAGGCTAAGGTCGTGAAGAACGGCAAGGGCAAGAAGATCGTTGTCTTCAAGTACAAGGCTAAGAAGGGCGAGAAGCGCAAGATGGGTCATCGTCAGCCCTACACCAAGGTTGAGATCACCAAGATCGCTCTGTAATTGATTATGACAAGATGCGAATTTTTTACCGAGGACGACCGGATCACCGGTTTCAGTGTCTCGGGCCACAGCGGCTACAGTGAGGCCGGCTCCGACATTGTCTGCGCCGCCATCAGCGCCGTTGTCACCATGGCCGAAGCCACCATCAATGAGGTGTGCGGCGCAAAGGCCAAGGTTCGGGTCAAGGAAGAGGACTCCCGCGTCACTCTGACCCTCCCCGCCTCCTGCGATGAGGAAGATGCAGTCCAGGCAGTGCTTGCCGGAATGCTGCTGACTCTGTGCAGCATGCGGGATGATTATCCTGATTATATCGAAGTTTTGGAGGTGTAACACCATGCTGAAGATTGGTATTCAGTTTTTTGCTCACCATAAGGGCGGCGGCTCCACTAAGAACGGCCGTGATTCCGAGGCGAAGCGTCTGGGCGTAAAGCGCGCTGACGGTCAGTTCGTTCTGGCTGGCAACATCCTGGTTCGCCAGAGAGGTACTCACATCCATCCCGGTGTCAATGTTGGCAAGGGTAAGGATGACACCCTGTTCGCTCTGGTTGACGGTACTGTCAAGTTCGAGCGCAAGGGCAAGGACCGCCGGCAGTGCTCCGTGTACGCCGAGCAGTAAGCGTATAGCATTGGAAAGCTGCCGCAAACTATCTGCGGCAGCTTTTTTAATCAACTTGCGATAAATTTTAGTTTATCTTTCAGATTTGCACATCCCATAAAAGACCTTCCGAAGGAGGCGTTTATATGTTTGTAGATAAAGTTCGCATTACCGTTTGTGCCGGTCGAGGCGGTGACGGTGCGGTGGCCTTCCACCGGGAAAAATATGTAGCAGCCGGCGGTCCCGACGGCGGCGACGGCGGTCACGGCGGCAGCGTGATCCTGCGGGTGAATGACAACCTGACCACCCTGCTGGATTTCCGCTATAAGCGCAAGTATGCCGCTCAGGCCGGTGCCAACGGCCAGGGCCGGAATATGCACGGCAAGCGTGGCGAGCCGCTGATCATCCAGGTCCCCCGGGGCACTGTCGTCCGGGATGCGGAATCCAACCAGATCATCGTGGACATGTCCACCGGTGAGGATTTCGTCCTCGCCAAGGGCGGTCGTGGAGGCTGGGGTAACTCCCACTTTGCCACCGCGTCCCGCCAGGTCCCCAGATTTGCCAAGTCCGGCCTGAAGGGCGAGGAGCGGGACATCATCCTGGAGCTGAAACTGCTGGCGGATGTGGGCCTGGTCGGCTTCCCCAATGTGGGCAAGTCCACCCTGCTCTCCGTCACCTCCAATGCCCGCCCCAAGATCGCCAACTATCATTTTACCACGCTGTTTCCCAATCTGGGCGTGATCTATGTGGATGAGGGCGTGTCCTTCGTCATGGCGGATATCCCCGGCATCATCGAAGGCGCCGCGGAAGGCGCCGGCCTGGGTCATGACTTCCTGCGCCATATCGACCGCTGCCGTCTGCTTGTGCATGTGGTGGATGTTTCCGGCAGCGAGGGTCGGGATCCTGTGGAGGATTTCGATGCCATCTGCGCGGAGCTGGAGAACTACAGCGTGGATCTGAGCAACCGTCCCATGGTGGTTGCCGCCAACAAGTGCGACCTGCTGATGAGCGAGTCCGACAATCTGGAGCGGCTGCGCAAGCGTGTGGAGGAAGCGGGCTGCGAGCTGTACGAGATCTCCGCAGGCACCACCCAGGGCACCCGGAATCTGATGCGTGTGGTGGCCGAAAAGCTGCGCACTCTGCCCCCGGTGACCATCTACGAGCCGGAATATGTCGCCCCCGTTCCCAAGGCCGGCGACCCCAAGGAGCTGGAGATCGAGCACCTGGGCAGCACCTGGGTCATCACCGGTCTGTGGCTTGAGCGGCTGGTGGAAAATATCAATTTCGACGATTATGAGGCCCGGAACTATTTTGACCTGCAGCTGAGAAAGTGCGGTCTTTTCGCGAAATTGGAGGAAATGGGCATCCAGGATGGGGATACCGTGGATATTTACGATATCGAATTTGAATATCAGCGATAAACCATTTGCCATTTTCAATTATTTTATGTATAATAGTGGAGTCACGATGTGGCTCCACTTTTTTTCTTGGAGGTAGCCCAATGATCCGCAATCTGAATCGGATGACAATCAAAGATTTCGGCCAGGTTTCTCCGGAGCAGCAGCGCTTCTTCGATCCAGCATTCAGAGGTGACCGGCAGGAGGTCCTGCAGCTGACCCCGGGAGATGCCCCCATCTATAAGACCGACGGCAGCACCTGGCTGATGTCCGGCGGTGGCATGGTGGTGCTTTCTCTTTCTCTGGACGGTGAGGATTTTCAGCATTTCTATCTGGATAAGCTGGTCTGTCTGCGCCCCGGCGTCTGGTTTGCCCTCTCCCCTTTCCGGGAAAATAATGCTGCCGCCCGGATCAGCAGTGAACCGCTGCCTACCCATACCGGCCGCTTTTTGCGCAGCAACAATTTTCAGCTGAATCCCCAACTGCAGGTCACCGCCCTTTACACCTTCTTCTACCACGAAAAGGAGCAGGGCTTCTTCTTCCCCGGCGAAGCTCACCCCATGCTGGAGCTGACCTATGTGGACCAGGGCAGTCTCCACTCCGTTGCGGATGGACAGGATCTGCTGCTGCAGAAGGGCGATCTGGCCATCTACGGCCCGGATCAGTGGCATATGCAGTATGCGGACATGGATGTAGCACCCCGGTATGTGACCATTTCCTTCGACATCAAAGGAGAGCTTCCTTCCCGGCTGCTGGGCAGAAAATTCACCGGCTCCCAGCAGATCGTCACATTGCTGCAGCAGATGGTGCGGGAGCAGGAAAGCACGGATGAGCATTCTGCCGGTCTGGTGATCTCCCTGCTGTCGCAGCTGCTGATCCTGCTGGCACGGCAGGAAAATTCCGCCGGAAGCAGGCTGCGGCCATCCAATTCTCTCCACTCAGAAAATGAGATCATTCGCCGGGCGCAGCAGTACATCAGCGAGCATATCCGCCAGAAGCTTTCCGTGCCGGTGGTGGCCAGCGCAGTGGATGTGAGCGCCAGCTATCTGACGGCGCTGTTTCACAAGCACCTGCAGATCTCCCCCGGCGAATATATCCGCCGCATCAAGCTCCAGGAGAGCAAGCAGATGATCCGGGAGAACTCCATGAATTTCACCGAGATCGCCGCTGCTCTGCAGTACTCCACGGTGCATCACTTCTCCCGGCAATTTAAGGAAAAATTCGGCATGACCCCCTCAGACTACGCCCGCTCTGTGCGGTAACAGCCGGTCTATACCGGCGAAACAAAAAACACCCCATCCGGGGTGTTTTTTCTTTTAGATTCCCTTCACCAGGAAAAGCTCCATCGGCTGCTCATACCCCGGAACATCCGGAACGAAGCCGCCGCAATCCTTATATCCCAGCTTTCTGTAGAAGTGCTGCGCCCCTGGCTCTCCCTTTGGGAGAGCTGACAAGGGGAGCCTCTGGGCGCTCCCGCGCCAGTACAACCATTTTACAAATTGGAATTTAGCTAACAGTTTTGCACCGCACCAAAGCCTCCCTCTGATGAGGGAGGTGGATTCGCCGAAAGGCGAAGACGGAGGGAGAGATGACTACCCCTCAGTCAAAAATCAAAGATTTTTGCCAGCTCCCCTGACAAGGGGAGCCTTAGGGCGCTCCCGCGCCAGTACAACTATTTTACAAATTGGAATTTGTCTAATAGGCTTTAATCCATTGGATATTCTCTTTATATGATGAAGCGGCTACTTCCATACACTTCTCAATGCTACTGTCAAGCCAATCACTAACTACTTCATAGTTTTCATTGCAACAGAACAAATAGTATTCATCGTCTTTGGAATAGGAACATATTGCAATATAATGATAATAATCCGCTACTTCCCCGTTAGGATACCTTATCGTCCCATAGTTATCATACGGAGTATAGTATAAAACTTTTGCACTATCTAATTCTGCAGGGAACATGGAATCATCTCCATTATTTTTATACTGGCGCGGGAGCGCCCAAGGCTCCCTCTGATGAGGGAGCTGTCAGCGAAGCTGACTGAGGGAGAGATTTTTAACAGTCAAATCTATGTATTCGCATACACCGCGAAAATTGCGGTCAATATCCAAATTACAGATTCTGATCACTGTCAGTTTCATGCTTTCTAAATCCTTGGTACGAAGATTATCTTTTTCTGCTTGCTCAGGGGTATAGTGTCCGCCGCCATCCAGTTCAACGACCAACCCAATCTTCGCACAATAAAAATCAACGATATAATTCCCAATTACTTTTTGCCGTTGAAACCTTATTGGGTAACTTCTTAGAAATTCATACCATAGTTTTCGTTCCCATGGCGTCATATTTCTTCTAAGAGTTTTGGCCAAGGGGATATTCTCTTTGTTGTACTCTTTCATTTTCTCTCCCCCAGTCACCTTCGGTGACAGCCCCCTCGTCAGAGGGGGCCTTTGGTGCGGTGCGTAACTGTTAGATAAATTCAAGTTTATCTAACTGTTCTTCTTATCGGTTTTTGTTTCATTAGAGAATTTTAGCTTTGCTCGGTTTGTCGACACAATAAAGGACTGTCAGTTTGCTCCCAACAGCAGGAACTGGTTTACCTGCGCCAATCCATTTTCTCTTGGTGTAGGTATCTCCACCCACAGTATATTGCACTTTAATGATATGCGGAAAGGTTGCGCCGTCCAAGGTACCCATTCGTATGGGTTTTGTATTCACCTTTAACCACCATTGCTTTGCAACGGATAATACGGTTCCAACGGTTTCTTTGTCCATACAATTTCACTCCTTCGTCAAATTCTTATTTATCTAACTGAATTATACCTTCGCCATGGAAGAAAATCAAGGCTATGGTAGACGATGGCAGGGTACGGGAGTCGATCTGATTTTGCGCCCTTGGCTAAATTTTTGGTGTCGAGCCCGACCAGCCGGGATCGAGCGACAGTCCACCGGACTGTCGCATTTAGATGGGTTCGATTCCCTTCCATTCTCGGATAAAGAAA
>JBGVJN010000044.1:0-28649 GCA_045129455.1 Faecousia sp. | reverse complement strand
GTCCGGACGGGGCTGTGCTTTTCCCATCATTCTGCCCGTAAACGGGACGGGAAACCCGTCCCCTACGAGAGCGACGCACCGTATACCTTCCCCCGGGGGGAAGGTGGCACGGCGATAGCCGTGACGGATGAGGAATGCGGGCGGCAATCTAACGATAAGTACTCCGTATCAGGCTTTTTCCCGCGTCCAACATTTCGCCGTTCCTCTCCCGCCCCCCTTCGGGGGCACCCGTGAATTAAAGTATGATTGCCCCCGGCAATCATGTAAATTAGGGATTCGCTGCGCGGAGCACCACCCCCGGGGGAGGGTATAGGCAGGCGGTCGATGACCGCCCCTACATAGAGTATCGTACCCCTTTGTAGGGGAGGCGTTCCGCCTCCCGCATACGGGACGGGAAACCCGTCCCCTACGAGGGCAGCGCACCAAAGGTTTGTCATTGCGAGGGTGCTTTGCACCCGTGGCAATCTCCCGGTACAATTATGCGGCTACATGAGTACCGATGGAGAGGTGACATTTTGCCGGGAGATTCCCACGGACGGCATAGCCGTCCTCGGAATGACATATTCTTTTAAGGTTGCGTCGATTTTTACAAATCCTTCCCGTAAGGTTCAGGGAGGGTCAAGACCCTCCCCTACGATAATCCCATCTTGGCCCCCTCGTTGTGAGGGGGCTGTCGAATTGCCGAATTTAGGCAATTCGACTGGGGGAGTTAACTCCCTCCGTCTTCGCCTTGCGGCGAAGCCACCTCCCTCAAAACGAGGGAGGCAAGGCGTGCGCTGGTTGCTCCCGCCGCATATGCCCTCCCCTGCGGGAACAAAAAAGAACCACCCAACCCCGAGGGGTTGGGTGGTTGCGGATATCATTTGTTGCGAATTAGTTCAGACCAGTGATGGTGTGGCCGGTGCTACCATCCTTCACGCGAGTCAAGCCAGCATAGCTGCTGGTAACGGTGTTCTCGCCGATAAAGTTGATGGTATAGGTGTTGGTGCCTGCGGGATCGATCTCCACAGCAGCGGTGTTATCGCCGGCGCCGGTGTAGCCCTTCTCAGTAGCGGCAAAGGTGCAGTCCTTGATGGTGATCACAGTGGATGCATAGCCATGAGCCAGGATAGCCTTGCTGTTGCCGTTGAAGGTACAACCGTCGAAGGTAACGCTGTTGGCGCCCCAAGTCCAGAAGTAGCCGTTCTTGAAGTCGAAGGTGCAGCGGTTGAATGCGTAATCGTTGGCATTATTCAGGCTGTATGCGCCTACAAAGGTACAATCATTAAAGGTACCCTTCATGTAAGCGTAGCCCTTGTAGTTACCGGTGTTTGCGGTGGTATCGATGGTTACGCCGTTAAAGGTGATGTCGCCAAGATTGGCTCCACTCGGGCCGAAGTCATAGTCACAGCCGTCTTCGCCCTCGTTCTTAACCTTCAGAATCACGTTTTTGGAGCCATTAATGGTCAGAGTCTTACCCTTACAGCCAGTGATGTTCTCATAAACACCGTCAGCCAGGTACAGGTTGGTTGCACCCTCGGCAACCTTCTGAGCCAGCTCGTCTGCGTTGTTCACATAAGTGCCAAACTTATCGGGGAAGTTCTTAATGCTCAAAACACCCAGGCCGACATCTTCAGCGGTAGTGGTGGGGTTGCCCCAGCAGCACCAGGAAGGATCTTCGCTGCTGCCAGCCTTCACATTGGAAGTATCGCAGGCAATGTTGCCAACGAAGCCGAGGGCATTGTGACCGGTACCGATACCGGCACCCAGCAAACCGCCCTGAGCGGTGATGTTGGAAGCAGCATCAATCGTTACGGAGATAACGGGAGTGGGAGACACACCAGAGCAATATGTGTTGTAGCCGCTGCCAATACCTGCAGCAAAATCGCCACCCTTGGCATTGATTCTGGAATTGGTGATATTGATCGTAATATTCTGCGTATCGCCGGATTCGTGCTTAGTCATACGGGAACCGCCGATACCTGCAGAAGAGGTGCCACCTTCCACGTTCTTGATGGTGGAATTCTGGATGTTAACAGTCAGACCGGTGTGGAAGCGTGCACCGATACCGGCTGCCTTGGAACCGCCCTGAGCATTGTCAATAGTCACATTGTTCAGAGTGATCACAGCGCCGTCCTTACCGGAACCAATAGCTGCGCCGCCTTCGGGTTCATTCTTACCGTAGTTATTATCAGTGATAGCCGCTTTCACATGACCACCCTTGACATCCACAATGTGGACATCCTTAATGTTGATCTCAGCAGTCTCGTCACCACCGATACCGTATGCATGATTACCCTCTGCAATAGCGGTCAGGTTGCCGTTACCTGCAATATTCAGCTTGGTGCCGGTGATAGCAGACATACCTTCCTCAGTTGCTTTAACCGCAACATTGCCGACAATCACAAGGTCTGCTGCGCCAGCAGCCTGTACAGAAGCGACGGCAGAATCCTTCAGAGTCAGGGTGCCGGTATAGTCGCCAGGAATCTTCACAACACCGCTGGGTTCGTCGCAGTTCTGCAGGACGGCATCGGTGTTCAGTGCATCGCCGGACAGTGCAGACAGAGCTTCATTCAATTCTGCAACAGTATATGCGATGATCACGCGGGTGATGGTCACATTGGTAGCAGTATTGGTTTCATCTACCGTAACCGCAGTCTTGGTGCTGACAATCTTGCCAACATGGGCGTTGCTGTAGGTGATTTCAACATTCTCGACCTTATTGTTGGTCACAGTATTGGTTGTGGCAACAGCACCGGCCAAGCCAGCAACATCGCGATAGCCGGAAATCTTGGTATTCTTAACGGTGTTGCCGTCCAGCTTGCCTGCACCGCTATTCATGTAACCAACCAGGCCGCCGACCTTGTCGCCATTTGCCTCGTTATTGACATTAAAGCCCATAACGGTAGAGTTATTAACGGAGCAGTTTTCAACTGTGCCGGTCATGTAACCTACCAGAGCACCAACCCAGTGGCTGCCCATAACGGTAGCGTTCTCAAGATTGACATTCTTGATGGTTGCTGCACCTGCATCGATCCAGCCAAACAGGCCAGCGGTGCTGTACTGATAGCCATCGCTGGACTTATCCACGCTCAGATTATAAATGGTATGTCCCTGGCCATCGAAAGTACCCTGGAAATAGGCAGCGCTGTTGCAAGCACCGATAGGCGCCCAGGCCTTTCCACCCAGGTTGATATCAGCGCCCAGCTTCACAGTCTTGCCGGAGTAGCTGGTACCGTCATTAACGGAAGCAGCAAAAGCTGCCAGCTCTGCACCGGTGGTCAGGGTAATCACACCGTTCTCATCCACTTCAGGAACTTCACCGACGATGCCATCCCATGCGCTTGCCAGAGAGTCATAATCCGGGCCGAAGGAGTCGCTCTCGGACATCTTCTGGGTAGCCTGCAGGTTGATGCCAAACTCAATGTGCAGAGGCTTGCCGTCAGAAGTAACCTGACCGTTGTTTGCGTTGTACAGATTGTCAACAGCATTGTCATTGGGTGCCCAGAAGATAACGACGGTCTGCTCGTCGCTGCTCTTGCCGGCTTCCAGTTCGCCGGTCAGGTAAAAGTTGCTCAGGCTGGCGTCCTTACCGGAAGCTGCGACAGCTGCCTCAGCAGCAGCCAGAACAGTATCGCGGTCAGCGCCGTCTGCAATCTTGTCGATGACGGCGACCTGCAGAACCTCAGACAGCTTGTGGCCGTTCAGGTTGTTCTCGTTACCAAAGTTCAGTGTCATTTGATACTTCAGTGCCAGGGTACCAACGTTGGCAACCTGCAGGTTTTCGTAGGCAACCACACCGGGCTCCCACAGATTGGGTGCAGGCAGTTCAAACAGAGGGGTATCTGTCTTGACCTGCTCGCCGTCAGCCAGCAGCTCAACATCCAGATTGCCAGCTGCGATGGTGTTCATGCCGGTAACCACTTCGTCGGTGAACCATGCGAAGGTAGTGCCAACCAGCATGGAGCAGCACAGGATCAGTGCGATCACAGAGCTGAACAGTGCCTTGTTGGTGTTCTTCTTGCTTGTCATTGCTTATTTCCTCCTAAATCCAATTTTGGTATGTCAAAGGCTCATTCCGTGGATACTCTATCCACGGAAATGGGGATACCCCCATTTGCCGTAAAACCGGCCTTTGACGATACCTTGAAACATCATACATTATATCACTCCAGCCGGAAAAGTCAAGGGAAATCCGCCTCTTCTTTACTTCATTTTTGCTTGCTGCCGGCTTCACTTCTCTGTCAGATGCTTTTGCGCCGTGTCGGCGCAGAGCTTTCGATACTGCCGTGGCGAGATGCCAAATTCCTGCTTGAAAGCCCGATAAAATCCGGAATAGTCCAAAAATCCCGTTTGATTCGCTACATTTTCCAACAATTCCCCCTGCTCGATCAGTGTTTTCGCGGCGATCAGCCGGCGCTGCGTTACATAGCGGTAAAAGCTCACCCCCAGCTTATGGCGGAACAGATGGCTGACAGTACTGCTGCTGACATAGAATTTTCCGCTCACCTCTCCAACGGTAAGGCCACGGCTGAAATTTTCCTCGATATATGCGGTGATCCTGTCCAGAAGCTCCGGCTTCTCTGCCGGCATGGCCGCGGTGCGTGCATCCGTTGCCCGCTTGATATAGGTCAGCAGCTGCATCGTGTTGCCCACCACCACCGATTCCCATCCGTCAGAGCGCTGCTACGCTTCCCGGATCCCGGCCAGGAACAGTTCTCCCAGCTTTGCCCGGGTGGCCCGGTCCCCACGAAGCATGCTGGGCTGGGCCTGCTTTTCCGTAAAGGGGTAGGGAAAAAGATTGGCATATCGGTCCATAAACTCCTGGCTCAGCCACAGAACATAGCGCTCATAGGGCTTTTCCAGCCTCTCCGGCAGCAGCGGCCGATGGCTGACCCCCGGCGGCACGAAGATCACATCCCCCTCCTGCAGCCGGTAGCGCTGGGATCCCACCAGATATTCCGCGCCGCAGCTGTTGCAGCAAAACAGAAGCTCATAGAAAGCATGGCTGTGCAGCTGCAGCTGCGCATTGGAGTAGCTGATGTCCCTGTGCGTATCCACATACCTGGAGGTCATCTCCAGCTCTTGATAAATGGTGCTGGGATCCATGCCCATGCTGCTCAGCTGCTCCTGCAGCCACTGCTGCAGCGCAGGCCCCTGGAGATCCGGAACATTCTGGGTCAGCTGCCGCAAATTACTTAATTTCACAAAATACACCTCCGTGTAAACACGATTTTTGTAGTATTCTACCACACATTTGCAGCTTTCGCAAGGTTTTATGCAATAATAGCAATTTACTTTGCATTCATAGTTTTGTAAAATATCCGTAGAATCCCAAAGCTGGGACACTATTAAGAAAATGAGTTTAGGAGGACACTTCCATGTCTAACGCACCGAAGACCAGCCTGACCAAGAAGCATTGGTTTGGCTACATGTACTCCGCCGTTTACCATGATGTTACTTATAAGACCCTGGCTTCAGCCCTGTCTGCTCCCTTTATGATGGGTTCTATGGTCCTGGTGCCATTCATGTGTAAGAAGATGGGTCTGGAGAAGGTCATCCGCATCACCCTGCTCATCGGCGGTGCCATCTGCGCTGTTCTGTTCGGTATGCATCTGGTAATGGATGTGGGTCCCCTGGTCCACGGCGTGATCCTGGGCATCGGCTCCGGCTTTGCCATGGTCTCCATTCAGATGCAGTGGGGTCTGGTGGGTGAAGCCATCGATTACAATGATCTGATCACCGGCAAGCGCACCGAAGGCTCCATCTACGGCACCTTCAATCTGTCCCGCCGCATCGGCCAGACCGTCGGTCTGGGCATCAGCTTCTTTGCCCTGGATTGGGTGGGCTACCAGCCCAAGCTGGATGTGCAGAGCGCAAGCACCGTCTTCGGCTTCAAGATCCTGTGCGTGTTGGTTCCCGCTCTGTTTATCCTGGGCTCCTGGGCTGCCTTTAAGTTCGTTTGGAACATCACCCCCGAGATCCGGGAAAAGATGGCCGCCAAGAAGACTGCCGCTCCCGCCGTCGAGGGTCCTGAGATCCCCTAAACTTTTGCTTTCAGCGGCACGGTCTTTGCTGTGCCGCTGATTTTCCCGTATTTTTATAGGAAAGGATCAAAGTTATGGATTATATCGTTCATACCCCCTGCGGTGCATTGCAGGGCTGTGCCGGCCGCGTTCCCGGCACGGTGGCCTATAAGGGCATCCGCTATGCCACCGCCGGCCGCTGGGAATATCCCAAGCAGGTCACCGGCTGGGAAGGCGTATACGATGCCACCCGGTACGGTGCTTGCTCCTACCAGCCCCGTGCCTTCTACAATGAGGAAGAAAACCTGAAGAAGGTCTTCTACTACAACGAATTCCGCAAAGGCGAGACCTACACCTACGACGAGGATTGCCTGTTTCTGAATGTCTTTACCCCCGAAAATGCCAAGGAAGCGGATAAGCTGCCGGTGCTGGTCTACATACACGGCGGCGGCTTCACCGGTGGCTGCGGCCATGAGAAGCACTTCGACGGCCCGGTGTGGCCCGCCCAGGGCATCATCGGCGTCACCTTGAATTACCGCCTTGGCCCCATGGGCTTTTTGTGCCTGCCTCAGCTGCAGGAGGAGGCGGGCTTCACCGGCAACTACGGCCTGTATGACCAGCTGACCGCCATCCGCTGGGTAAAGGACAACATCGCCGCCTTTGGCGGTGACCCCGACAACATCACCAACATGGGTCAAAGCGCCGGTGCCGCCAGCGTGCAGCTGCAGTGCAGCAGTCCTCTGACCGACGGTCTGTTCCATAAGGCAGTCATGTCCAGCGGCTGCGGTCTGGGCGGAATGCTCTCCAGCAGCCTGGAAAGTTCCTGCGCCTTCTGGCAGGAAGTGATGGCCCGCTGCGGCTGCGAGACTCTGGAGCAGTTCCGCGCCCTGCCGCCTCAGCAGCTGTTTGAAGCCTGGCAGAAGTGGAAAAAGGAGATCAAGGGCGGTACCGCCGCTACATTCCCCGTGCAGGACGGCCGGTTCTCTGTGAGCAATGCCACCCCCAAGGACATCCCTTACATGGCCGGCTCCACCAGCCATGATATGGCACCCCCCATCCTCCAGAGCATGACCCGCAAGTGGATCGCCAAGCGGGAAAAGCCCAGCTACACCTGGTATTTTGACCGGATGCTCCCCGGCGATGACAACGGCGCCTGGCACTCCTCCGATCTGTGGTACTGGTTTGGAACGCTGGATAACTGCTGGCGCCCCATGGAAGAAAAGGACTATGCTCTGAGCAGGCAGATGGTGGACTATCTGTGCAACTTCGTCCGCACCGGCGACCCCAACAAGGCAGCGGCGCTGCCCACCTGGATCGCATCGGACACGAATCAAAAGCGTGTGCTGATCATGGGCGAGAAGCCCACCCATATGGGCAAGCCCAACATGCTGAAAATGATCAAGACCATGCTGACCAACAAAGCCGTGGGTGAATAACCCCGGAGCAGACCCATCATAAGCAAAGCCCCCCTGATGCAGCTAATCACGGCCGCGTCAGGGGGGTATATTTATGCACTTACTCCAGGCGCAGAATGACATCCAGTATCCGTTTGGCGCTTACCTCGATCTGCTCACGGGTGATCAGACCCAGCTCCATAGCCTGCAGGAGCCGCTGCGGGAAACCGCCGGGCATCCTCAGATCGTTGCCCGCCTTGATCTCCTTGTACTGCTCCGAGTAGGTGTGCCAATCGGTGCTTACCATGCCGCCAAAGCCCCACTCCTGCCTGAGGATATCCTCCAGCAGCTCGCCGCATTCCGATGCTCTGCAGCCGTTGATGAGATTATAAGAGCTCATCACATACCAGGGATCCGCCGTCTTGACAATGATCTCAAAGGGCTTCAGATAGATCTCACGGGCAGCACGCTCCGACACACGGGAATCGCTGTTCTTGCGGTTGGTCTCCTTGTTGTTCAAAGCAAAATGCTTCACGCAGGCGGATACCCTCTGGGATTGAATGCCCCGGACAAAGCCGGCGGCCATAGAGCCTGCCAGCAGGGGATCTTCCGAATAATACTCAAAATTTCTGCCGCACAGAGGATTTCGGTGGATATTCACCGCAGGCGTCAGCCAGGCGGCCAAATTGTTTTCCTTCAGCTCTCTGGCACCGGCCTGACCCACCGCATAGGCAAGCTCTGGATCCCAAGAGCTGGCCAACTGCGTGGAACAGGGGAAGGCCGTGGTGTATATGCCGCACTCCGGCCGGATGCGAACGCCGGCAGGGCCGTCGGAGGTCATGGCATTGGGCACGCCAAACTCCGGCAGATTGCCAAAGCCCTGGGTGTTGGCAACGCCCGTATTGGGCTGACCGCAAACCAGATAGCAAAGATCCTCATCGGACAGCTGCGCCATGAATTCCTCCAGGGATACTTTCCCCTCTGCCACCTGGTCAAACCAGTGGATATCCCGCCGGTCCCATTCCCGGGGCCGAGTCGATTGGCTGCGGGTAACCGGGTACACCCCTTGAAGCTCCTCCTGGGTCTGGATGGGCAGCCCATCCGGCGCTTCCTTCTGCTGTTCCGTCATGGGCAGCGCCTCATAGCTTCCGTCAGAGCGCAGACGATGCTTCAGCTGGTGAGGAACGAGCTTGGCAGAAAGCTGCTCTGTGACCATGTCCTCGTCCAGGGTGTATACATAGTCCAGCTCCACCGTCTCCCGTACGGAGGTGCCCACATGGAAGTGATACTCGCCCTTTTCCAGCACATAGGCAGACTGGGCAAGCTTGCCCAGATCGTCATAGGAGGCCATGGACGCAATAGGAAATTCCAGCGTCAGGCACTGGCTTTCCCCGCTTTGCAGCAGGTCGGTCTTTTGATAGGCAACAAGGCTTCTCGCGGCCTTGCCCAGCTTTCCCTGAGGCGCGGCTGCATAGACCTGGATGACCTCCCTGCCGGCCCGGTCACCCACATTCGCCACCTCGACTTGCAGACGGATATGATCGCCGACCTGCCCGGCAGAAAGGACCTTCCAGGCAAACTCCGTATAGGAAAGACCGTAGCCGAAGGGATAATTGACCTTTTCCCGAGCGCCGGGGATGGTCTCAAAGTAGCGGTAGCCCACATAGATATCCTCGGTATAGTCCACATAGGCATCAGATTCGTGGAAGCCCTCGGTGGACGGATAGTCCTCCAGCTTTTTGGCGAAGGTATCCACCAGCTTGCCGCAGGGATTGCCAAAGCCGCAAAGCAGCTCCGCCGCGGCGGTGCCGCCTTCCATGCCGCCCTGCCAGGCCAGCAGCACGGATTGGATAGCGTCATCGTGGCAGAACCACTGCGTATCCACCATGCCGCCCACATTCAGCACCACGGCGATCTTGGGAAAGTATTTCTTTACTTGCTCCACCATTGCCCGTTCCGCACCGGACAGGCAAAAGTCCCCCTCCTCATACATCGGATGTCCCTTCAGATCCCGGTCCCAGCCCTCGCCGGAAAGACGGGAAACAGAGATCACCGCGGTATCTGTGTATGCTCTGATCCGCTGACACAGGTCATCCGGCAGCTGAGGTTCGGGTTTCTGTCCGGGCCAGTAAAAGGTGTCGCAGATCCGGCGGATATAGGCGCGATAGAAATCCGCCAGCTCCTCAGAAAGCTCCACATAGCCATTCAGCTTTCGGAAGCCCTCATACAGATCCACCTCGTATTCCACCGTCACATCGCCGCTTCCGCCGCCGCCTTTGACATAGTCGAAGGTACTGATGCCGAAGAGTGCCAGCCGGGTGCCCTTGGAAAAGGGCAGGAGCTTGCCATCGTTCTTCAGCAGCACCATGCCTTCCTTGGCCGCGTTTTTGGACAGTTCAATATGCTCCGGGCAGGCGGTGACATGCTTGCCATCCGCTCCCAGAGGAAGATTGGGCTGATATTGGATCCTTCTCCATCTTGTCATTGCCATTCTCCTTATTTGCCGCATAGTTTCATCCTTCGGCATCGCTGAAAAACACCTTCCGTAGTATCACAAAAAGCATTTTTCAGCGGTGTCTTTTGGAAAAAAGGGCGGCAGGGCCGCCCCTTTTCTTATCTTGGTATGTATGCCGGATCAGGCCAGCTTAAAGGGGATCCGGATATCCTTGTCGGGATTGCCGTACAGGCGCATACCCACAGAGACCACCTTGGCATCCGCGCCGGTCTCCGCCATGGTAAAGGTCTCCATCTCAGTACCGTTAACGGTCAGCTTCAGCTGATTGCCGCTGACACGCTCGATCTTGAATTCCGCGCCGGTGGTGTTGAACAGCGCCGCTCCGGCGGGATCCTTTTCGTTGATATTGCGCCATGCACCGCCGCTGCCGGAGGAAGATCCGCTGTAATCACAACGGTTATAGCAGTATCTCTGGCTCCCGTCGACCCAGATCATGAACGCGTAGTTCTTTCCGTTGCTGAAGGTCATACGAATGACCGCTCTGAACGGGACGCCACTGACACCGTCATAGCTTTCGCTCACGGGCCGGTAATTCTTCAGCGTACAGGCAAAGGAAGTGTACTCGCCCTCGATATCCAGCCACCAGGATTCATTGCCATGGGATGCGTTATACTTGGTATTGATCACGCCGTGGGCCTGATTGCTGAGGTTCCATCTGCTTGCGTCAAAGGGCTTCATACCCGCATCCGCCTCAAAGCTGCCGGTGATGTTGTAGGTGGTTTCCGTTGCCACAAAGCTGTAGGTATTGGTATTCCAATCCAGCAGCAGGGGCTGGCCGTTGACATACAGCTTCTGGTAGTAGCCTGCGGCGGGAGAAACGGTCAGGGTGACCGTATCGCCCAGGATGTAGCTGCCCTTGTCAGCGGTCACGGTGCCGTTCTGGGTCGTGGGGAGCGTCAGGGTCACGGGAGTGACCAGCTCACCTTCCTGGGTGGTCAGCTTGAAGGGGATCTCCACCTTCTCGCCCTTGTTGCCGTTGTGCTGGATGCCCATGGATACGACCTTGTTGCTGCCGGTCACACCGGACATGGTATAGGTCTCCACGACAGTTCCGTTAAGGGACAGAGCCAGCTGATTGCCGGAGATGCGCTCCAGCTTGAAGTCCACGCCGTCGCCCTGGAAAGCATCCGCATAGGCGCTGTGGATATTCTTCCAGCCGCCCCAGCCGGTAACGGAGCCGCCGCCACCGTACCATGCGTAGGCATAGGTGCCCTTGTCATTGTAGATACGGAACGCAAAGACCTTGCCGTTGTCCAGGGTCACACGCAGGATCACTGCGTAGCCCACACTGCCTTCGACACCATCTTTGCTGTCTTCGATGGAGCGATAGTTCTTGGCCTTCACGGTGAGGGATGCATACTCACCCTTGAAATCCATGAACCAGGCATCGTTATTTACGGGATAGTAGGCATTGAGGATACCGTGGGCATGGTTGGCACTGTCCCATCTGCCTGCGTCAGAGGCGACCAGGTCCAGGCCGGGCACGAAGCTGCCGGTGACGGTGTAGGAGGTTTCCGTTGCCACAAAGCTATAGGCATTGGTCTTCCAATCCAGCATCACAGGCTCTCCGTTGATATACAGCTTCTGGCTGTAGCCTTCCGCGGGAGTCACGGTCAGAGTGACGGTATCGCCCACATCGTAGCTTCCCTTGTCGGCGGTCACGGTGCCGTTCTGCAGCGTGGGGATGGTCACGGTCACAGGAATGGCGATCTCGCCGTCCTGCTTTGCCAGCGTAAAGGGTATCTCGACCTTTTCACCCTTGTTGCCGTAGTGGCACAGGCCGACGGAGACGACCTTGTCATTTTCGGTAACGCCGTTCATGGTATAGCTGATGATCACAGTACCATTGACAGAGATCTTCAAAGTATTGGCGTTGGTACGCTCCAGCTTGAAGTCCACGCCCTCACCGTTGATCTCGCTTGCGTAGGAATGGATGTTCTGCCAGCCGCCCCAACCGGTAGCGGAGCCGGCGGCGCCGTAATAGTCACAGGCATAGGTGCCCTTGTCATTGAAGATACGGAAAGCGTAATTCTTGCCGTTGCTCAGGGTCATGCGCAGTGCGACGGCAAAGCCGGTATTGCCATTGCCCTCCTTACTGTCCTCAACGGACAGATAGTTCTTCGCTTTCACGGTGAGGGCACTGTATTCGCCGTCAATATCCGCCCACCAGGAGCTGGTATCATTGGGATAGTAGACGTTGATCACATTGTGACCCTGGTTGTTCAGATCATATCTGACATTGCTGGTATCAGCAGGCGTCCAGCTCAGTTCCTCCACAAAGCTGCCGCTGATCTCATAACGGGCCTCAGTAGCGGTGAAAGTGTAGGTATTGTTCTTCCAATCCAGCATCAAAGGCTCACCGTTGATATACAGCTTCTGGCTGTACCCCCGGTCAGCAGACACAGTAAGGGTGACGGTCTCGCCGATCTCGTAGTACTTCTTGTCAGAGGTCACTGTGCCGTTGGTCAGCTCGTCGATGACCACCTGTCCGAAGTCTCCCTCCAGCTGCTTGACGACGGCGCTGACAGGCATAGTATGGCCATCGATCTTCACCGTGCTGCTGACAGTAATGCCTTCCGCGAGGGAAGCGGCGCTGACGCTCACAGTCAGTCCGCCCAGCATCACGCAGCACAGGAATACGCTGAGCACGCTCTTGCGCACCTTGGCATCCCGTGCGCCCAGATACACCAGGCCGATGGCAGACAGGCCCATCACCACAGCCACAGCCAGGATCCCATGATCGCCGGTCTTGGGGACAAAGTCACCGGCCAGTTCCACAGTCACCGCTGCGCTCTCGCCTGCTGCCAAAGAGAGGATCATATCCTCCACAGTGCCGCCCACGGCGTCAAAGCCCTGGGGAACCGTATGCTTTACCAGCAAATTCTCGATAGCCGCCTGGGTGGTATTCTTCACCGTCAGAGTTGCTTCGATCTTCTCGCCGGCGGCGTATTCCGCCTTATCCGTGGTCAAAGTCAGTTCCAATCCGTCTGTGGTCTGCGTTGCAGCCATAACCGGCAAAGCAAACATGCAAACCGCCAGAATCACGGTCAGAACCAGTGCGAGGGTTCTACGATAGTTTTTCATAGTTTTTCCTCCTGCTATTTTCTTATTTTGGGGCAGCCTCCGAATTTATCCCGATGAGAGGCTGCCGGGGATCACGAATCATTCAGATTTCGCCGTCTTACTTTGCCAGCACGAAAGGCACTTCGATCTTCACGCCCTTGTTGCCGTAGTGGCACAATCCCACGGAAACGACCTTGTCGTTTGCGGTAACGCCCTCCATGGTATAGGTAAAGATCACAGTACCGTTGAGGGAGATCTGCAGAGTATTGGCATTGATGCGCTCCAGCTTGAAGTCCACACCATCGCCGTTGATCTGGCTTGCGTAGGAATGGATGTTGCTCCAGCCGCCCCAACCGGTAGCGGAGCCGGTGGCGCCGTAATAGTCACAGGCATAGGTGCCCTTGTCATTGAAGATACGGAAAGCGTAATTCTTGCCGTTGCTCAGGGTCATGCGCAGTGCGACGGCGAAGCCGGTATTGCCATTGCCCTCCTTACTGTCCTCAACAGACAGATAGTTCTTCGCTTTCACGGTGAAGGCGCTGTATTCGCCGTCAATATCCGCCCACCAGGAGCTGGTATCATTGGGATAGTAGACATTGATCACATTATGGCCCTGGTTGCTCAGATCAAATCTGACATTGCCTGCATCGGCAGGCTTCCAGCTCAGCGCCTGCACAAAGCTACCGGTGATCTCATAGCGCTTCTCAGTGGCGATGAAGGTATAGGTGTTGGTCTTCCAGTCCAGCATCAGAGGCTTACCGTTGATGGTCAACTTCTGGACATAGCCGGCGGCAGGTGTGACCGCCAGGGTGACCTTGCTTCCCACCGCATACTCAGCCTTGACGGTCTTGACCGTTCCGTTGGCCAGCTGAGGGATCACGAACTCCACTCTCTTCTCAGGATCCACAGGCTCATCCGGTTCCTCCGGCTCTTCCGGCTGGGTGGGCGTCTGAGGATCAGACGCGGTGCTTGCCAGCTTGAAGGGGATCTCGGTGGTCTTGTTCAGATTGCCGTCCAGGCGGAGAGCGATCTTCACCGTGGCCTTCTCGATGCCGCTGGGCTTGCCGGTAGCCACCACCTTGGACAGGTCATAGGTGCAGACCGCTTCGCCATCCAGGAACACATGGGCCGTGGTGCCGGAAACCAGCACCCGGTAGGAGATGCCCTTGCCCATGACCTTCGCGGCCTGCTGATCAGTAAGCGTATAGTGGTTTCTCCAGGCATCGAACACGGTACTTCCGGCCATGGACTGGATGCGGTACTTTCCGTCGGTATCCGTATGGTTCAGCCGCACACGGAATTGCTCGCCGTTGGAGAACCGGAAGATATAGATCATGGAATAATCACCGGTGTTAGGGGACAGGTCTCTTGCCGTGGTGGTCACATCGTTGCAGTTGATAACGGATTCCAGCCAGGTAGTGTTGCCCGCCACGCCGGTCTTTCGAACGATACCCTGGTGCTGGGAGGAGATATCCCAGGTCTGCGCTGCGTTGAAGATAGCGCCGGGTACTTTTTCCACCGCAGCACTGGGCTTGATGCTGAAGGGCACCTTCATAACGGTGCTGTTGGCGATCCATGCCTCCATGCCCATTTGGGCAGTCAGGGAAGCGTATTCCTTGGGCAGCTCCTCCACGAACAGGATCTTGCCGTCGAGGCAGATCGCGGCACGATTCTCCTGACGCATGACCGTCAGCTTGATACCTTCAGGGCTGGTGTACTTATTGATCTGTTCCTGGGTCAGCGCATGCACATTTCGCCAGTTGAAGATGGAATCCTTTCCCGCGTGCTTTGCGTACTGGACCACATACTGGCCGTTTTCCAGCATCAGATCAATATGCCAGTACTTTCCGTTGCTGAACAGGATCCGAATACCGGAACGCTGCTGCAAATGATTGTCGTCATCGCTCTGCTTGGCAAGCTCCGGGTCATACTTGATGTAGGTCTCAAAGGTAAAATCATTGTAGGAAGCGTGGCTCATCACATGGCCTGCGCCGCCTGTCTTATAAAGGATGCCAAAGCTTTCCTCTTCCAGGATCCAGCAGGCACCCCGGGTGGTATAAAACACGGGTGCCTTCAGCGTCAGCTCCGTATAGACATCCCGGTTCAGACAGATGCTTCGGGTAAAGGTGGAATAACCTTCCTTCTCCACCTTCAGCACATAGTAGCCCTGATCCAGATCCTTCAGCTCGAAGTTGCCCTCGGCATCCAGCTCCACGGGCTTTTCGCCCAGGGGGCCTGTATAGGTGACCAGCGTGCCGGGCAGCACCTCGCTGAGGATACCGCTCACCCGCAGTTTACCCCGCAGGGTCTTTTTCCCTTCGGAGATCGCCTCCGTCCGGGCGGTAACCGTCTGGGAAACGCCGGTGCCCCGGATCCACAGTGTTACGCTTCCGTCCTCACCGAAATCCACATTGTGCAGCTGCTCCTGCCCATCCAACAGGACAGAGGTCAGTGCATAGCCCTCCGCCGGAGTGACGGTGACCGGGGTCTTCATGCCCGGCAGGACACCTGTACCGCCGGTGAAGGTGTGATGCTCACCGTTTTCCAGGTTAAGCGGGGATGTGCCCATGATACCTTCGCCGTTAAAGCGGAAATACTGGGGAACATCGGCAAAGTCCGCGCCCAGCTGCTGGGCGTAGTGATACCAGTAGCGGTCCAGATTGTTATCCGTGCCGGTATAATTATTGGAGGTGATGTGGGCGGGATTGATATATACAAAGCCATCCTGAATGGCAGCCACATCGATCCCCAGCCACCGCATATAGTCCCAGGGGATGAACAGCTCCAGAGCGTATCCGTAGCACTCCGGGGTATTGACCGGGCCACCCTTGGTGACCGCGCCCAGGCAGGCCATGATATCATCCGTGCTGGCAACATTTTCGTAGCCGTATTTGCCGTTGCTCTTCTTGAAGATCATATCTCCTGTGGGCAGCAGATCGATCTCAAACATGCTGTTATCCTGCAGTTTCGACAGATACGGCGGGATCAGATACAATTCTATGCAGCTGTTCAAATAGGGCGCGCGGTCCAGATTCACATAGATGGGAACGCTCTCCGTCACATCAAAGACGAAATACATACCCTGCTCGCCAAAATGGCTGGTCATGGCAATGTTGACATTGTTGCCGCCGTCATTATTCTGCAGGTGCAGCCAGTTGCTTTCCTGATAAACTTCCTCATCCAGCACACCGTCGATCCTCATGCCCGGATCCGTCTGCGCCTTGGTCTCATCGGGATTGACATAGGTGTACTCTTCCTCCGCGAGGATCTCATGGATGCCGCCGGAGAATTCCCGGGCCAGCCAGAGCCCCAGCAGAGTCAGCGCCACCGCCAAAGCCAGCACCACCGCCAGCAGCACGATGCGCTTAGGGGTCAACCGTTTTGTTTTTTCCATCGTAACCCCTCCTTATTTACCCAGAACGCGGATCTCGGAAATGCCGACAGTTTCCTGTCCTTCCGGCACTTCCACGGTGATCCGGATGGTCTTCACATTCAGCTCGTCAAATTCCGTGTGGATCGCTGCGCCGGGCGTCACATAGTGGATGGAGCCGTCGTAATCGTTTGCCAGATAATATTCCGGGCTCAGCGGAAGTTCCTTGATAAACCGGATGACTTCCTTGCCCTCTTCCTCACACACCAGCTCAATGCGGGAGATGCGGGTGAAAGCGGAGTATTCCATCTTGGAATTGTAGACCATGATGGCCCGCACCGTCCGCGCTTCCGCAAAGTCCAGTGTAAAGGTGGTGGTCTCGGAGATGGCGGTCTCCTGCACATACTGTTCGAAGTCCGCATCCGCGTACTTGTAAATGGACAGCAGGCCGTCGGTCAGATACCGGGTATCCTCACTGCCGGTGACAGTTGCTTCACCCGCGATATTGACATACTTGGAGAAGCCTTCCAGCCGGGGCTGCAGAGTGCAAGTGGGGCCGTTGGCGTACATCACATCCAGGTCGTTCCCGTCCTTATCCTTGACGGTGATCCACTTGACCTCATCGATGCCCGGGTTTCTTGCCGCACCGGCCACGGTAAAGTCATTGTGCCGGTGGTAGATCATGTACAGCTTCTCGCCCACAGTAATGAAGGCATGGTGACCGGTACCGGACACCTCCTGGCTGCCGGCAGCCTCACCGGACATTAAGATCGCGCCCTCCGCAGCTGTCAGCTTGCGGTAAGGCCCCATCACACTATCGGCCACCGCCTGTGCCACCTGGTAAGAGTTGTCACTGTAGCGGCCCACAGAGAAGGTCAGATAGTACTTGCCGTTGTGGGCGATCACCGCGGGGCCTTCGTTGATCCGCACATCCTCCAGCTCATAGGAGACCAGCTCCACGCTTTCTCCCCGCTGAGCTGCCTGCCAATCCTCTACCGTATAGTAGGTATGGTAGGTAACTACTGTGGCAGTAGACCAATCCGGCTTCAGCCAGTTTTCCATTTTTACAACGCAAAGCCGGTCCGCGCCGGTGCTGTCCACCCAGAACAGGTACTTATCGCCGTTTGCATCCACATAAGGATGGGGATCAATGCCGCCCTCATAGCCGCCGTAGGGGGCACCGCGGTAGCCGCCGTTGGCATCAGAGAAGGCTCGGTACTGTGCCGGGTCAAAGAACAGATACTTGGCATAGTAATGGGGGTAGGCAGGAACATAATTGCCCTTGCTGTCCTTGGTGCCGGCCTTTGTGTTATAGGTATGCAGGTTTTCTTCGCCGCAGCTTTCCGCATCCCGGAAGTTGACCAGACGGAAGCCATGATCCGGATACAGGGAGACGGCCACCATCATCAGCTCATAGCCGTCGCCCTTTTCCACACCCTGCCCTACTTTTACAGAGCTGTCCTCCTCCGGTGTGGCGCTGAAGAACAGATAATACAGCTTTTCTTCCGGGTCATAGACCACCTCCGGGGCCCAGATCTGCTTCCAGGTCGCCCGGCGCACCTCCGTAAGTCCGCCGGGAACGGCATAGTCCATATTGTCCAGGGCATTGCCCACCGGCTCCCAGTCCATCAGGTCCTTGGACCGGTAGCAGAAAACAGAGCCTTCCGTGCCGTACAGATAGTAATAGCCGTCCCGGGCGGTATTGTCCAGCACGAACGGATCGGGACAATTGGCCTGCTTATCATTGCGGTAATACAGTTCCTTGTTAAAGTCCGTCCGTGTCTGACCCTCCTGCACGATGCCCTGATAATTCGGCACCTCATAATGCTTCTGGGCTCTTTCGCAGCCTGCCAGCAAGGTGCTGGAAAGCAGCATCAGCAATGCCAGAAGCAAGCTCATGCTTCGAATCGTTTTCACCGTCGACACCTCCGACTTATTCTTTGACACTGCCTGCCGTAACACCTTCGATGAAGTATTTTTGCAGGCAGCAATAGATGATGACCAGGGGCAGCATGCCCAGGATCGCGGCCGCGCAGTAGATATTCTCGCTGCCCACATTGGGGAACAGGCTGTTGATCTCACTCAGATACAATTGCAGAGTAACAAACTCCGGCTGATTCTGCAGGTAAAGCATCGGCCCCATATAGCCGTTGTAGCCGCCCACAAAGCCAAAGATGAACTGGGCGATAAACGCGGGCTTCGCCAGGGGGACCATGATCTTCATAAAGCACTGGAAGAAGCCTGCGCCGTCCAGCGTCGCTGCCTCGATAAGGGAATTGGGGATCCCGTCGAAGAACAGCCGCAGGAAAAACACGGTACCAAGGCCGCCGAACATGCCGGGGATCAGCAGGGGCAGAAAACCGTTTTCTCCCGTCCAGCCGATGGCTGAGTAAAACACATAGGATATCACGCCGAAGGCTCCCAGCGGGATGGAGCGGATGATCACAGAGAACTTAAACAGGGTCTCCTTAAAGGGAAAATCCATCTTGGAGAAAGCATAGGCCGAAAAACCGGAGACCACCAGGCCTACCACCAGGGGGATCAGCGTCAGCCACAGGGTATTGAACAGGCCCAAAAGCAAGCCCGGCACGCCCACGATATCGATGTAGCTGTCGTACAGAAAGATGGTCTTGTAAGCCTCCAGGCTCATATTTTCAGACCACCAGAGGAATGTGGTGCTGCTTGCCAGCTCTTCGCTGGGGATAAAGGATGTGATAAGTACCGTGATCAGCGGGAAGAACAGGAACACCGTATACGCTACCAGCGCGGCGACGATCAAAACTCTTCCGAATGTCAGTTTTTTCTTCATGATCTTCACCGTCCCTTACTCCAGGCTCTTTTCTCTCTGGCGGAACATGATCATGGAGAGCACGCCCGTGACCAGGAAGAGTAGCCAGCTGATCACACAGGCACAGGACACCATGTAGCTGACACCGTTGGCATCACTGGTGGTGGAGTTGGTGATCAGATAGTATACAAGGCGCACCAGCGTCAGACCCATGGATTCCACGCCGCCGGGAACGCCCCAGGCATCGGGAATGATCAGCGCAGCCAGGTCATAGGTCAGCAGACCCGCTGCCGCACCGGCCTGGAGCAGGAAAAAGGTGGTGGGGCTGATGCCCGGCAGCGTCACATTGCGGAACCGCTGCCATGCATTGGCGCCGTCGATCTGCGCCGCCTCGTACAGATTGTGATTAATATTGGCAAAGGCGGCCTTGTACATCACGATACCGTAGCCCGGTGCCTGCCAGATGATGGCCATGATGATGCACCAGGTGATGGTATTGGGATCCCGCAGCCATTGGATATCCGTACCGAGAATGGCATTGAGGATGCCGCCTTCCCAGTTGAAGATCCATCTCCACATCAGCGACACCGCGACGGTGGAGCAAATGTAGGGAATAAAGAACAGGATCTGAAAAAGCTTCGCGCCCTTGGGCCGCTCATGCAGGAGCGTTCCGATGAACAGAGCGATCAGCAGGGTGATCAGCTGGGTGGACGCGATCCACAGGGTGATGACCACAGCCTTATAGAAATACTTGGCCAGGTCAAAATAGAACAGCTCATAGGCATGTCCGGGGATAAATACGGACTTGAAGCCCTCGAAATCGTTCCATTGGATATTTGTCAGGTCGTAAAGATCCACATTGCAAAACAGACCGACAAAGGAAATGATCAGCGGAAAACCGTTAAAGATCACAAAGCCCAGCAACGGCAGACAGGCCACCACCAGGGCAAAGATCTGCTCTTTTTTCCATTTTTTCTTTCGTCCTTGCAATGTATCGGGAGTTGTACGGCTCCGGATCATGTGTTATCTCCCCTTAATGCGCAGTCTCATGCCCTTCAGGCCGGTATCCGCCGCATTCTGCTTCTGAGCAAGGAAATCGCTGAGCGTCATTTCGCCTTGACGGACATCGCTGTTAAAGGTGACGGACCACTCGGTGATCCAGGTCAGAGAAGTGAAATAGGTATAGTCACCGATATCTGCCTTCTGGGCAACAAACGCGCCTGCCCACATATTGGGGATCAGCCGGTCCGGGGAACCCGCGTACTCATTCAGACCGTAGGCGGTGTGATTGGGGATCAGCATATTACCTTTGGCCAGGATCTTCTGACCCTCGGGGCCTGCCACCCAGGAAGCAAACTTAAAGGCCTCATCGTAATTCTTATTCTTGGTGTTGGCAGGCAGGAACAGACCGGCTGCCTCGCTGGCAGTGGTGCATTCGCCCACGATGGGGGTGCCGTTCTCCGTATGCAGCTGGCCGGTGTAAACCTCGCCGTCATAGCTCTCGCCGATCACCTTCAGATATTCCTTGCCGTTATGGGTATAGGTACTGCCGCCGGTATATTCACGGTACTGGGGAGGCAGTGCCATGCCCAGCGCGTCGCCCAGAACATTGTGGAAGGATTGGGTCTGGCGGAATTCCTCGATCAGGAAGGGGCAGTCGGTACCGGAGGTAAAGCGCTGGGAACGGTTTTCGGTGGTAGATGGCGCTACGCCGTAGCCATAGAGACCGGACTCCGCCTGCTTGTCAGCAGGTACGCCCAGACGGGTAAACTCCAGGACAGTATCATACATAGAAGGCAGTGGGTAGACCTTACCGCTCAAAGCATTCAGTGCGTCAGCGTGGGTATTCAGATAGGTCTTGTCCTCATAGTGCAGCACCTCGCCCTTGGCATAGCTGCTGCCGTTGACCGTGATATCTTCCAGGGCAAGATAGCCGGGCTGCTTGTCGCCCAGGGTAAGCTTGTAGTTGCCGGTGGCTTCATCCCAGCCGATGCAGTCGCCGCCCACGGAGAAGCCCATATAGAACCACCACTCACTCATGTGGCCGTATTCATAGTTGTACTGCTGCTGGAATGCCCGGGCCAGAAGCCGCTGCTCATCCCAGTTCATGGGGATGCACTCATTGAAGACCTTGTAGATGAACTCTCCCTTTTCGTTGCGGCTGCTCTTGGCATCCGTAAAGGGAGCGTCCTTGTATTCCGCATAGCCGTGAGGTGCCAGAGAGGTACCGTTGGCGGTATTGTAGGCCTCCAGCTCACTTTCCGGCACGGAAATGATGTTGATGCTGGCCTTGTTCAGGATCTGCTTGTTGTAGAACAGCACCTGAGCATTGCTGCCGTTGGGCAGCGCCAGCAGGCTGGCACCTGTGCCGGCCAGGAACTTGCCGCCCTCAGAGGGGGTGGTGTTCATGCGGAAACGGTCGATCAGGCTCTGGGGAATACCACTCCAATCCATCGCCGTCTTGGCCTCATCGGTCAGATAATCGTCCAGCGTCACAAAAAACTTGCCGTTCTGCTGAACAAGGTGCTTGTATTCATCGTCGTTCAGCTGCACCACATCGTACTGGTAATTGTTGCGCAGGGCGCTTTCCAAACCGGCAATGGCACCGGGGTTATCCCGCATCTGAACATAAATACCGTCAATAACACCCTGGGTCTCATTGTAGGTCTTGACCATTTCCTTGTAGGCGTCTTGCACCTGTGCGGTCACATAGGAAGCGGCATAGTAGATGACAGTTCTGCCTCCCGCCTCGGACGGCGCTTCCTCACCGCCACCGGTACAGCCCGCAAAACCGGCGAGCATGGTCAGCACCAGCATCAGCGCCAGCACCTTCACGAAACGGCTCTTTTTCATTGTTTTCATAGTTATTTCCTCCCGGCTGTGATACAGTTTTTCATTACAGGATCCTGGGTGATCATTCCCGCCAAAGGGTCACTTTACAAAAGGGGACTTACGATTTCGGGGAACATACGGTAATCGTCAATGGTCAGGTAGGGAAAATCGGACAGGTATACGCTTTCGTCATTTCCGCCCGGGCCGTAATCGTCACCGATGTACACCACATTTTCACACTGGAGATCATTTTCCCGGCAAAAAAGCTCCAGGGCATAGCGCTTGTCGTAGGGCTTCGGCGCCATATCGAAGGAGGACGAGCCGCCCACGAACACCGTGTATTCCGGAAAGGTACGGCAGACCTCCTGGTAGATGGCTCTGCGCTTTCTGCGGTCGGGGTCATAGGAAAGCTTATCCTCCTGCCGTGCGGCTGTACCCAGGCAGGGGAAGGTAACGCAGCCGGAGGGGTGATACTCCACATTTTCTCCCCGGTAGTCCGTCAAGCCGTGCTTTTGCCGAAGCATGGTCACCCGTGCTTCCACGGACTCCCTGTCGCAGGGAAACGCCAGATCCCGCACCGTTTTCATCGATCCGGTCTCAGGGTCATACTTTCCGTACTGGAGGCCGTAGTTACCGATGATATCCACCGGGAAATGCTCCATCTGGCGAAAGATCCGCATCAGCTGACCGGCACCAACCATCAGGAGCTTATATTTTTTACTGAGTGCGACCAGTGTCTCCCGTACCTGCGGGGACATAGGCTGCTTGTGCTGCGTCAGAGTCCCGTCCAGGTCCAGCGCAACCACCTTTAGTTTTGTTACATCCAACTTACTGTCCTCCAAACAGGTCGTAGTACAGCCACAGGACCGTATATCTGTCCTTCAGTTCCTTGGCGTAGGCGATGGCGTCGCAAACCTTCTCAGGGGTGTACATTTTATCAAAGTCGTCCATGTCCAGCCCCACCGCCTCCAGCATTTCCCGGATCTGGCCTGCGGCAGGCATTTGCGCCAGCACGCTGCGGATCTGCGCTTCCTTTGCCCTGTAGACGGTCAGCATATCCTTCTCATACAGGCCTACCCGATCCTGAAGCGCAATGCACCCCTCAGCCACCGGCCCGTAGATCCGGGACATTTCCGTCACATAAGCAGCCCGGTCAGGCCGATACTGCACCTGCGGCCAGGGCTGCTGCAGGAGCTTTTCTCTCAGCGCCGCCGTGATCACAGTGGAGTAAGCCACATCAATGCCGTGGGGGAAGTAAGCTTCGCCGTTGACGATCCCCGTGATCTCAAAAAAGTGAGAAAGATGATGCTCGCTGCCGGAGGCAGGCCGGGAAGAGCCGGCAAAGCTCATGGCGATGCCCACGATCACCAGCGCCTCCATCAAAACTCTGACGCTTTCTTCCTTCCGTTCCCTAAGACCGTCGGCAAGGGCCAAGGTTTTCTTTACCATATCAAAGGTTAGGTCATAGATCTCCTGGCAGAAGTATTCGTCATTCACGATCCGGCTCAGCTGCCAATCGTTCAGGGCGGAATACTTGCCCACAATATCGCCGTAGCCTGCCTGGATCATGTCCATGGGTGCGTTTTTCAGCACCTCCGTGTCCGCAATGATCGCCCCGGGGACACCTGCGGGAACGGTGACCTTCATACCGCCCAGGATCATAGCCGCGCCGGTGGAGGCGTAGCCGTCCATAGAGGGCGCGGTAGCCACGATGAAATAGGGGATCTTATGGAAGTGGGACACATATTTGCACAGGTCCTGGATCACGCCGGAGCCGACGCCGATGATCAGATCCACGCCGTCCAGCTGCGCGCATACCCGTTCGATGGCTTCCTCATTGGGGATCAGGACGGTCTTTCCGGAAAAGATCACCTTGCGAAGCGCTTTTCCGGCCAACGCCGCAGCGGTCTCCCCGCCCGCGGCCGCATATGTATTTTCGTCCGCTACCAGCAGCACTGTTTCGTAAGCGCTGACCAGAGCGCTGAGTGCGCAGATCGCGCCCTTGGCGATGGAAACATAGCCAATATCGCAGGTGTGATGCCTGCCGCATGAACAATCCATGCCCTTTAACAGGTCATTTATTTCCATATTTGTTCCTCCGGGCAAATTTTAGTTGCATTTTCTCATTGTGATCATTATAATCAAAGTGAGTGATGCAATCAATATTTCGTGTTGTATTTGACCGAATTATGAAATTCATACATTTTTATTTGATCATTTGAACATTAACAGTCACAGGAGGCTACCGTCATGGCAAGGACATCCGGCACGATCCCCAAGGACAGCAAAAGAGACAGACAGATATTGGAAATTCTGGAAGAAAACGGCCCAACTTCCGTCCACGACCTGTGCCAGAAGCTATACCTCAGCGAGGCCACTATGCGCCGTTCCCTTTCCAACCTTGCCCGGAAAGGCCTGATCCACAGGACCCACGGCGGTGCGGAGCTGCTTAAGACCTTCACCAACGCCGGTCCATTCAGCAGCCGTGTGTTTATGAACGCCTCAGCGAAACGGAGCATCGCCTACAAGGCAGCCAGCCTGGTTCCCGATGGCAGCATCGTTTTTCTGGATCAATCCTCTACCTGCTACCATCTTGCGGAAACCTTGATGAAAAAAAGGGATCTGACCGTGGTGACCAATAATCTGGAGATCGCCCGGCTGCTGTCCCAGACCAATTTCCATGTCCATGTCTCCGGCGGGCAGCTGTGCAGCACCGCCCGGACCTGCATGGTAGGCGAGGATGCTCACAGTATTTTTCTGAATATCTATGCGGATTTCGCCTTTTTCTCCACCCGTTCCCTGTCCGCTGACGGCATCGTATCCGATTGCAACCGGGATGAGATCAACGTAAGAAACGCCATGCTCAAGCATGCCAAATGCAAGGTCTTCCTCTGCGACAGTTCCAAGTTCGACAGCGCCGCCGGCTATATCCAGTGTACTCTGCAGGATCTGGATGTTATGATCAGCGAGGAGGATACCGCCTCCGTCTATGGAGAACGCTTCCCCAAGCTCAGGATTTTTTGAGTATTTCATGCTCTCAAGCAGAAACCGCCGCACTCCCCAAGGGGAATGCGGCGGTTTGCGTTATGGATCTTTCCTTATTGATCACGGCAGCGCCGGATCACTTGTGGCAGCCCTTTTCCCGGAGGATGCGAAGGATCTCATCCGGGTTGTTGCAGGTGATCAGGTATGCCCCGTTGGCGATCGCCTCTTCCACCAGCGCCTCCGTTCTGACGCCGGCACCCACCCAGGGCTGGACACCACGGGCGATCATGGCATCGAAGTCCGCCTTGGACGCCATGCATTTTCCATTCTCTGTGGGGAACATGCAGCAGCAGTAGGCATAGGCATAAGGATCTTCCGTAGTCTCGCCCATGTGACGCGGGGGAAAATACACATGATGCCGGTACTTCTTTTCATACTTCCGACGGATGTGCTCATGCATCCTTCCGTTCCAGGTATTCAGCACGATCCGGTCGCCAAAGCCATAGTCCTCCATGATCCCGATGACTCTGTCGCAGATACTGTAGGCCTGCTCCTCTTTGCCTTCCGTAGGATACTCCTTCAGCTCCACATCCAAGGTGATGGTCTTGTTATCCTTGATCAGCTCCATAAGCTCGATCAGCGTAGGGATCCTGCAGCCGGCAAATTCCGGCCCCTTGAAGCTTCCGGCATCCAGCTGCTTCAGCTCTGCCAGCGTCTTCTCGCAGACCAGGCCGGTCCCGTCCGTGGTGCGGTCCACGGTAGGGTCGTGAATGATCACCAGCTCGTCATCCTTAGTGATGCGGACATCAAATTCCAGCTGATCCACACCCAGCGCTTCCGCTGCCCGGAAGGATTCCAGGGTGTTTTCCGGGTACTTATCCGGCCAACCTCTGTGGGCAGCCACATAAATATTCTGGGGACTTTGGGTCCAACAGTTCATAACAGCAACCTCCTGCTTCTCTTTTGCGGCAGATCCGACTTGTCCATGCCGCAAATCTTTACCCCATTATATACCCTGCCGATCAATTCCGCAACACAAAAATGCTTTTCCCGGCAAGGAGGTTGCCAAAGGGGCGCTCATTTAGTATAATGGAGAAAAACGCAAAGGAGGCGGGCCTATGTACTCACGGGTGTATGTGGAGATCACCAACATTTGCAATATGAATTGTTCCTTTTGCCATGGGCATGACCGTGCGCCCCGGCAAATGACAGAAGCAGAATATGCCCATATCCTGCGGCAGCTGCAGGGAAAGACCCAATACATCTACCATCATTTAATGGGCGAGCCTCTCGTTCATCCCCTGCTGCCCCGGTTCATACAAATGGCCCGCGAGGCCGGCTTCCACCCCATGCTCACCACCAACGGCACGCTGGTGGATCTTCGGGGAGAACAGCTCCTGGGCATCGGATTGCACAAGGTAAATATCTCCCTGCACAGTTTTGAAGGCGATCAGCAGGACGCCCATAAGCGCTACATTGGCAAGGTCGCCGACTTTGCGGAAAAGGCCAACGCCGCCGGGACGCTGATATCCCTCCGGCTTTGGAACAACGGCTGCGACGAAGGCAGAAACGAGACCGTACTGGCGCATTTGAGAGAACGGCTTCCCGGTCCCTGGACAGCAAATACCCGGGGATACCGGATCCGGGACGGTCTGTTTTTGGAGTGGGGCGACCGCTTCGTCTGGCCGGATCTAAATGCCCCCGACTATGGGCAAAATGTATTTTGCTACGGGCTGCGGGATCACTTCGGCATCCTTTGCGACGGGACGGTAGTTCCATGCTGCTTGGACAGTGAAGGCGCTATCCCCCTGGGAAATGTCTTCCGGGAAGAACTTTCCGACATATTGTCCACGCAGCGCGCCCAGGCGATCGCCGAAGGCTTTCGCTGCAGAAGGGCCGTAGAAGAGCTATGCCAGCGGTGCGGCTACGCCCAAAAGCATTGATGCCGCCAGGCCACAACCATACGAATTAATAGAGGTATTTTCATGATCAACGCCGAAAGATTGACTTTTGGATTCAGCAGCACCCCCCTGTTTCAAAACATCTCCTTCACATTGGAGAAGGATCGCCACTGCGCCGTGATCGGCAGCAACGGAACCGGAAAAACCACACTGATCAATCTGATCCGGGAGCCGGAGCATTTCATCTTCGACGGCAAGCTGCGGCTGGATGGCGCCGGCCGCATCGGCTATGTCAGCCAGTTCGCCATTCGGGAAGGTGATCAGTCCGTCACCGTCTATGACTATCTGTGCCGGGACTTTTTGGCTCTGGAACAGGCCATCGGCGATATCTGTCTGCAAATGGAGACTGCTGACGATATAGACGCCTTGATGGAGCGCTATCAGGTCTTACTGGATGAAAGCGATGCCATTGACGCGGACAACTACGAGGTCAATATCCGCAAGCAGCTGAAGCTGGCAGAATTAGAAGACAAAGCAGCCCTGGAGCTGGAAAAACTCAGCGGCGGCGAGTTGAAGCTGGTACAGATCATCCGTCAGATGCTGCTCCGCCCGGGTCTGCTGATCATGGATGAGCCGGATGTTTTTCTGGATTTTGAAAACCTAAACAGTCTGCGGGATCTGATCAATGCCTACCAGGGAACGCTCCTGGTGGTCACGCACAGCCGTTACCTGCTGGCCCATTGCTTTGACAAGCTCTGGCATTTGGAAAACGGCGATCTGCAGGAGTTTGAAGGCAACTTTACGGAGTACAGCTATTCCCGCCTGCAAAAGAAGATCGATCTTCAGCTGGCATCCTTGGCCGACGAAAAAGAGATCCAGCGGATCACCGAGCTCGTGGAACGGCTGCGGGAAGAGACAGCTGAGGTGATCGATCCCCAATTGGGCAGGACTCTGAAGGGCAAGGTCAGCTACCTGAGCCGCCTGCAGGATCGGCAAATCAAAGCTCCCTTTGTAGAGATCCGTCAGCCCGACATCTGCCTGCCGGCGGTGGAAAACACCGAAGAAGCAACAGAGCTTCTTCGTCTGGAGGACTACTCCCTGGCCTTTGGGGACGCTCTGCTGGAGCATGTATCCTTTACTGTTCACGCAGGAGAAAAAGTAGCCCTGGTCGGCGCCAACGGCACGGGAAAAACCTCGATGCTCCGCCAAATCTGGAAAAATCAAAACCCTGCCGTCCATTTCTCCCAGGAAGCCTTCCCGGCGTTCTTCTCCCAGCTGCACGCAGAAATCCTCAATGAGGAAAACACCATTTACCGGGAGTTCCAGAATGTAGGCCTGGAAACTCACGAGCAGGTGGAGCAGCACCTGCAAAAGTACTGCATTAGCGCTGATAGTCTGGGCCGCAAGATCAGGCAGCTCTCCGGCGGCGAAAAGAATCTGCTGCAGCTGGCCAAGCTGGCCATCGGGCACGCAAATCTCCTGCTGCTGGACGAACCCTCCAGCCACCTGGATACCTTTGCGCAGATCGCGCTGGAAAATGCCATCGCCGCTTACCGGGGAGCCGTTCTCATGGTCTCACACGATTTTTATACCATTGTGGGGTGCGCCGATACCATATTGTTTGTAGAAAACGGCACCATCCGTCCCATGAGTGCCCGGGCCTTCCGCAAGATGATCTACAAAAAGCATTTCAGCAAAGATTATCTGGAGCTGGAACTGCAAAAGAAGGAGCTTGAAACCAAAATCGCCCGCGCCCTGGAAGCCGGCGATTGCGCAAAGGCACAGCAGCTATGCGA
>JBGVJN010000043.1:0-6940 GCA_045129455.1 Faecousia sp. | reverse complement strand
CTTCACCGGCAAGAAGGCTGCTGTCCTGGTCACCTCCACTGCAGGTGCCGACATCACCTTTACCAACAGCAATATCCTGGGCTGCTCCGCCGATCCCATCAACCCTGTTTGGGTGGACGAGGACCGCGCTGACTACGCCTCCCAGGTCACTGTCAACGGCGGCAATGCTGTCGTGGAAGGCTCTGCCGACATCATTGAGGATGTGGCTATCATTGGCGACGGCGCCAGCCTGAAGGCTGCTCTGAATGGCAGCGAGTATGTGATCCTGTCCGGCGATGTGAATTCCACCGCTTCCAAGGGCGGTTACAGCGTGTCCGGTGCCAATGTCGGCGCAGGTAAGGTCCTGGATGGCAATGGCAACACTCTGGCTGTCACCAACGCCAACGCCACTTGGGACTGCGCAGTTTATACCAGCGGCGGCACCATCAAGAATCTGACCATCAACGGCGCATTCCGCGGCATTCTGACCGCTGGCTGCAGCGCTGATATCGTCATCGACAATGTTATCATCGACGATGTCTGCTACACCATCAGCTCCGATGGTTCCAACCCCAACTACTCCATTATCGTCACCAACTCCACCCTGAACGGCTGGACCAGCTACACCGGTGGCTATAAGTCCGTTTCCTTCACCAACTGCAGCTTCGGTCAGGGCACCGGCAGCTACAGCTATGCTTACTGCCGTCCTTACTCCGATACCACCTTCACCGGCTGCGTGTTCGAAGAGGGCTATGCATTTGATGCAACTCGTTGCACCAGCACCTTTGTCAACTGCTATGTTGGCGACACCCTGATCACTGCTGAGAACATCACTTCTCTGCTGGGCTCCGGTGCTAAAAATGCTGTTGTGAGCAACGGCTAATTCGATTTTCCGCCTATCCTGTCCCCCTCGGGGGACAGGGGGCAATCAAAGGGCATGAAAATTTCGTGCCTTTTGATTGCCTTTGTGGCTACTTTTAGAAAGGACGAAGAGGAATGAAGAAAATCCTAGCACTCTTTGTATCCATGATGCTCGTTCTGACCCTCAGCGTAGCCGGCACCGCCGCCTATGCCGTCCTGGATCTGAACGGCCTGCCCACCCCCGCGCTGGACATTACGGTTACCGGCGCCGTAAACAATAAAGAAAGCGCTCCCATCTTTAATGGCGCACGCTGGGAGCCGGGATATATGCAGACGGCCTATATCCGCATTAACACAGCCGCACCAATGATGTACCAGATCCAACTGGATCCGCATAACGGTACCGAGCAAGAGCCGATAGATCAGAAGCTGGCAGAAGCCATCGATGTATATCTGGTGGATTGCACGAATATGACCACCGCCATCGACCGCAATCTCATCAACGACCTGAAACCTATCGGGACCCTGAAGCAGATTATGGGGCAGGATGCTCTTCTGGCCAAGACGGAATCCGATACCGGTAAGGTCTATGCCATCGTGCTGAAGATGCGTGAATCCGCCGGTAATGACTACCAGGGCAGACAAGCAAACTTCACCGTCACCGTGCGGGCAGCGCTAAAGCTGAACAATCCCTAAACGAACTGCTTTAAATTCTAACGGAAGGAGGGAATTGGATGAAAGGAAAGCTGTTTTCCGCAGTATTGTCCGTAATACTTTTGCTGGTGGTCGCCGTCAGCGGCACCTTTGCGTACTTTACGGATTCTGCCACCACCGATACCAACACCATCGTTGCCGGTAATCTGGATGTGGAAATGGAATACTCTACCGACGGACTTCACTGGAAACCGGTCATCAATTCCTCTCAGATCCTGGTATATACCCCCGGCACCGTTCGCTGCGTGTACCTTCGGATCTCCAACAAGGGCAATCTGGCGCTGAAGTATGAGTTCTATTCCAAGAATATGGGCTCCACCATCGGCACCAACCAGGAGAATCAGCCCATTGATCTGGCGGATTATCTTCAGGTGGCCAGCGCACCCGCCGGTGCCTATGCCGACCATGAGGAATTCCGCAGCGCTATCCGCGAATCCGAGGCAAGAGCAGCTGACCCTGACCTTTCCATTCATGCCATCGGTGATCTGATCTGCTCCGGAACTCTGGAGGCAGGCAAATCCTACACCGTTTCTCTGGCGGTCTGGCTGCCCACGGCCGTTGGCAATGAGGCCAACTATAAGCCCAGCGAAGATCCCGACGATCCCGATAAGTACAGACCCTTCATCGACCTCGGCCTGTTTGCCGCGGCGACTCAGGCATCTGTGGAGTCTGATATCTTCGGACCCGATTATGATGCCGGCGCACAGATCCCCCAGCCCTGAGGGTTCGGGAGCGCCAATTTACCTAAATCCAAGTAAAAGGAGGCAACGCAATTGAAGATGTTTTTGAAGTCCAAGCGGCTGATTTTGCTGGTTGCCCTTCTGCTGATCTTTACGGTGTCCACCCAGAATACTCTGGCCTATATCATTACCGGGACACCTTCTCTGATCAATACCTTCGTTCCCTTCCGATCTCTTCTGTCGGACTTGATCATTGAAAAGAGTGTTGAGCACCCGCTGGGTGACGAATATGAGTATCCCGACAATGTTCAGTTCCAGTTCCAGGTGGATCTGGGTGCGTTCTACGCCGGCGTGACCTATGAGGTCTATGTGGAAGGCGAGACCGAGCTGAAGAAGGTCACCACCGATGAGAACGGCTGCTTCACCGTCACTGCCAAGCCCGGCAGCTATGTAGGTATCAAGAATCTGGACGAGGGCCTTGTGGTCAAGGTCACCGAGATCCAGGTGGACGACGATGGCTTTACCGTCAAGGGCGACGAAGTCACCCAGGAAGTTCGTATGCTGGGTGCTACCGAGACCTATGCTCAGTTTATCAACATCTACTCCCCCAAGCCTGTAGAGCCTGTCACCGTGAATGTCTCCGGTGTGAAGATCCTGGAGGGCAGAGAGTGGGCTGAGGGCGATACCTTCCAGTTTGTTCTGGAGCAGGAGCAGGGTGATGACAATTGGGTCAAGATCGCCGATCGCACCATTACCTACGATGCCGCGAATACCGGTTTCAATAGCTTCACCTTCAGCGATCTGATCCAGTCCATGACCTTCGATAAGGTGGGCATCTATGCCTTCCGCATGACCGAGGCCGAGGGTACGCTGGAAAATGTGACCTATGATAAGACCGTGAACTACTTCTCCATCCATGTCACCGATGTGGATATGGACGGCAAGCTGGAGATCGGCAAGGTTACCGGTAAGCAGAACTGTGCCATCACCCAGGATGCCACCACCGGCGTCTATGATGTGCTGGTCACCTTCAACAATACCTTCATCCCGCCGGTCATTCCCGACCCAGATCCCATCACAGTTTCTCTGTTTGTGCAGAAGACCGTGAAGAATACCACCTCCAAGACCATCGGTCCCGAGGGCTTTAACTTCCTGGTGGAGCAGACCGGCAGCACCCAGCCCTGGACCATCACCTCCGATGCGGACGGCAAGGCTCAGTTGGATCTGACCTATACCCATGAGGATCTTGGCAAGACTTACACCTATACGGTCAGCGAGATCAATGACGGAAGAGAAGGCGTCCTTTACAGCGAGCAGACCTATGAACTGACCGTCACCATCACGCTGGATGAAGAGAACAATATCCTCGTTCCCAAGCTCACCAATGGCGGCGAAAGCGTCAATAAGTGGGAAACCGCATTCGAGAATACCTACACCCATAAAGAACCCATCACCCCGCCCACCGGCGATGAGACGCCGTTGCTGATGTGGAGCATCCTGATGGCCGCCAGCGGCATCGCCATCGTTGTGCTGGTCGTTACCGGAAGAAAGAAGAAGTGGAGCTGAGAGCATGAAGAAGGTACTCAACACAATTAAAAATGTGTTCGTATGGGTCTTCGTGATCTTTACACTGGGCATGATGGTCTTTACTATTGTGTCTGTATCCACCTTCGACCGGAATGACCGGGATCTGCTTGGCTACAAGGCGTTCATCGTCCAGTCCGACTCCATGAGCGCCACGGATTTTGACGCAGGCGACTTGATCTTCGTCAAGGAAGTGTCCATGAGCGAGCTGAAGGAGGGCGACATCATCTCCTTCATCTCCCGCAGTACCGAGAGCTTTGGCGAGACGATCACCCATAAGATCGATCGCAAGACGGTGGATGAGAACGGCCACCCCGGCTTCATCACCTATGGTACCACCACCGGCGCCAGAGACGATACCGTGGTCACAGAGCCTTATATCCTGGGCAAGTACACAGGTAAGATCGAGAACATGGGATTTTTCTTCCAGTTTCTCAAGTCTACTCCTGGTTATATTTGCTGCATTCTGATCCCTGCGCTGATCCTCATCGGCTACCAGGCCTGGAATTGTGTGAAGCTGTTCCGTCTGCAGCGGCAGGAGCATATGGCTCAGATGCAGAAGGAGAGAGATGAGATCGCCGCGGAGCGTGCCAAGGCTGAAGAGACTCTGCGCCAGCTGCAGGAGCTGCAGCGCCAGCTGAGTCAGCAGCAGAATAGGGCATCCGAGGAAGAGTAAATAGAAAATGAGCGGCACGGGAGGATCCCGTGCCGCTTTGTTTTTGTGATACATTTTTGATACACCGGAAGGGACTCGTTTGCATTTTTGCCCTTGCGGGGGACGGGCAAAAATTAAGGTAGCCACCAGTGTTTGCACTGGTGGCAGCAATATGCCACCGGCATATTGCGATTTAGATGGTTCGAGTCCCTTCCTTCCGACATAATATTAAAAGGGTTATCCCGAATGGGATAACCCTTTTAATGGTACACCGGAAGGGACTCGAACCCCCAACCCTCGGAACCGGAATCCGATGCTCTATCCATTGAGCCACCGGTGCGTTTGCTTCACAGCTAAGCTATTATAGCAAGATTCTGGCATTTTGTAAAGGGGGAATTTTGTTTTTGTTTGTCGAGTGTTTTAGATAAGATGCGGCGCAAAGATCACGAACGGACTTGGTTGACCCATGAGCGGTAATGTAAGGTGGGGTGTGACCCCGAACGGACTCGTTTGCATTTCTGCCCTTTGGGCAGAAATTAAGGTAGCCACCAGTGTTTGCACTGGTGGCAGCAATATGCCACCGGCATATTGCGATTTCGATGGTTCGAGTCCTTATCAGACCAACAAAAAAGAAGTCATCCAAAAGGATGACTTCTTTTTTGGCGACCCCGAACGGACTCGAACCGTCGACCTCCAGCGTGACAGGCTGGCGTGCTAACCGACTGCACCACAGGGCCAAATTGGGAACGGATGCATTATAGCAGAAAAACCTCCGTTTGTAAAGCCCCAATCTGCAATTTTTTATTTTTCCATATGCCGCATCACATGCAGGTGGATGGGCACTGCCAGGATCATGGTGAGGGTATCCGCGGCGGCCTGAGCCATCTGGATACCCAGCAGCTCCAGGGTGGACGAAAGGATCAGCACCAGCGGGATGAACAGCAGGCCCTGGCGTGCTACCGACAGGAAGGTAGCGGAGGCGGTCTTGCCCATGGATTGCTCCATCATATTGCTCATAACGATCCAGCCGTGGAAGGGGAAGGAGAGGCACTGGAATCGCAGCGCCAGAGTGCCGCAGGCGATGACATCCGGGTCGTTCCGGAATAAGCTGATCAGCTGAGGAGCGAAGATGAAGCCGGCGACAGCGATGGCCACCAGCACCCCGGAGGAGACCTTGACGCTGAACCAGAAGCCCTTCTTGACCCGGTCATAAAGCTTTGCGCCGTAGTTGAAGCCGCACACCGGCTGGAAGCCCTGGCCGAAGCCCAGCATCGCGGAGGCGCCGAACATGGAGATCCGCTGCACCACACCCATGGCGGCGATCACCGCGTCACCGAAGGGGCGGGCAGAGTTATTCAAGCAGATAGTTGCCAGGGATGCAAGACACTGCCGGGCCAGGGAGGGCAGGCCACCCCGGAAGATCTGATAGTAATAAAATCCCTGGAAGCGGAAATTGCGGATGCGGATGCGCAGGTTGCCGCCCTTGCTGCAGCCTGCCAGCAGCAGGAAGAAACTGACCAGCTGGCTGATGATGGTAGCCCAGCCCGCGCCGGCGACACCCAGATCCATGAACTGGGGCAGGATCATCAGCGGATCCAGGATGATGTTCAGCACCGCACCGGTGGTGATGCCGATCATGGCGTAGAATGCGCCGCCCTGGAAGCGAAGCTGATTATTCAGCACGAAGGAGGCGGTCATCCAGGGAGCGCCCAGCAGGATCACCCGCAGATAATCCTTGGTGTAGGGCAGGATGGTGTCGGTGGAGCCCAGCAGGTACGCCAGCGGCTCCAGAAAGATCTGGCCCAGGATGCAGATCACCAGGCCCACGCCCAGCGCAGACAGGAAGCCTGTGGCTGCCATATGCTCCGCACGGGTGGTGTCCTTTTCACCCAATGCCCGGGAGATGAAGGTGCCGCTGCCCTGGCCAAAGAAGAAGCCCACGGCCTGGATGATGGCCATCATGGAAAATACCACGCCTACCGCGCCGGTGGCCGCGTTGCTTTCCAGCATACCCACGAAGAAGGTGTCGGCCATGTTGTAAAAAGAGGTGACCAGCATGCTGATGATGCACGGCACCGCCAGCTTGCAGATCAGCTTTTCCACAGGCGGCTGGGTCATCTGTATGTACTTTTGTTCCTGTGCGTCCATACGATCTCTCCTGAAGTGTTTTATAGGGCTATTATAGCACAGCGATTTTCATTGCTCAAGAAAAACTGCTGCCGCTTCGACAAAAAATGGTTGAAATTTCCCCTTTCGTTTGCTATAATGCCTTTAACACGCAGGGTTCGTATATCGGTAATACAACGGCTTCCCAAGCCGTGAAGGCGGGTTCGATTCCCGTACCCTGCTCCATAAAAGAAAAGACACCCCGCAGGGGTGTTTTTTCTTTAATTTTCGCCAAGGGCGAAAATGCAGATCGATTCCCGTACCCTGCCATCATCTGCCATAGCCTTGATTTTCTCCCATG
>JBGVJN010000042.1:0-13470 GCA_045129455.1 Faecousia sp. | reverse complement strand
CGGTGCGCAGCACCTGCCACTGCTTCTGCCCACAGGGATGAACCTTTTTCATTATCAGAATTTCACCGACACGAATGTCCATAGTTTCCTCCGTTGTATCCGTCACTTACCCTTGATCTGCTCCCAATATTGCCGGGCTGCCTGCTCCAGCTTGTTGGGGCCATATTCATAGTAGCGCTTGCCTGCCAGGTCATCCGGCAGATACTGCTGATCCACCCAGTGATTCTGGAAATCGTGGGGATACTGATAGCCCTGCTCCCGTTCCATGGTATAGCTGTCCGCATGAACATTCTGCAAGTGTCTGGGGAAACCTCTTCCCTTACCGTCACGCACATCCTTCAAAGCCATATCCAATGCGATATGGCCGGAATTGGACTTGGGAGAAGTAGCCATCAGCACCGCGGCATCACCCAGGGGGATCCGTGCTTCCGGCATACCCAGCATCAGAGCCATATCCACGCAGGATTTGACGATGGGGATGATCTGCGGGAACGCAAGACCCACATCCTCCGCGGCGATGACCATCAGCCGGCGGCAGGCGGATTGCAGCTGCCCTTCCTCCAGAAGTCTGGCAAGATAATGCACCGCCGCATCCGGATCAGAGCCTCGGATAGACTTCTGCAAGGCAGAAAGAAGATCATAGTGATTATCCCCGTCACGGTCTGCTCTTAAAGCACTTTTCTGGGTCACCGCCTTGGCATCGGCCAGGGTCAGGGGCAGGATGTCCCCTTCCGGGATACCGGCGGAGAACATCACCTCAATGGCATTCATAGCCTTGCGGATATCACCGCCGCAGGAACCTGCGATATACTCCAGCGCGCCTTCCTCCGGGTGCGCCTTCAGCGCCGTCCGTTCCTCCAGATACCGCACTGCCCGGCGTACTGCCTGGAGAGCCGCCTGGGCAGAGATCTGCTTGAACTCAAACACCGTAGACCGGCTGAGGATCGCGTTGAACACATAGAAATAAGGATTCTCCGTGGTGGAAGCAATGAGGATGATCTTACCGTTTTCAATATGCTCGAGCAAGGATTGCTGCTGCTTTTTATTGAAGGACTGGATCTCATCCAGGTAAAGCAGCACGCCGTTGGGCGCCATGAAGGTGTCCAGCTGGGCAACGATCTGCTTGATATCCGCGGTGGAAGCGGTCGTAGCATTCAGCTTAAAAAGCGTCCTGTTGGTCTGCTGGGCAATAATGTTGGCAACCGTGGTCTTGCCGGTGCCGCTGGGTCCGTAAAAGATCATGTTGGGCACCTTGCCGGAGTCGATCAGCCGGCGAAGTACGGCTCCCTTGCCCAGAATATGCTCTTGTCCGTAAACTTCATCCAAAGTCGTGGGGCGGAGAATATCCGCCAAAGGCTGATACATAGGATCACCTCCGATTTTTCCTCATTATAGCACAGATGTTTTGAAATTGCATCAATTATTTTAAAAGGACGCACACCGAAAGCGTGCGTCCTGAAGGATCAGAAAGTTGCCACATCGGGTTCGGCAGGCTCAGCGCTCTCAACACGGACGGCAGTCAGCACCGGGCCCAGCTCTCCCTGGTAAAGGGGATGCTTCTGGGCTGCGATCCTGGCCGTGACCTGTACCCAGGAACGGGGCTCCAGCTCCTTGGATCCGGCATAGATACAGGGAACACCCAAAAACTGAATGTCGTCCACGCAGCAGGTCATGACGAATCTGCCGGGAGCAAACATTCCGTTCTTTTCCCGGCGGAGCATCGCTACCTGCGCCTTGAAGGAGACGGTCTTATCCTGGTACTTTTCCGGCTCTTCCGTCACATCCCGGTACCAAAGAGCATAATCCTCGTCCTTGACGGTGATCACAGGCGCGTTGATATCAAAGGGCAGCGGGTCGATCACATCGTCAAACTCCGTAGAGCCATCGGTGTAATCATAAAGGATATCGATCCGGCGGTTGGCAGCCCGGGCGATCTTATGCAGAGGCATGGTATCCTCGCCCTTCTCCAGGCGGTTGAATACTACCATCTGGGCACCAACCAGCTTGTCCATAACCAGATTGCGCATATTGGCGTTGTAGGTCATAAAGGTGGTACTATCAGCAAACATGACCTCCTGGGCAACCGCCCAGCCCTCAGGGAATCGGGTATACAGGTCACCCACCAGCTGCATGCCGTTCAGCTCCACTACCACACGCTGGGCCTTATACTTCTTGGCCAGCGCCTGCAGCTGCTTAGTGGTAACAGTCTGCTGATCCAGCACCTCAAGGAACACATTCTGGTGAGGATAGGCGGAGAAATCATATTCCTCCTCCCCTTCCTCAAAGACCAGCAGCAGCGTCCGCTCACCGGCATTGAACCGGGGATCCTCCAGGGTCTCCTGGATAAATTTGGTCTTGCCGGAATCCAGGAATCCGGTAAAGGCATAAACAGGGATCTGCACCATAGCTTACACTCCAAACAAGGCGGCGATACCGGTTTCATCCAGCTGCGCGCCGATGACGCAGAGCTTGCCGATCACGGCAGAGCTGCCGGTGCGCACATTATGCTCTTCGGGGACATAGTCAAAGTGGATCCAGCTGCCATCTGCGCCCGAAACGATGCCCTTGGCACGAAGCACAGCGCCGTACTTGCCGGAATCCAGAGCTTCCAAAGCGGCATGGATCTGCTGGGCAGTAAACTTGCCGGCAGTTTCCTTGCCCCAGGAAGTGAAAACCTCATCCGCATGGTGGTGGCCTTCTCCGTGGTGATGGCCGCAGCAGCAGTGACCATCCTCATGCTCATGATGGTGGTGATGATGCTCTTCCTCATGGTGATGGCCGCAGCAGCAATGACCATCCTCATGCTCATGATGGTGGTGATGATGCTTATGGGCATGCTCCAGCGCTTCCAGCTCCGCTTCCACGGAGGAATGGCCCTCCATAGCATCCAGCAGCTGTTCGCCGGTAAGCTGGCCCCAGGGTGTGGTAATCAGCGCAGCATGATCGTTATGCTCACGGATCAGCGCGACAGCCGCATCCAGCTTTGCCTGGGGAATGGAATCGGTGCGGGACAGGATCACAGTGGAGGCGGTCTCGATCTGGTTGTTGTAGAACTCACCGAAGTTCTTCATATAGACCTTCACTTTGCCGGCATCCGCCACCGCGACGGTATAGCCCAGAGAGACCTCATCGCTGAGGACATGATTCACCGCGGCCACAACATCAGAAAGCTTACCGACACCGGAGGGCTCGATCAGGATCCGCTCGGGGGCATACTCAGCAATCACCTTTTCCAGAGCCTTGCCGAAGTCACCCACAAGGGAACAGCAAATGCAGCCGGAGTTCATCTCGGTAATATTGATGCCCGCATCCTGCAAAAAGCCGCCATCGATGCCGATCTCGCCGAATTCATTTTCGATCAGCACAAGCTTCTGGCCCTGGTAGGCCTCCTGGATCATCTTCTTGATCAGCGTGGTTTTACCGGCACCAAGGAAGCCGGAGTAAATATCGATCTTGCAGTTCATGGTTTGCACCTTCCTGTTTTATATTTGCGTTTTTCATACGGTAAATTTACATTCAAACCCAATAAACAATAGCACAAATCGTCTATAATTGCAACTGTTTCCGCTTTTGGGTTTGCTGCATTTTTGATATTATACCACATCTGTGCAAGCTTTTCCACATACTTTGCATCCCTTTTTACGCCCTCTTCGACAGATTCCCCTTGAATCCTCCCAAGACTTTGCGATAATGTATACCCAGGCGAGCAACCTTCCCCCAACGCTGCGACAAGCGCGCCTAACCGCCGTTCCGGCTCTCCCACGGAACGGCGGTTTTTATTATAAGACAGGAATTAGCAGAAGCCGGTCATCTTTTGGCGCTTCCTCCAGACCGTTGGCCTCCAGGATCGCTTCCACGGTAGAGCCGCAAGCTTTGGCAAGGCTCCAGATACTGTCCACACCTGACCTTTTTACGACCAAAGACGGCCGCATGGGATCCGGCTCAGCACACTCTCCCAACTCCAGCGCACTGACCATATCCATCATACCTGTGGACAACGTATCGGCGGAATAAGTAAGGCTGATGTCTGCCGCAAGACCTTCATGGTCGCTGTAGCATTCCACCTCCGGTGCTTGCAGATACACAAGCGTATGATTATCGCTGAAGGACGGCAGCTGCCACTGAAGCTTTCCGCGCTGAGCAGCGCCCTGAAGCTGTCCCTCCGCATCTGCGTAGAGGAAATGCATTTGCCCTTCCTGCTCCAAATTAAGCGTATCGTTGTGATTTGCGCAAGAGGGAAATTCTCCGCGCCAATCGCAGCGGAGCAATTGGGGTTGGTCTGCCTGTATATTCTGTTTTTGGCGCACCGTTTCCGTCACGCTATCCAAAAGCGACGGTATCTCCAGCGGCTGCAGCTGCACCTTTACTGACCTTCTGGGACTATAGGCATCCTCCACCAGTTCCAGCATCTGCCGGTCATAGATCAGGTACTGCATCACGATACCGGCTTTGATGTAGAGCTTCCCTTCTCCAGGCTCCAGTTCCAAATTGGAGAGGATCGGCACGCTGCGGATCATCGCATTGGCGCTGATCTGCTCATTCAGCTGTGCATACTGGGAAAAGGAGATCTCCTGCTCCAGAAATTCCGGCTTCCCCTCCTCGCAGCTGCAGATCATGCAAAGCTTGCCCTTCCCGCGGAAGATCAGCTTATCCGTCATTACCCGCTGCTCCGTAATGGACGGGATCAACCAGCAGCCGTGGAGCTTCCAGGGTTTCTCGGCATTCTTCTTCAACGGAAGCTCATCATCCAGCTGCATCAGCTTTTCCCCTGCTTCTTTGGGAAGCATCACAGGATAGCTCCTGCGCAGCAGGCATACATCTTCAGGCACTTGCACCGGAGAATAAACCTCCTTATGGGAAGGTGAATAGGCTTGCAAACCGCAGCTGATATTTGCCCTTACCATCAGCTTTCGGGAGGAAACGACCCGGGCATCGGCACTTTTCAGCATAGGCTGCACCAGGATCGTGCCATCCTGCAGATCCTCCTTCAGATCCCATTTCATCTGGAACGGAAGCCAGGCTTCCACGCTTTGGTAGCTATTACCCTCCTCAGGCGCATACAGTACGCACAGCTTTACGCCGCCCTGGATACTGATCCCGTTTCCACGCCACTCTTTACCACGGATCATGACCTGTCCCCAGCAGCCCAGGACTCTGCCGATCTCCGGCATTCCGTCTCCGATACGGATCTCCTGGGTTTGTTCCTGGGTCTGAGCTTGATCCACCGCTCTGTGCAGGAAGGCTACATCCCCTTTATTAAATTGCAATTCCATGCAGATCACTCCTTGTCAGTGTTGCTGATATATTCTATTCAGCATTGGACAAGGTTATGACCCTCATTTTTTGCCCATACACCAAAATCCAAGGCTCATGATCCCCAGACCGATGAGGCTGCACCAGAATCCCGACTCCAGGCAGCTCCCAACCAGCAAGCCAAAGCCAAAGGCGATCAGTGCGCAGCCGCAGAGCTGACTTCTCCTGCACATAAAAACACCCCCTGCACAAATCTATGCAGGAGGTGTCGTAGTTTTAACCGCCGAGATACGCTTTGCGCACCTCGTCACTCTGGGCAAGCTCAATGCCGGTTCCGCTGAGGGTAATATTGCCGGTCTCCAGCACATAGGCCCGGTCCGCAACAGAAAGAGCCTTGCTTGCATTCTGTTCCACCAGAAGGATGGTCGTTCCGGCGCTGTGCATCTGCTTGATGATATCAAAGATCTGATTCACCAGGATCGGCGCCAGACCCATGGAAGGCTCGTCGAGCATGATGAGCTTGGGGTGGCTCATCATCGCACGGCTCATAGCCAGCATCTGCTGCTCACCGCCGGAAAGGGTGCCGGCCACCTGATGGCGCCGTTCCTTCAATCTAGGGAAAAGGTTATAGACCATTTCCAGGTCTTCCTTTGCCAGATTTTTCTGGGTGAAGGCGCCCATCTCCAAATTTTCCTGGACAGACATCTGCAAAAAGATCCGTCTGCCTTCCGGTACATGGGCCAGACCATGGCGTACCAGCTTATAGGCATCCTTGTGGGTGATATCCTCATCCATAAAGGTGATGGAGCCGCTGCGGGGGTGCATAAGGCCAGAGATCGTCTTCAGGATCGTACTTTTACCCGCACCGTTGGCGCCGATCAGCGCAACGATCTCCCCTTCATGAACCTCGAAGGATATGCCCTTGATGGCATGGATGGCGCCGTAATACACATGAATATCATTGATCTTCAGCATTACGCGTCCTCCTTTTTACCAAGATACGCTTCGATGACCGCAGGATCACTCTTGATCTGCTCCGGAGTACCCTTGGCGATGATCCGACCGTAGTTGACCACCACGATACCTTCACAAACATTCATGACCAGATTCATGTCATGCTCGATCAGGAAGATAGCGATGTGGAAATGATCACGGATCCTGCGGATCTGCTCAGTAAGCTCCGCGGTCTCGCTGGGATTCATACCGGCCGCAGGCTCGTCCAGGAGCAAAATGGCGGGATTCGTCGCCAGCGCGCGGGCGATCTCCAGCCGCCGCTGCAGGCCATAGGGCAGGCTTCCGGCCTTCACATGGGCAATGTCCGCCAGACCCATAAATTCCAGCAGCTCCATAGCCTTCCGGTCAGCTTCCTTTTCCGCCTTGAAGTAAGGCGGCAGACGCAGAAGCGACGAAACAAAGGAGCAGTGGATATCCTTGTGCATGCCCACCTTCACATTGTCCAGCGCAGTCATCTCCGTAAAGAGTCGGATGTTCTGGAAGGTGCGGGCGATGCCCATGCGGTTGACCTTAGCGGTGGTCATGCCCTTGGTATCGATGCCCTTAAGGAGGATCGAGCCTCTGGTGGGCTGATAAACACTGGTCAGCAGATTAAAGATGGTGGTCTTGCCCGCACCGTTAGGACCGATCAGGCCGGAGATCTCGGTAGGGCCGATGGTGATACTGAAACCGTCCACGGCGGTCAAGCCACCGAAATCAATGCCCAGATTCCGCACATCCAGCACAGGCTCCTTGCCCGCGTCTTCCTCACGGAACAGATTGTAGGTGGGCACCTGGATCATTTTCTTGGAATAGTTACTCATGGGTGTCCACCTCCCCCTTACCGGGATTCTTCTTCAGCTTCTCACCAATACCCGCACCGAAAGCCTGCACGGCATTTTTGATCTTCGGCGACCAGGTGAAGAGCATCACGAGGATCAGCACCACCGCGTACAGCAGCATGCGGAAATCCTCAAGCTCACGCAGCAGCTCGGGTACCAGGTACAGTACCGTTGCGGAAATAACAGAGCCAAAGATGTTGCCCATGCCGCCCAGGACCACAAACACCAGAATATCGATAGAAGTGGTGAAGCCGAACTTGGAAGCGGAAACGGCAGAAAAGTTCAGTCCATAGAGCGCACCGGCCATACCGGCCAGAAACGCGGAGACCACAAAGGCTTTCATGCGAAATGCGGTAACATTGATACCCACAGATTCCGCGGCGATCCGGTTGTCGCGGACAGCCTTAATGGCTCTTCCCTCCTTGGAGTTGATCAGATTCAGCACCACAAACAGGGTAAACAGGATCAGCAGGAATCCTGCAAAGAAGGTGGAGATCCGCTGGATGCCCGTTGCGCCCAGGGGGCCGCTAAGGACCATCTTGCCCCCATCCAGAAGGTGCAGGTCCGCCGCGTCCAGAGCAAAATGCATCCCCTCAGCATCGATGCCGATATAAAGGTTACCTACGATATTCTTCAGGATCTCACCAAAGGCCAGGGTCACAATGGCAAGGTAATCACCTCTGAGCCGCAGCACAGGAATACCAATGATCACACCGGCAAATCCGGCAAATATGCCGCCAACCGCCATGGCTATGACCAAGCGCAGCAAGTCATTGTCCACCGTATTTTGCAGACAAGCGGCAGCAACAACGCCCGCAAAAGCGCCCACACCCATAAAGCCAGCATGTCCCAGGCTCAACTCACCGGAGATACCCACCACCAGGTTCAGGGATACCGCCAGAACGATGTACACACAAATGGGCACCAGATAGCCGCTGACAGACCGGGTCAGCAGCCCGGCGGAGGACAGGCTCTGCATGATGATAAACGCAACGATAACAAAGCCATAGGTCATGATTGGGGACAGATTCTTTTTTAAAGTCAATTTCAGATCCATAGTCCCACCTTACACTTTCTCCTGGACCTGCTTACCAAGCAGACCGGCGGGCTTCACCAGCAGCACGATGATCAGCACCAGGAACACGATGGCGTCGGAAAACTGGGTGGAAAGATACGCCTTGCAGAAGGTTTCGATCAGGCCCAGAAGTACGCCGCCCAGCATTGCACCGGGAATGGAGCCGATGCCGCCAAACACCGCCGCCGTAAAGGCACGGATACCGGGCATGGAGCCTGTGGTGGGCTGCAGTGTCGGCACTGTGGAGCAAAGGAGCACACCGGCAATGGCCGCCAGAGCGGAGCCGATGGCGAAGGTGACAGAAATGGTACGGTTCACATTGATGCCCATTAGCTGCGCAGCGGCACGGTCCTCGGAGACGGCACGCATGGCCTTACCGGTCTTTGTCTTGCCGGTAAACAGGGTCAGCCCTACCATGATCAGGGCTGAGGTGATGATGGTGATGATCATCTCACCGGTGATGGTCAGTTGGCCGTCAAAAAGCTTAAAGGGCGCAAAGGTAACGATACTGGTAAAGTTTTTGGGCGCGCTGCCCCACAGGAGCTGCGCGGCATTCTGCAGAAAATAGCTGACACCGATGGCCGTGATCAGCACCGCAAGACTGGGCGCGCCACGAAGCGGACGATAGGCTGCAGCCTCAATAAGGATGCCCAACAGCGTACAAACCGCCATAGCGGCGACGATGCTTGCCAGCGCCGGCCAGCCAAGATAGCTGGTGATACTGAAGGATATGTAGGCACCCACCATGATCACATCGCCGTGGGCAAAGTTCAGCATCTTCGCGATGCCGTAGACCATGGTATAGCCCAGAGCTATGATGGCATAGACACTGCCGATGCTGATGCCGTTAATGAAGTATTGAAGAAATCCCATATGGAAACCTCACTTTCTAACAGTCCATGACAGTATCCTGCGGGAGGGTATTGTCATCGACTGTCAATGCCTTATTTTACACAACGCAGCCGGACAGGGGGAGATCCCCTGTCCAGCCGTTGTCAGGTCAGTTATTATCCTTAGTCCATGCCCACATAAATGCCGTTCTGGATCACAACAGCCTTAGGAGCCTTGGAGACGGCGCCATCGGTGCCCCAGGTCATGGCAGCGCCGGTCAGACCGTCGAAGGACATGGTAGTGAACTGCTGGATCATGATCTGGCAGATCTCCTCCGCGGACATATCAGCAGTCACATTGCCGGCAGTGCAGACAGCATAGATGGCATAAGCAACATCATAGGCGTCGGCAGCAAACTGGTTGGGAGTGATGCCATACTTCTCGGTGTAGTTCTTAACAAAGGCAGCGGTCTTTGCATCGGTGGCGGTAGCATCGAAGGGAGTCAGCAGCATAACGCCCTCAGCCAGCTTGGCATCGAAGCCTTCCACGCCCAGAATACCATCCAGGCCGTCGCAGCCGAAGAACTTGGGGTTATAGCCGATCTTATTGGCATAGGTCAGGATCTGCGCTGCTTCCGCGGTATAGATGGGCAGGAAGATCAGATCGCAGCCTGCTTCCTGGCACTTGGTGACCTGGGTGGACAGATCAGCCTTGTTGTCATCGGTAAAGGCTTCCTTGCAGGCCACATTCAGGCCCAGCTTGTCTGCCTGCTCGATAAACTTGGCATAGATACCGGCAGAGTAAGGATTGGAGGAGTCATAGATCACACCGATCTTGGTGGCCAGGTTATGGGTCTTGATGTAGTCTGCGGAGCCGATGCCCTGGTTAGGATCGGTGAAGCAGATCTGGAAGATATTATCGCCGGTGGCGATGACGGCAGCGTCAGAGGCAGAGGGGCTGAGCATGAACACCTTGTCATTGACACACTCGGCAGCAGCAGCCAGAGCAGAGCCGGAGGTAGTAGGACCGGCCATGATCTGCATACCCCAGTCCATCAGCTTATTGTAAGCGTTGACGGCCTTTTCGCCATCGGCTTCGTCGTCCTGTGCCTGGACTTCAAACTGCAGACCGCCCATAGCATTGATCTCTTCAAATGCCAGCTCCAGACCGTTGGCTACCGCAACGCCGTACACCGCATAATCGCCGGTAAGAGGGCCACTGGTACCAACCTTGATCACAGTGCTTCCGCTGCCTTCAGAGGGCTTGCAGCCTGCGAATACAGATACTACCATCAGAACAGTCAATACCAAAGCAAATACCTTTTTCATAACCGATTTCTCCTTTAGCTTTTCTTCTTACTATATACAAAAAGACGGCTACCAACGCAGCCGCCCTCTCATATCTCATGATCAGTGCGGTTGCTTTAACTGCCGGAAAGAATTCGAGCGCCCAGCAAAATAAGAATGGACACTGCCGCAATGGCAGTGTCCAGATACAGATCGATACGGGCAGAGGAGGTCGCTGCTGCGCTGGCGCAGCAGAAAGAATGCATCTTGGAAGTGTGAGCAGTCATTTCCGGTACCTCCCCTTGAATTTGTGACAATTGTACACTCTTTGCGGACATTTGTCAATTCCAGGCGGTCACAGAAATTTCATCTCTTTTATGGCGTATTTTGTACAGGATGCACAAATGTATTTATCCGAAGGACGCAATGCAAGCCTTTAGCGCCGCTGTAACCACCGGAAAACACTCCCAGCCTCCCACTTCACTCTCCTCGATCACAGCGATAAACGCCAGCGGGCAAGACGGATCCGACAAAAATCCCGTAAATGTGCCGTTGGGCTCTTTTTCTGAACCCACCTCGGCAGTTCCGGTCTTTCCGGAAAGGGTAAGCCCTCCAAAATGCTCCTCACCGTAGCGATATGAGACTGTAAAGCGCATATAGTCTTGAAGTGTTCGGGCCGTCTTGCCGGACATGATCCGGGTACCGGCGGTCTGCTGGGCTTCATAGGTCACTTCCTTGGCAGAGCTGACTGTGGACACCACTCTGGGGGTCAGCAGAATACCCTCATTGGCGATAGCTCCGATGAAGGAAAGATAAGCGCAGGGATTGACCAGGTCCTTATGCTGGCCGATGCCGCTCCAGGCAACAAGCACATCCGCCTTACCTTCCGCTTCCAGATTTCCGGCCGCGGTGGTAATGCCGTCGAAGCTGATGCTTTCCATAGCACAGAACTGCTGTGCGTACCGCTGCAGAGCCTCTCCGCCCAGCTGACCGGCAATGGAAGCAAAGGCGCAGTTGCAGCTGCAGGCAAAGGCAGTCTTCAGATCCATAACGCCGTGGATCTCGGGACAGGTGACCTTGTCAACGCCGTATTCCACAAGGCCTGTACATTCAAACTGCTGCTGCTCGATATCCGGGATCGCCTCCAGCGCCGCAGCAAGAGTCAGCACCTTAAAGATCGAGCCGGGTGTATAGGCAGATTGCAGGAAGCGGTTTACATACAGACCGTCGAAACTTCCGGCCTCCCCTTCCGAAAGATCCGGCACATTGTCCGGGTCAAAGGAGGGTGTGGATACGGCGCATAGGATCTCACCGGTGCGGTAATTATACACGGCCACAGTGCCTTTTTTTCCTTGCATGGCTTCCAGAGCCGCCATTTGCGCAGGTGCGTACAAAGTCATGGTAGCCTTGCCGTTACCGCCGCCGTAGGCATAGATGCCGTTGATGGGGTCATAGCCCATCATTTGAGACGCATAGTGGGAAACTGCCGGGGCGCTCACATGTCCTTGCCTGTCACCAAGCCAATGGACGATGGAAGTACGCAATGCGGAATTTTGACTGTAATGCCTGCCACCGGTCATATCCAGCAGCAGCGCTCCATCTCGGTCCGTGACGATACCGCAGCCAAGATTACCCGCATTATATAGGTGCGGAGATCCGGGGAACATGACCCATTCCCGGCAATTGGTCAGATATTCCGCAACAAACAGGCCAAAGCCAATGCTAAGCACCAGGATCAGGATGATCATGATCCTGGCTCGACCCATGATCCTATTCATCCTCATCCCTCCCCTCTTTGGATTGCCGTACGGCGAAGCTGGCATTCTGACGGGTGTCCGCCGCCTTTACAAAGGCCAGCATACCCCAGGCACAAAGCATGCTGGAGCCGCCGTTGGACATAAACGGGAATGTAACACCGGTCAGAGGAAGGATGTCCACCGTACCCAGTGCATTGAATATCGCCTGCACCAGCAGGATGCCTGCCGCGGTGCAGGAGGCGATGGTATAGAAGCTGCTGCGGGCAGTGGCGGCAGAACGAAGGGCAAAAATACCCAGAGCTACGATGCACACCACGGCCATGGCGCACATGAGAAGTCCCCACTCCTCGCTGATGGTCGCCACCACCACATCGGAATCCGCAGCAAACACATGCTTCATCCAGCCATTGCCGGCGCCGATGCCAAAGAATCCGCCGGAAGCGATACACATCAAGGATCTGGTCTGCTGATAACCCGCATCCAGCGGATCCTCCCAAATATGCCGCCAGGTGGTAAACCGGCGCATGGCATGGGGTGCGATCTGCAATGCGGTAACCCCCGCAAAGCCCAGGGCTGTGCAGGCCAAAGCCAAAGTACCAAAGCTTCCGGAGCGTAGGAAGGCGATAAGCAGAAATGCCGTGAAGAAGATCAGCGCCGTGCCGAAATCGTTCATCAGTGCCAGGCAGCCACAGACAACAACGGTATATAAAATAAACAGGATCAGATTCCGCTGATTGACCAGCCTGTCCATGGTGGCAGCGCCGATAAAGACGAAGCAGACCTTGCTCAGCTCAGAAGGCTGGATGGACAATGATCCGATGATGATCCAGTTTTTCGCGCCGTGATATTCCGTACCGAAGACCAAAGCGATCAGCAGCAGCACAACGCCAGCCACTGCCGCAGGATAGCGCATCTGCTTTACCCGCTCCAGATCCCGCATCACCCAACCTGCGCTGAGGAACAGTGCAAGACCGAGGATCAGTGCCGCCAGCTGCTTTCCCATCTCCACAGGCTTGGTGGCAGCAATTGCGGCCATACCCAGGGTACACAGGAAGAACGCCAGGGTCTCTACCTCAAAGGACGGCTTGCGAATAAAGAGATAAAAGAGCATCAAAAGCCACTGGCACAGAATGATGCCGCCAAAGCCAAGGATCAGCTGGCTTCCGTGCTCCCCACGGAAGGAAAGCAGATAGCTGAAGCAGATGAGCATCTGCACCAGGGTCAATAGCAGCACATTCGCCACACTGTAGTGGGCATTGGTGGCTTTGGTACGCAGCTGGGCAAGCTTTAATTCCTGCTTGCGGGAGATGGGCTGCAGGCGCATCTGAACACCGCCGATGGAGATCACATCCTCCGGCTCGATGGCGCAGATGCGGATACGCTTTCCGTTGACGAAAACACCGTCCTTGGAGCCGGTGTCGGTGATGGACCAG
>JBGVJN010000041.1:0-7395 GCA_045129455.1 Faecousia sp. | reverse complement strand
CCGAAGGTCGCTCCCAATAATCCACCAGCTGAGGGGCCATAGGCTGCCGCGCCGAGAACGATGGGGATCAGCACCAGGGAGATGGAAAATCCACTGGCCGTGGTAAGGATGCCACCGAGGGCCTGCAGGACCAGCACCATTGCCATCAGCAGAGCGATGCCGACCATGCGTCTGATCTTTTCGTTTTTCATATAATTTCCTCCTTGCTGTCGCTCCGGCTCTCCGGATGCGATGCAAAATAATTATCTACAGCGGAAATTTCCGCCTTCGATCAGTCGATCTCCTCCGGCACACCTTCCAGATCATCAAAATCCATCTGGGAAGGCTCTCCGGACTTCATAAATTCCCACTGCTCCTTGGTCACCAGGATGGCACGGGGCTTGCTGCCCTGGAAGGGGCCGACAATGCCCTTCTCCTCCATCTCATCCACGATCCGGGCGGCACGGGCATAGCCCAGCTTCAGCCGGCGCTGGAGCATGGAAACAGAAGCCTGTCCCGTCTCCAGGATCACATCCACGGCTGCGGGCAGCATTTCATCTCCATCCATCTCAGCAGAATTGGGCTCCGGGTCAGAAGCAGCAGACTTATTGCCTGTCTGGACCGCTTTCCGCTCGATCTCCTCCATTACCTTCTGGTCATAGTCGGTGGTGAAATTCTTCTTCACATGGGAAGCTACCGCCTCCACCTCGCCGTCGCTGACAAAGCAGCCCTGGACACGCATGGGCTTACCGGCACCGATGGGGGCAAACAGCATATCGCCCTTACCCACCAGCTTCTCGGCACCCTGGGTATCCAGAATGATCCGGGATTCCATGGCGGAAGCCACAGCAAAAGCAATACGGGAAGGAATATTGGCCTTCATCAGGCCGGTGATCACATCCGCGGACGGACGCTGGGTCGCGATCACCAGATGCACACCGGCGGCACGGCCCATCTGGGCAATGCGGCAGATGGATTCTTCCACTTCCTTGGCAGCGACCAGCATCAGGTCGGCCAGCTCATCGATGATGACCACCACTCTGGGCAGCTTTGCCGTCTCAAGCTCGCCGGTCTCCACCATGGAATTGAAGGAGTCCAGATCACGGACGCCTGCGTCACGCATGGTCTCGTAGCGGCGCATCATTTCCGTAACAGCCCACTGCAGTGCGCCTGCGGCCTTCTTGGGATCGGTGACCACGGGGATCAGCAGATGAGGAATGCCGTTGTAGATGCCAAGCTCCACCATCTTGGGATCGACCATGATCAGCTTCACATCCTCAGGGCTTGCCTTATAAAGCAGGCTGATGATCAGCGAGTTCATACACACAGACTTACCGGAGCCGGTAGTACCTGCGATGAGCATATGGGGCAGCTTGGCGATATTGCCCACGATGCAATTGCCGCCGATATCCTTACCCACAGCAAAGGAAGCCTTGGACTTGGAGCGGCTGAATTCGTAGGAATCGATCACTTCCCGCAGCGATACGGTGGTGACCGCCCGGTTGGGCACTTCAATGCCCACAACGGAGATCTTGCCGGGAACGGCGGCGATACGCACACCGGAAGCGCCCAGGCTCAAAGCGATATCGTCAGCACAGGTGGTCAGCTTGTTCAGACGCACGCCCTTGTCCAGTTCCACCTCATACCGGGTAACACTGGGACCACGGGTCACATTGATGATGTGCGCCTCGATCTTAAAGCTTGCCAGGGTCTCATTGAGGCGGCGGGAATTCTCACGCATCTCCAGCGTGCCGTCCTGAGCACCGCGCACGGGTGCGTTCAGCAGCTCAATGGGCGGGAAATTGTATTCGGGCTTCGCCACAGTCTGAGCCTTGGCGATCTCTTCAGCCACCTCAGCTGCGGATTCTCTGGCATCCTTGGAAGTCACCTTTCCGGGAACTGCCGCGGCAGGCGCCTTGGGCTTTTCCAGGACAGGTGCGGGAGGAATCGGCTCCTCCATTTCAAAATCCGGCATAGCAGCCGGGATCGTCTCGGGTACGGTCGCGGCCTTGGGAGCGGGAGCAGGCTCTTGAGTTGCAGGCTTCACTTCCTGCACAGGACGCTGCTCACGGGTCAGAATATAGTCTTCATCCGGTTCTACCCGCACAGGCTTGGCAGCCGCCACAACCGGCTTATTCACATCAGAATCGATCTCACGCATCAGATCCCTTGCGCTGGGCTGCCGCTTCTTGGGCTGCACAGGCTGGGGCGCAGGCTCCAATTCCTGCTCCGGCAGCTGATCGATGCGCAGCTGCTGCTCCTCACGGATCCGCCGCTTCTGCTCAATGCGCTTATTGGCGATATGGTTGACCACCACTGCCGCAGGCTCCTGCTCCTCCTCAAAATCGTCCTCATCCCAATCGATGCGAGGACGGTTCTGGATGGCACGGATGATGCTGGGCAGCGTGATCTGGAAGGCCGCCAGCAATGTCAAAATAGCAGCGATAATGAAGATCACATAAGAGATGACAGTACCGCAGAGCCACTGGAAGATCAGCGCAATACCGCCGCAAAGCACACCGGCCGCTGTGCCGTCAATGCCGCCGTTCCAAAGGACCGCAAGGACACCAAGGCCCTCAGGGAGCGTAGTATTCAGGCCGAGCTGGGAAATGCAGCCGCACAGCAAAATGAAGATGATCATGCAGATGCTGCGCAGCAGGATCGGTCTCTTGCCGCTGAAGGCCTGGATCACAAATAAGTACAGAAGTCCGGGGATCGCTACATAAAAGCTGACGCCGCCGATAAAGCCCAGAATCAAATTCTGCAGCAGCACGATCAGCTGCCCCTCGGGATTGAAGAACATCACCAGGAACAAAATGAACAGACCGATGCAGATCACGCTGGTCAGAAGTCTGACCGGGATCTGGAAGCCGGGCTCATTTGTCTTGGCTGCAGCCTTGGTATTAGCTGCGGGCTTCTTAGCCCCAGTCTTCTTGGGTGCGGATTTGGAGGATTTGTTTCCAGAGGCAGCCTTCTGCGCCTGGGATTTCTTTTTCGTATCAGCCATAATTACCTCCGTTAAATCGTAAGAAATAAGATCAGCATAAACAGAGCAATGCCCCAGCTGTAATAAGCAAAGCCGGCAAGACCGGTCTTTGCGGAGAGGAAGCGAAGCGCAAGAACAGACAGATAACCGCCGGCAAAGGCTGCAGCCATGACCATCACACAGATCCCGAAGCCAAGGGTAGCGCCGCCGCCGATGGCAAACAGGTCAAGAACGCTCATAACGATCAGCGCGGGCACTGAAAGCAGCACTGCGTAGTCCACAGCATACCGACGGTCGCAGCCACGCATCATACCAACCGATGCGGCCATACCTGTCCGGGAAATACCGGGCAACATGGAAAGCGCCGAAGATGCACCGATCAGCACCGCATCCCAGGGGGACATGGCTCTTGCGTCCTTGTTGCCCCGGAGCATAAATTGAGGTAAGTACAAAACCGCGCCGTTGATCACCAGCAGCAAGCTGTGCAGCCAGAGGACGCTTTGATACTCCATCCCATTTCCATAGAGCAGGAAACTCAGCAGCAACGGAATGGCTGAGATCTTGATCATGCGCCAGAGCATCAGGATCGCTGCGTCAGGTCTGCGCCGGCGCTTTCGAGGCGGAAGTGCTGCAATTTTCTGCTCCCGGCGGATCCTGCCGATCAGATGCCGGTTTGCCAGTAATACTGCCAGCAGCGCCGAGATGTGAACACAGAATCGCAAAAGTCCCGCGTCATTACCGCCGCCGTAAAACAGCTGCAGCATGACTCTATGGGATTCGGCGGAAACAGGCAGAAATTCACCGAAGCCCGATATAAATCCATACAGTAACAACTGGAGCCAGCTCCATTCCATACCTGCTCCTCCTTTCCCATAGCTTAACTCATGATATCATAGCACATTCAGCGGAAAATTTCCACCCCAGATATCAAAAAAATCATTTCATCGCGTCATTTTTCCGCTCTTTCGCCTTATCGATCATCTTATGCAGAGCCGAAAGAGCGTCATTGAGGCCTCCCAGCTTGTCGATCAGCCCGGATGCCACCGCTTCCTTACCATAGAGGATCGTGCCAACATCCGTTGCCATTTCCCCTGTGGCCATCATATAGCGCTCAAAATCCTCCTTGGAGATCTTGGAATTGGAGGTGACAAATTCCGCGATCTGTTCCTGGATCCGCTGAAAATATCGAAATGTCTGAGGTGCGCCCACCACCAGACCCGTCATTCGCACGGGATGCACCGTCATGCTGGCGGTGGGGGTGATAAAGGACTTCTTCGTACACACCGCCAGGGGGATACCAATCGAATGTCCGCCGCCCAGCACCAGGGACACCGTAGGCTTTTTCATCCCCGCGATCATCTCCGCAATGGCAAGACCTGCCTCGATATCACCGCCCACGGTGTTCAGCAGCAGCAAGAGTCCGTCGATCTCGTCGCTTTCCTCGATCCCCGCCAGCAGCGGCAGGATATGCTCGTATTTGGTGGTCTTGGCAGTTTCCGGCAGCACCTGGTGACCTTCCACCTGTCCGATGATCGTCAAGGTGTAGATATTTCCCTTGTCAGTTTTGGAGATGTCGCTGCCCAGCTCGATCATCTGCTCCCGCTCCTGCTTTTTCATCTCCGCATCCTTGTTTTCCGGCATAAGTTTTCCTCCTGTTGATTGTATTTTTCCACATTAGGATAACCACTTTTCTGCCGATTATTGTAACGCAAAGAAATTGACAAGATACCTTCCCGATGCTATATTATTAGCAGATTTTGAAAAGAGGTAATTATCATGGATCATATCAAGCTGGCGCAGCTGCTTTTCCCCCATGTCACCGATACTCCCGAGATGGTGGAGGAGCGCTATCCCCACCGTGTCCTTCCCGAGGGTGCAGTAGTCACCCGTATGGCCCCCTCTCCCACCGGTTTTGTCCACCTGGGCAACCTGGTGCAGGGCATGATCTCCGAGCGTATGGCTCACCAGTCCGGCGGTGTCCTGTTCCTGCGCGTTGAGGATACCGACGCAAAGCGTGAAGTCCCCGGCGCCGTTGAGGTGCTGATCGACTCTCTGAAGCACTACAATATCCTTTTTGACGAAGGCGCCACCCACGACGGCGACAAGGGCTGCTACGGTCCCTACCGTCAGCGCCAGAGAGCCGCCATCTACCATGTTTTCGCCAAGAAGCTGGTGGAGGAAGGCAAGGCTTATCCCTGCTTCTGCACTGAGGAGGAGCTTTCCGCTGTCCGTGAGCAGCAGGAAGCCGCCAAAGAGACCACCGGCTACTACGGCAAGTACGCCATCTGGCGTGACCGCTCCATTGAGGATGTACAGGCCCAGCTGGACGCCGGCAATCCCTGGGTGCTTCGGTTCCGCAGCACCGGCTCTATTGAGAATCAATTTAAGTTCGACGATCTGGTCAAGGGCAAGCTGACCATCACAGAGAATAATGTGGATCATGTGCTTTTGAAGTCCGACGGCATCCCCACCTACCACTTTGCCCACGCCGTGGACGATCAGCTGATGCGTACCACCCATGTGGTCCGTGGCGACGAATGGCTGCCCAGCCTGCCCTTCCACATCCAGCTGTTCCAGGCTCTGGGCTTCAAGCTGCCCAAGTATGTCCATATCGGACCGCTGATGAAGATGGACGGCACCTCCAAGCGCAAGCTCAGCAAGCGCAAGGATCCCGAGCTGGCACTGACCTACTATAAGGCCGAGGGCTTCCCCATCAAGGCCGTGCAGGAATATCTGATGACCGTCCTCAACTCCAACTTTGAGGATTGGCGCCGCGCAAATCCCGACACTCCTGCAGACCAGTTCAAGTTCAGCCCCAAGAAGCTGAATCCCGCCGGCTCCCTGTTTGACTACGCAAAGCTGACGGATGTATCCAAGAATGTGATCTCCCGCATGGATGCCCAGACCGTTTATGACCTTCTGGTAGAGTGGGCCCGGGAATTCGATGCCGACTTTGCAGCAAAGCTCACTGCCGACCCCGAGTACGCGGTGAAGATCCTGGCCATTGGCCGTGGCGGCAAAAAGCCCCGCAAGGATCTGGCCACCTGGCAGGAAGCCAAGCCTTACATGGGCTTCTTCTATGATGAGTATCTGGATGCTCCCGTATTCGACGAGAAGTTCGACGGCGCCACTGTCCGCACCGTTCTGGAGAAATTCCTGGAAGTCTTCGATATCGCTGATGATTCCAATGTCTGGTTTGAGAAAGTCAAGAGCATCACCGAGTCCATCGGCTTCACTACGGATATGAAGGCCTATAAGGCCGACCCCACTGCCTTCCCCGGCACGGTGGCAGATGTTTCCACCTTTATCCGTCAGGCGGTTACCGGCAAGACCAACTCCCCCGACCTGTATACCGTTATGCAGATCCTGGGCTACGAGCGCACCTGCCAGCGGATCCGCAAGGTGATGGAATCCCTGTAATAACGATCAAGGCGGCATGCACAAGCATGCCGCCTTTTCATTGTCGCTACCTTTTAAAATCTTCGCCCAGTGGCAGATCATACTTTATCGCCAACGCTTCTATGTATTTGATCAGTATGCCACTCTCAACATAGAACGAACCATCAGGTGGGCGGACGATCATCTTGCTCCTGACTCCTTCTGAAATTGAGGACCTGGTTCCGTCCTCGAAATAAACAACCAGCCTATACTCATCACAGCATGGTTCAGCATCAACTTCACCGGCAAATATCGACACATTATAGAGCGTAACAGCCAGCCAAGACTCAAAGTCTGTCAGGGTGACACGTCCGCCGCGCTGATGATCATAGGTGTGTAATTCTACCCGATCTACGTTCCAAAACCAAATCGGTTTGATCAGCAGGAAGTGGATAACAAGGACAAGCAAGACAACTGAAATTACGACAATAAGCTTATTTACTGTTCTCTTTTTCATAATAACACCTCCTGGGGTAATTATATCATAATTCCACCATCAGCGCAACTGCTGATTGGCCCAGGAAATGTATAATCAGCAGGTTTCTGCCAAAAGCTTCCGATTTAGGGCGAGATGGAGGGATTTGATTTGCATTTTCATCCCGTGCGGGAAGAAAATTATGGTGTTACCGCCGTCGAGTCCGGCGGCAAGCAGATGTCCACCGGACATCTGCATCTGGATGGGTTCAAATTCCTCTTCCCTACCACAAAAAATAAAGAAGACACCCGGTTGGGTGTCTTCTTTATTTGGCGGAGAGAGTGGGATTCGAACCCACGGTGCGTTGCCGCATCACCAGTTTTCAAGACTGGCTCCTTAAACCGCTCGGACATCTCTCCATTGATGCACACTATACCATTTCCGAAAACAAAAGTCAAGGAAAGGTCTTCACTTTTTGGGGTTGACAAACCAGTCGGCATATGCTAGAATACTTTGGCAATCAGAAATTCGGCTTTTTATTTGGAGTGATACCCAAGAGGCCGAAGGGGCTCCCCTG
>JBGVJN010000040.1:0-5857 GCA_045129455.1 Faecousia sp. | reverse complement strand
TTACCGCAGTGCGATGTCCCACAGGCGGACGAGCAATGCTCGCCCCTACATGGAGCAACGCACCCTATACCTTCCCCCGGGGGTGGTGCTCCGCGCAGCGAATCCCTAATCTACATGATTGCCGGGGGCAATCAAACCTTGATACACAGGTGCCGAGCGTAAGCGAGGCGGATGAGGAATGCGGGCGGAAACCTAATGAAAGGCAAATCTTACCAGGCTTTTTCCTGCGTCCAACATTTCGCCGTTCCTCTCCCGCCCCAGTGTGCGCACTGGGGCACCCTCCCCCCGGGGGAGGGTATAGGCGGGCGGTCAAGACCCTCCCCTACAGTATCCATTATCCATTTCTACCGGGAGTAGAGGGGTTTTGGAAACAGTAGCTTGCAGATAGGGCGCATCCGTGATAGAATGATAAAAAATTCACCCGGAGGAAATGCCATGTCCCTGTCTGCCAATGCCATCCGCGCCCAGCTGCGCCTGGTGTAGCCGCTGCTGCGCAGCTGCACCCTGGACACCTTGCGCCGTGGGCAAAATATGATCGGTGAGCTGATGGAGGCCAAATTCCGCCGGCAGGTGAAGGTGGAGGCAGATGCCCCCGGCGCCTGGATCATTCCTGCCGACGAGCGGCGCCAGGGTGTGCTGCTTTACCTTCACGGCGGCGGCTACACCTGCGGCGATTTGGAGTACGCCAAGGGCTTCGGCGCCATGCTTGCGGTACAGTGCGGCATCCGGGTATTCTGCGCGGCCTATCGGCTTGCCCCGGAAGCGCCCTTCCCCGTGGCGGCGGAGGATGCCCTGGCGGCCTATGAATACCTTTTAAATAAAGGCTACCGTCCGGAGCAGATCACCCTCTGCGGCGAAAGCGCCGGCGGCGGTCTTTGCTACAGTGTGTGTCTGCAGCTGCGGGAGAAGGAAATGCCCATGCCCAACGGCATCATTGCCATCTCTCCCTGGGTGGATCTGACCTGCTCCGGAGAAAGCCACAAGGCAAACGGCGAAAAGGATGCGGCCCTTTCCCCGGAAATGCTGGAATTTTTCGCTGACTGCTACGCATCTGAGAAGGAAGCTCCCCTGGCTTCCCCCTTGTTTGGGCAGCTGGAAGGGATGCCGCCTTCGCTGATCTTCGCCGGAGACGAGGAGATCCTGCTGTCCGATGCCCAGCGCCTGCAGGAAAAGCTGCTGCGCAGCGGCTGCAAGAGCCGCCTGAGCATCCGCCCACAGCGGTGGCACGCTTACCTTCTTTACGGAATCGGGGAGGATCAGCAGGATTTTGCCTTGATCAACCGATTCTTAAACCGCTTTGCCGGCCAGGAACAGAAGCTGCGGTGGATGCGGCTGGACAATGCCGCCAAGATCTATCCCGCCGCCCGCACCTCCCGGTGGAGCAATGTATTCCGCCTGTCCGCCACCTTGACCGAGGAGGTGGATCCCGCGGTGCTCCAGGAGGCGCTGGATGTGACCGTGCGGCGGTTTCCCTCCATCGGCGCCCGGCTGCGCAAGGGCGCTTTCTGGTACTATCTGCAGCAGATCCCCAAGGCGCCCCGGATCTTAGAGGAAAGCTGCACCCCTCTGGAGCGGATGACCCGGCGGGAGATGCGCAAATGCGCCCTGCGTGTCATCGTCTACCGCAGGCGCATCGCCGTGGAGTTTTTCCACAGCCTCACTGACGGCACCGGCGGCATGATCTTTCTGAAAACACTGGTAGCCGAATATCTGCACCGGAAGCACGGTCTGCAGATCCCGCCCAGGCTGGGCGTTCTGGACCGGCTGGAGGAGCCTTCCGAGGCGGAGCTGGAGGACAGCTTCCAGAAATATGCCGGCACGGTCAGCGCCAGCCGGCAGGGTACCGATGCCTGGCGGCTCAGCGGCACGCCGGAAAAGGAAAATATACTGAATCTGGTCTGCCTGCGGCTGCCGGTACGGCAGGTGCTGGACAAGGCCCACGAATTTGGCGCAACGCTGACGGAATTTCTCTGTGCCGCCATGATGATGGCGCTGCAGAACCTGCAGAAGCGGAAGGTACACAATATTAAAAAGCGCAAGGCCATCAAGGTGCAGATCCCTGTGAATCTGCGCTCCCTGTTCCCCAGCACCACGGTGCGGAATTTTGCCCTCTACACCACCCCGGAGCTGGATCCCCGGCTGGGAGAATACACCTTCGAGGAGATCTGCAAGACGGTGCGCCACCATGTGGGTCTGAATGTGACCGAGAAGAAGATGCGCATGATGATCGCCGCCAATGTCAGCTCCGAGCGGATCATGGCGGTGCGGCTGATGCCCCTGTTTTTGAAAAACATCGTGATGCACGCCATCTTTATGTCCGTGGGCGAGAAGCAATCCTGCCTGAGCCTGTCCAATCTGGGCAGGGTCACCCTGCCGGAGGAGATGGTGCCCTATGTGGAGCGGTTTGACTTCATTCTGGGCGTACAGGCCTCCGCGCCCCACAACTGCGGCGTGCTTTCCTACGGGGATACGCTGTATATCAACATGATCCGGGATATCCAGGAATCGGAGCTGGAGTACGAATTTTATCGGGTGCTGAGAGATCTGGGACTTTCCGCGGAAGTTCAAAGCAACCGAACTCTTTCCTGAAGGAGAAAATGCTATGTATTGTGTCAATTGCGGCGTAAAGCTGGCGGATACGGAAAAGGTATGCCCCCTGTGCGGCGTCACCGCCTATCACCCGGAGCTTACCCGCTCCGAAGGCGAGCCGCTGTACCCGGAGCGGCTGCCCGCGCCCCAGGTAAAATCCCAGGTGGCCCAGGTGGTATATACGGTGCTGCTTCTGCTGCCGGCGCTGGTATGCTGGCTGTGTGATCAGCAGATCAGCGGAATGGTCACCTGGTCAGGGTATGTGATCGGCGCTCTGGGGCTTTTGTATGTGGCGCTGGTGCTGCCTGCCTGGTTTCGCAAGCCCAATCCTGTGATCTTTGTTCCCTGCACCTTTGTGGCCATCGGACTTTACCTGCTGTATATCAGCCTCGCCACCGGCGGCGGTTGGTTTCTCAGCTTTGCCTTTCCCATCACGGGCGGTGTGGCGCTGATCGTCACCGCCGTGGTGACGCTTCTGAAATATGTCCGCCGGGGTCAGCTGTACATCTTCGGCGGCGCCATCATCGCCCTGGGCGGCATGACGGTGCTGGCGGAATTCTTGAGCGTGATCACCTTCGGCCTGGACCGTTTCTTCGGCTGGTCCTTCTATCCGCTGGTGGTGGCGGCGCTGCTGGGCGGCCTGCTGATCTTCCTGGCTGTCTGCCGTCCGGCAAGAGAGACCATGGAGCGGAAGATCTTCCTGTAACTAGAAGGGCAGCGACGGCTTGATCCGGGGGAAGCAGCATTCCTCCGGGCGCACATCCACCAGGATGATGTCCGGCCCGATCTTGCGGATGCACTTCCAGGGGATGATGTAATCGTCCCTGCGGCCCAGGACGCCGAAGATCCGGCAGGGTCCCGGCACGGTGATGGAGCGGATCAGCCCCTCGGGCACATCCACCTCCGCATCGGACACGAAGCCCAGCCGCTGCCCGTTGGACACGCAGATGACTTCCTTGCACTGCAGATCCGTAAACTTTACAGACATACCCGATACCCCCATGCTTCATTTTCTTCAGCCTATGCGACCCGGGCTGAAGATATGCCGGAGCTTTCGATCCAATGGAGCATGGGGGTGCGTTTTACTTTTTTGGGATATTTCCTAAAATTATCAAAATTAGGTTGCATACAGGAAAAACCCGTGGTAAACTGAAGAAAAACCTTTGGAAAGGAAAGATAAATCATGCTGGAAAAAGTTTTTAAGCTCTCCAAAAACGGCACCACCGCAAAAACCGAAGCCATGGCCGGTCTGACCACCTTTATGACCATGGCCTACATCCTGGCAGTGAACCCCAGCATCCTGGGCGACGCAGGCATGGATCCCACCGCGGTCCTGCTGGCCACCGCCATCGCATCCTTCATCGGCACCGCTTGCATGGCCTTTATGGCCAACCTTCCCTTTGCCCTGTCCGCAGGTATGGGTCTGAACGCTTACCTGGCCTACACCGTGGTCCTGGGCTACGGCTACAGCTGGCAGGTTGCGCTGCTGGCCGTGTTCGTTGAGGGTCTGATCTTCGTGGTTTTGTCCCTTACCAATGTCCGTGAAGCCATCTTTAACGCCATCCCCCTGACCCTGAAGCGGGGCGTGTCCGTGGGCATCGGCCTGTTCATCGCCTTCATTGGCCTGCAGAACGCGGGTCTGGCGGTGGATGCCTCCACCCTGGTCACCATCACCAGCTTCACAGAGAACTTCTCCACCCACGGCATCTGCGCTCTGCTGGCCCTGGTGGGTCTGCTGATCACCGCCATCCTGCATGTCAGGCAGGTGAAGGGCAGCATTCTCATCGGCATCCTGGCTACCTGGGTGCTGGGTATCCTCTGCCAGCTCACCGGCGTCTATACTCCCGCCCCTGCAGACGGCTTCTATTCTCTGATCCCCACCAGTGTCATCTCCGTGGACTTCTCCAAGCTGGGTGAGACCTTCGGTCAGTGCTTCAAGGTGGATTTCAGCGTGGTCAAGCCTCTGGATTTTGTGGTCGTGATCTTCGCATTCCTGTTCGTGGATATCTTTGATACCCTGGGTACGCTCATCGGCGTGGCCACCAAGGCCAAGATGCTGGATGAGGAGGGTCACCTGCCCGGCATCAAGCCCGCACTGATGGCCGACGCTATCGGCACCACCGCCGGCGCCGTCCTGGGCACCTCCACCGTCACCACCTTTGTGGAATCCGCTTCCGGCGTTTCCGCCGGCGGCCGCACCGGTCTGACCGCACTGGTCACCGGCGGTCTGTTCCTGCTGGCCACCCTGTTTGCTCCCCTGTTCACCACCATTCCTTCCTTCGCCACCGCGCCCGCGCTGATCATGGTGGGCTTCCTGATGGTCAGCTCTGTCACCGAGATCCGCTTTGATGACGACAACCTCACCGAGGCGATCCCCGCTTATATCGCCATCATCGCCATGCCCCTGTTCTACTCCATCTCCGAGGGTATCAGCCTGGGCATCATCTCCTATGTGGTGCTGAATGTCTTCACCGGCAAGGCCAAGAAGGTGACCCCGCTGCTGTATGTCCTGGCGGTCCTGTTCGTGCTGAAGTATATTTTCCTGTAATTTTATCGATCCATTGAAGGGAACGGCGATGCGCCGTTCCCTTTTTTTGTAGCAAATAGGGTCAATGTAGGGGAGGGTCTTGACCCTCCCTGAACCTTAAGGGCGGGATATGCGCAAATCGCCGCATCCAGGAAAAAATATGTCATTCCGAGGACGGCTATGCCGTCCGTGGGAATCTCCCGGTAGAGTGTTGCTTCTATATCAGTACCCATGTAGCCGCAAGATCGTACCGGGAGATTGCCACGTCGCTTCGCTCCTCGCAATGACATGATCTTGGTGCGCTGCCCTTGTAGGGGCGAGCATTGCTCGTCCGTCTTGCCTCCCTCTGCGACTCGCCAAGAGCCGCCCTTCGGGCGCTAGTGATGAGGGGCCTTGATGCTATGCTTATTTCTGTCGCCGGTAGAGAAGGCGCACCGCGTTGCACACGCACAGCAGCGCCACACCGGAATCGGCAAACACCGCGGCCCACATGGACGCGTGACCCAAAATGCCCAGCAGCATCACGCCCAGCTTCACCGCCAGGGCGAAGATCACATTCTGCCAGGCGATGGCACGGGTGGCTCTGGCGATGCGCACCGCTTCTGCGATGGCTTCCACTCTGCCGTTAAGGAACACCACATCCGCAGCCTCGATGGCCGCGTCGGCACCGCTGCCCATGGCCGCACCCACATCGGCACCGGCCAGCACCGGGGCATCGTTGATGCCGTCGCCTACGAACAT
>JBGVJN010000039.1:0-18436 GCA_045129455.1 Faecousia sp. | reverse complement strand
CCCAGTATCAGGAGACGGTGAAGCCCATGTACGAAAAATATGTGGAGCCCAGCAAGAAGCATGCCAATCTGGTAGTGCCGGAGGGCGGCAAGAATATGGTCGCTCTGGATATGATCACCGGCAGCATCCGCCGGCATCTCAGCGGCACCGAAAGCGAATAACAAAAAGGACGCGCAAAAGCGCGTCCTTTGTTCGTATAGACCAGGCAAAGGCTCCCTTGTGTAAAGGGAGGCTTTGCCCAACATCTATCATTGCATGAAATCGGCAGATGGTCGAGCCTTCTGCCAATCACAAATATCCTTATGTTACCTGGAAGAAGCTTTTGACGGTTGACATAACACCATCTTTTACTTCCATCAGCGCCAAAAATTCACCGTTTTTGCTATACGCCCGGTAAATGCCTTCCGGGTGAGCAGCAGAGAATGCATTTCCGTTGCGGCAGCGCTTTTCCTGGTTTTCCGTCAGCGTCACGGCGCTGTGATTTTGGAACATGGTGTCCACACCCCGCAGATACTGCTCCGGGGTCTCGGTTTCCAGCAGGGTCTGCAGCGGGACGCTTTCTTCGATGGTGTACTCTCCGGCGGTGACCCGGCGCAGCGCGGCCATGCAGCCGCCGCAGCCCAGAGCCTCACCGATATCCTTGCAGAGGGTACGGATATAAGTACCCTTGGAGCAGCGCACCCGCAGACGGATGCCCTCGGCCTCCATCCCCAGCAGCGTCAGCTCATGGATGGTGATGGGGCGGCTCTTGCGCTCCACCTCCACGCCCTTCCGGGCCAGATCCACCAGCTTCTGCCCATTGATCTTCAGTGCGGAATACATGGGCGGCACCTGCCAGATCTCTCCCCGGAACTTCTCCAGCACTTCCTCCAGCTGCGCTCCGGTGACGAAGGCATCCTGTTGTGTCAGCACCGTGCCGGAAATATCCTCCGTATCGGTAGTGATACCCAGACGCAGCACCGTTTCGTAGGTCTTTTCCGCATGCTCGAAAAATTCCACGCCCCGGGTGGCACGACCCACGAACACCGGCAGGACACCGGTGGCCATAGGATCCAGGGTGCCGCCATGGCCGATGCGGCGGGTGTTGAATACCCGGCGCAGCCGGGCGGTCACATCCTGGCTGGTCCAGCCGGCAGGCTTATCTACAATTACGATCCCGTCCATGGGGGTCACCGTCCTTTTCGATGCTGAATGTAAATAATGTCAGTTTATCGCACAAGTTTCCTCGGCCCCCTCGTTATGAGGGGGCTGTCGAATTGCCGATTCCAGGCAATTCGACTGGGGGAGTTTCCTAAAAAATTAACTCCCTCAGTCAAAAATCAAAGATTTTTGCCAGCTCCCTCAAAACGAGGGAGCCAAGGTCGCGGCTGCGCCGGCGCGATATACGGTTTTATTCGATCTGGCCCAGCAAGGCCTGTTCGGCGGCAGCTGCCGCCTGCTCCAGAGGCATCTCCACAGTAGCACCTGCGGCGCTCACATGGCCGCCACCGCCAAATTCCCGGCAGAGCTTGGCCACATCATAGCCGGGAACGGCACGCATGGAGATCTTCACCCGGCCGTCGTCCAACTCCCGCAGCACCGCGGAAAGCACCACGCCCTCGATAGACTGGGGAAAGCCGGAGATACTCTCCATATCATCCTCCGTCACTCCCAGCTGCCGCTCCACCCGACCGGGCAGGGCACACACGGCCACCTTGCCACCGGCGCTGAAGCGGGAATTTTCCGCCATCCAGCCCTGCAGCCGCAGCTTTGCCAGGGAAACCGTGTCGAAATGGGCCTTATTGATGGGATACACCTGGGCGCCGTGGTCGATGCAGGCAGCGGCCACCCGATGGGTATTGGCGGAGGTGTTGGAGAACCGGAAGCAGCCGGTATCCGTAGCCGCGCCGGTGTACACCGCTTCCGCGGTGGCAGCATCCATCGTTACCCCCATATGGCACAGAACATCATAGATGATCTCCGCGCAGGAAGCACGGGAAGCATCCACCAGCTCATTGGCCGCAAAGGAGGTGGCGGTGGCATGATGGTCGATGCGCAGGCGGATACGATCGGCATAGGCCTTGCTCTCCTCAGGAAGCATGGAGGGCGCAGCCACATCCACGCTGACCAGCACCGCATCCGCCGCGACCGCTTCCACGGTCAGATCCCGGATCAGCGGCGCGTACTTGGGGGCGGCTTCGGGATTATTAAGGATCCACGCCTGCTTCCCCGCCAGCCGCAGGCCACGGCACAAAGCGCCGGCGCTGCCCAGGGTATCCCCGTCGGGGCGGCGGTGGGTCAGAATGCAGAAGTTATCCCTCTCCAGGAGGAATTGAGCGCATTCATTCAGCGTCATCATCGGCGCTTACCTCAAGGGAGTTGATCAGGCTCAGCAGCTTGGCGCCGTAGGTGATGGAATCGTCCAGCGCCCACACCAGCTCCGGGGTATAGCGCAGCTGCAGCTCCCGGCCCAGCTCCCGGCGCAGGTAGCCGCCGGCAGACTTGAGGCCCTTCAGCGCGTCCGCAGCCAGGTTTTCCTGGAGGAAGCTCACATAGACCTTGGCATAGCGCAGGTCGGGGGTAGTCTCCACCCGGGTGATGGAGATCATGGTATTCTGTACCCGGGGATCCTTCAGCTCACGGATCAGCTCCGCCAGCGCCTTCTGGATCTCTTCGTTGATTCTGTTGATTCGATTGGATGCCATAGCGGTATCCTCCTAGTGTAGAATTTCAGATTTCCGTTTTTGCTCTGTCGAAAATCACATTGTAGGGCGGCGCCTTGGTCCCGCCAAGCCTCCCTCTGATGAGGGAGGTGGCCCGAAGGGCCGGAGGGAGAGAAAACAAGCCAGGATTTCTCTCCCCCAGGCAAAAATCGAAGATTTTTGCCAGCCCCCTCGTCAGAGGGGGCCTTTTACGGGGTGGCCGGTGGCTGCTCTGCACAGCGCAGAGGTTCATTATGCTTAAAATATCAGGAAAGCCAGCCGGCCGCGGCTGCGGCGGCTGGCTCTGATCGCATCAGCGCTTGATCTCCTGCATGGCGAAGCACTCGAAAATGTCGCCTTCCTTCAGATCGTTAAACTTCAGGATGCTCATGCCGCACTCGTAGCCGGCGGTGACTTCCTTGACCGCGTCCTTGAAACGCTGCAGAGAACCCACTTCGCCCTCGTGGATGACGATATTGTCACGCAGCACGCGGACCTTGGCATCCCGGGTGATCTTGCCGTCCTTGACCATACAGCCGGCGATGGTACCAATGGCACTGACCTTGTAGGTCATGCGGATCTCGGCATGGCCGATGACCACTTCCTCGAACTGAGGTGCCAGCATGCCCTTCATGGCAGCTTCGATCTCATCGATGGCATCGTAAATGACCCGGTAGAAGCGCATATCCACATTGGTTCTCTGGGCGCTGGCCTGGGCGCCGGAATCCGGGCGCACATTGAAGCCCACGATGATGGCGCCGGCAGTGGAAGCCAGCAGGATATCGGACTCGTTGATAGCACCGACACCGGCGTGGATCACACGGACACGGACCTCCTCGTTGGAGATCTTCTCCAGAGAAGCCTTCACGGCCTCGGCAGAACCCTGCACGTCAGCCTTGACGATCAGGGGCAGTTCCTTCATCTCGCCTTCCTGCATCTTGGCGAACAGGTTATCCAGCGTGACCTTCTGGGTCAGCTTGGCAGCGGCATCCTTGGCGGCCTGCTTACGCTGCTCCACCAGTTCACGGGCCATGCGCTCGTCGGTGACGGCATTGAACTCGTCGCCGGGGGCGGGCACTTCCGCAAGGCCGGTGATCTCCACAGGCACGGAGGGGCCGGCGGTCTTGACGGTGCGGCCCTTATCATTGGTCATCACACGCACACGGCCCACGGAGGTGCCGGCGATGATGATATCACCCTGGTTCAGCGTACCGTTCTGCACCAGCAGGGTAGCGATAGGACCACGGTTCTTGTCCAGACGGGCCTCGATGACGGTACCCTTGGCACGGCGGTTGGGGTTGGCCTTCAGCTCCAGCACTTCAGCGGAGAGGATGACCATCTCCAGCAGATCCTCCAGGCCCATGCCGGTCTTGGCGGAGATGGGCACGATGACCGTATCGCCGCCCCATTCCTCGGGGATCAGATCGTACTTGGTCAGCTGTTCCTTGATCTTGTCGGGGTTGGCAGTGGGCTTATCCATTTTGTTGATGGCCACGATGATGGGCACATTGGCCGCCTTGGCGTGGTTGATGGATTCCACAGTCTGGGGCATGATGCCGTCGTCGGCAGCCACCACCAGGATGGCAATATCGGTGGACTTGGCGCCACGGGCACGCATGGAGGTAAAGGCAGCGTGGCCGGGGGTATCCAGGAAGGTGACCATATTGCCGTTTACATCCACCGTGTAAGCACCGATGTGCTGGGTGATGCCGCCGGCCTCACCCTTGGTGACGCTGGTCTGGCGGATGGCGTCCAGAGTGGAGGTCTTACCGTGGTCAACGTGACCCATGACCACCACAACGGGTGCGCGGGTCACCAGCTCGTCGGCGGTGTCCACATGGTCGTCGATGATCCGCTCCTCGATGGTAACGGTGACTTCCTTCTCCACTTTGCAGCCCAGCTCGGTGGCCACATATTCGGCGGTATCGAAATCGATGGTCTGGTTGATGCCGGCCATGATGCCGTTCATCATCAGGCACTTGATCACCTCGCCGGCGGTCTTCTTCATGCGGCTGGCCAGCTCGCCCACGGTGATCTCATCGGGGATCTTGACGGTGACGGGAGCCTTGCGGGCAACCTCCATCTGCAGGCGGCGCATCTTCTCCTGCTCTTCATTGCGGGCCTTATTGCCCTTCTTATTGTTCTGCTGCTGCTTCTGCTGCTTGCCCTTGCCGCCGCCGATGCGCTGCTTACCACCCTGGTAATTCTGCACGCGCTCGGAGACCAGGTTGTCCACATCCGCAAAGCGGTTGGCGTTCACCTGCACCGCGGAGGTATCCACCACGCGGCGTTCACGCTTGCGCTCCGGCTCCGCGGGCTTGGCAGGCTTCTCCTGCTTGGGCTGCTGAGGCGCAGACTGGGTCTGGGGCTTGGGCTGCTGCTGGGGAGCCTTGGGAGCATCCTTCCGGGGCTCCGCCTTGGGGGCCTCTGCCTTGGGTGCTTCCTTCACAGGCTCAGCCTTGGGAGCTTCCTTGGGCTTGACCGCAAAGACCTGCTCCAGAGAGGTGATCTGGTTGTGCTGGGTCATGTAGTCAAACACCAGATTCAGCTCCTCAGCGGTCAGGACCTGGGTATTGGACTTGGGCTTTTCATAATACTTTCCGACGATCTCGGTAATGGTCTTGGGAGCTACGGCGAAATCCGCGGCCAGCTCCTTCAAACGATACTTCACTAAACTCATATACGCACCTCCATAAAATATGGGAGTTGACAGCCGGCCCGTTCCATAGGCTCAAAGCCGGATGTCAAATAACTTACTTCTTTCCTTTGCGCAAATTCCGCTGGTGTGCCTTGGCTTCCGCCTGGCGCTTTTTTGCCTTGAGCACCTTGGCACTCAGCACCTCCACAGAGGCCTTCAGCTTTTCCGGCTGCTCCAGCGCCTGCAGGAAGGCCAGGGCCAAAGAGGCATCGGTGATGGCAGCCATGGCAAGGCTGGTGCGGCCGATGGCCATGCCCAGCTCGTCCTTGCTGAAGCTGACGCGGATACACTGCTGATCCGTACCGGCGGCATAGCTTTTGGCTCTGCGCCAGGTATGGTCGGAGGCATCGCCGGCCACCAGGATCACATGGGCGTGCAGCGCTCTGGCAGCGGCGCCTACAGGCTCTTCGCCCAGCTCCGCGTGTCCTGCCTTGCGGGCAAGGGACAGATAATTCAGCGCTTTATCCACGGCTTGCTGCCTCCATTTCCTTTTCCAGGCGGTCATAAACCAGCTGGGGGATCTCCGTCTCCAGGCAACGCTCCAGGGAACGGGTCTTCCGTGCCTTCTTCAGGCACTCCGGATCCGGGCAGACATACGCGCCCCGTCCGTTCAGCTTGCCGCCGAAATCCAGGCTCACATTTCCATCGGTGCCACGGACCACACGGATCATTTCCTTCTTGGCTTTGCGCTCCCGGCAGCCCATACACTGCCGCATCGGGATCTTCTTTTGCATAAGGACCACCTTCTTAATTACAAATTACAAATTATAAATTATACCTTACTCCTCGGACTGGGAGGCGGGCTTGATGTCGATCTTATAGCCGGTGAGGCGGGCAGCCAGACGGGCATTCTGACCCTCCTTGCCGATGGCAAGGCTCAGCTGATCGTCGGGTACCAGTACACGGCAGGCCTTCTGGCCGGGCACGGGTGTGACGGACACCACATCCGCAGGGCTCAGGGCAGCGCGGACATACTCGCAGGGATCCTCGCTCCAGACCACGATATCGATCTTCTCGCCGTGGAGCTCTTCCACAACGGCACCCACACGGCCGCCTCTGGGGCCGACACAGGCGCCCACGGGATCCACACCCTCCATGACGGCACGGACAGCCATCTTGGAACGGGAGCCGGCTTCACGGGCGATGTTGCGGATCTCCACCTGGCCCTCAGCGATCTCGGGAGTCTCCAGCTCGAACAGACGGCGGACCAGATTGGGATGGGTACGGGAAACATGGACCAGCGGGCCACGGTTGGCACGGTGGACCTCCAGCACATACACACGGATCAGCTCACCTTCACGGTAGCTCTCACCGGGGATCTGCTCGCTGACACGCAGCACAGCGTCGGACTGCTCGCCGCCCTGGCCGATGCGCACGAAGATATCACCGCTGGGATCCTTCTTCAGCACGGTGCCGGTGAGCAGCTCCTGGGCCTTATCCGCATAGTTATCATACATCACGCCACGCTCAGCCTCACGGATGCCCTGGATCAGCACCTGCTTGAAGGTCTGGGCGGCAATGCGGCTGAACTTCTCCACATCCACAGGGATGCTGACGGTCTCGCCCAGCTGCACCTTGTGGTCGATATTCCGGGCGGCATCGATATGGATCTCCAGCGCGGGATCCTCCACTTCCTCCACCACGGTCTTCAGAACATGGACATACAGACCGTTTTCGCTCAGGTCTACCACCACATTCTCCGCAGGCACATCCCGGCGGTCCTCACGGTCCTTCCGGTAGGCGTTTGCCATGCCCTGCTTCATACGCTCGATCATATAGTCCACCGGAATGCCCTTGACCTTCTCCAGGTCACGAAGGGACGCGAAAACTTCCGCACAGTCGATCTTGTGAGCTTCCGGGGCCTTTTTCTTTGTAGTTCTGGCCATTTTCAATTCCTCCAGTTAAAATTCTACCCGAAGGCGCACCAGTGCGACCTCCGATTTTTCAAAAGTAATGGTTTCCTTGCCTGCCTCCAGGGTGACACGGCCTTCTTCATAGCCCCGAAGAACGCCGGGGATCTCCTTCAGACCGTTGCGGGGGCGGTACAGCTTCACGGTGATGGGGCTTCCCAGGAACCGCGCAAAATCTCCCGGACGCTTCAGCGCACGCTCAAGGCCGGCAGAACAGACTTCAAAATGGTAGCTCTCGGGGATGGGATCAGCCTCATCCAGGATCGGGTCCATGGCACGGGACACCGCCTCGCAATCGTTGATATCCACGCCGCCTTCCTTATCCAGGTAGATGCGCAGGAAACGCTCGGAGCCTTCCCGGACATACTCCACATCCCAAAGCTCGCAGCCCTTTTCTTCCACCACGGGCTGTGCCAGCTTGGCCACCAGCTCTGTAACCTTCATAATTTCCCTTCTTTCATTAAGAAAGAGAGAGGGGGGCGCCCCTCTCTCCAAAAGTCAAACATCTTTACACTAGGCATTATAACACCGGTCGGCAGCAATTGCAAGCCCTTTTTGAAACTTTTCCCCGGTTTTTTTCGAGGATTTTCCCGAAAATCCCCTATGCTCCCGCTTCTTCCAGGGTCAGCTTCAGATTATAGTAACGGCCGCCCCGGTAGATCACGGCCTCCAGCGTATCCCCGGCCTTGCTGCCGTACAGCACCCGGGACACATCCTCGGCAGAGGTGATCCGCACCGTACCCAGCCGCACCAGCACATCGCCCATGCAGATACCCTTGTCTTCAGCATCGCTGCCGGCGGTGACAGCGGTGATCAGAAGTCCCTCCGGGAGCCGGTAGAACCGCTGCTCCAAAAGCGAGACCTCCTTGCCCTCAAAGCCCAGGGTAGGCCGGCCGGACACATAGCCCTGGCGGATCAGCTGATCCACGATCTCCTTGACAGTGGTACTGGGAATGGCAAAGCCCAGACCCTCCACACCGGCATTGTCGGTAAATGCACCGATCTTCAAAGTATTGATGCCGATGACCTGGCCATAGCAATTGATCAGCGGGCCGCCGGAATTGCCGGAATTCAGCGCCGCGTTGGTCTGGATCAGGGTCATGGTGCGGCCGCCAGTCTCCACATCCCGGTTGATGGCGGAGATGATGCCGTCGGTCATGGTGCCACGCAGCTCCACGCCCAGAGGATCGCCGATGGCCACCACACTGTCGCCCACCCGCAGCTGATCGGAATCACCGAAACGGGCAGGGGTCAGATCCCGGGCCTGCACATACAGCACCGCCAGATCCGACACCGCGTCGGATCCAACCACCTGCGCCGGCAGCTGCCGGTCATCGGTGAGCAGCACGGTGATCTGCTCCGCGCCGGCGATCACATGGCAATTGGTGACGATATAGCCATTCTCCGTCAGCACCACGCCGGTGCCGCTGGAAGCGGCGTTTTCCCCGGTACAGCTGATGGACACCACACTGTCGATGGTGCTTTCATAGATCTGCTGGAAGGAAAGGCCTCCCTGCTGGGGAACATTTTCCACCGATTCCGGAGCTTTGTCCAGCACCAGAGAAGAATCTCCCGTAGGGAGCGTCGTCAGCTCCTGGGGTCGGGAAGACTCGGAAGGAGCGCTCTCGTGGCTGCTGCCCAGGGACTCCATATCGGAGTCATAGAAGCCGGCAGCGGGATCGTCTGCCTGGTTCAGCTGGGAAAACAGCTTGATATTCAGCATACCCAGCGCCGTGGTGACACCGCAAAGCAGGATCACCGCCGTCAGCAGCACCGCGATGGCGCCGCTGTGGCTCTTGGGGGGATGGGTCGACCCGGTGCGGTAGGAATCCTGCTCCCAGGGCTCCGGGGTATGACGGTTTCGATTATCCATAAACTGTCCTCACATGAGATAAATTGCGAAAATAGAACTTGCCGTGCTGACGCAACGACAAAAGCGATATATACCTTCCCCCCGGGGGAGGTGTATGCGGGCGATTCGTGAATCGCCCCTACGAACAAAAACGGTACGCCTCGTAGGGGCGGCCATTGGCCGTCCGTTACCGCAGTGCGATATCCCACAAGCGGACGAGCAATGCTCGCCCCTACATGGAGCATCCGCCACGGGCCTGTCGGCCCTCGCGATGACAGGCTTTTGGTTCGATGCATTACATCAATTCACCAGCGGCAGGGTAAAGGTGAAGGTGGTGAGGCCTTCCCGGCTGGTGACGGAGATATTCTCCCCGTGGCTGCAGACGATGGTCTTTACGATGTAAAGTCCCAGACCCCAGCCGTCCCGGTTCTGGGAACGGGATTTATCCAGCTTGTGGAACCGGTCGAATACCAGCGGCAGCTCCTCCGGCGGGATGGTCTCGCCTTCGTTGGCCACGGAAATATAGGCCTTATTGCCGCCCTCACGGATCTTCAGCTCCAGAAGACCCCCCTGGGGGCAGAATTTTACCGCGTTATCCAGCAGATTATACACCACCTGGGTGATATAATCCCGGTTGGCCATCACATACACCGGATGCTCCGGCAGCTCCACCTGCACATCCACCTCTTTGTCCAGAAGCTTCTTTTCAAAGTTCAGCAGGGTCTGGCCGGCGCATTCGGAAATATCGAACCGGGAGCGCTGCTCCTCAGGGATGCCCTCCTGGTCCTGCAGACGGGAAATATCCAGCATGCTGCGCACCAGCCGGTTCAGCCGTTTGGTCTCCCCGGACACGATCTGCAGATAATGCCGGTGCTTTTCCTGTGGGATCGTGCCATCCAGAATGCCGTCCACATAACCCGCGATGGTGGTCATGGGGGTTTTCAGCTCATGGGAAACATTTGCCACGAATTCCTGCCGCTGATACTCGCTTTTCTGCAGGGAGGATGCCATATTATTGAAGGCCAGGGTCAGCTCCTGCACCTCCTCGGTATGGTTGCCCTCCAAAGCGACCCGGGCATCCAGCTGCCCGTGACCGAAATCTCTGGCAGTCCTGGCGATGGTACGAAGGGGCATGCTCTGCCTGCGGACGAACACCGTGGCGACCACCACCGCCACCAGCACCACCAAAATGGCAACGAACAGGAATATCTCGGAGATCTTCTTCAGCACCGCCGTGGAATGGGAGATGGGAGAGGAGGCGATGACGATGCCCAGATTCTGGCCGGTAGCGCTGTTTCGCACCGGAAAGGACACCACATAGCGCTCATCCTCATAAAGGCCCTCGATGCTGCCCTTGTCCACACAGCCGTCTTCCGCAAACACCCGGCGCAGATACTCGTTTCCCAGCATCATGCCCGTATGCTCACAGCCAAAGGGCGCGTCGGCGCAGATCAGCAGCCTGCCGGAGGCATCACAGATCACCGTGTCCATATCCGACACCGAGGCCACCATGGACAAAGCGATATTGAAATCCCGGCTGCTCAGCGTATCCCCCGTGGCACTGAATTCCACCAGCTCCGCAACGACCTTGCCGTTTCTTTCCAGCTTGGCCACCGCTTCCTTTTCCAGATAATCCTCCACAAGGAGCTGGAACGATATACCCGTCAGCAGCAGGACCGCCAGCAGCAGGATGACTACTGTGGTAAAGGTGCGGCTGAAGGTACTTCTCATTGGTTGGTCACCTCAAATTTATAACCAACGCCCCAGACGGTCTTCAGGCTCCAGCTTTCGGATACGCCCTCCAGCTTTTCCCGCAGGCGCTTCACATGCACATCCACGGTGCGGCTGTCGCCAAAATAGTCGAAGCCCCATACCTCGTCCAGCAGCTGATTGCGGGTGTAGACCCGATTGGGAGAGGAGGCCAGGTAAAAGAGCAGCTCCATCTCCTTGGGTGGCGTATCCACCTTCCGGCCGTCCACCGTCAGCTCAAAGGCATCCATATCGATGGTCAGCTTGTCGAAGGCCAGCCGGCGGGCTTTCTTTTCCGCGGTGGCGCCGGTGCTGCGGCGCAGCACCGCCTCGATCCGGGCAAGGACCTCCCGCATCTCGAAGGGCTTGGTGATGTAATCGTCGGCACCGGAACGCAGGCCGGTGACCTTATCGTCGGTCTCGCTCTTGGCGGTGAGCATGATCACCGGGGTCTGGGATTCCCCACGGATGGCCCGGCATACGCCCCAGCCGTCCATCACCGGCATCATCACATCCAGCAGCACCAGATCCGGCTTGATGGCACGGAACTTGGTCAAGCCCTGGCCGCCGTCGTAGGCCACGGTCACAGCGTAGCCTTCCTTTTCCAGATACATCTGCAGAAGCTCCGCAATATTGCGGTCGTCCTCCACGATCAAAACAGAGACTGCCATGGTAAATACCTCCAAAACGATAATCTTTCCTTTATTACCTATTATACTGCGTTTTCTCCATTTGTCATGAACAAATTATAAAGAGTTCTCCCCTAAAATGTGAACAGCCACTTTTTCCTTGCTTTTGCCCCGTTTTGCGGGTATGATATAGAAAATTGACAATCGATAATTGGCAGTTATGCGTCGGGACCGGGGAAGCACCCTGCATGGAACAACGCACCTATAGCAATGCCGTAGGGCGGGGGTTCACTCCCGCCGGTGGAGCTACACCGTAGATCCACATCGCCCAAGGCGATCAGTCTACATCAGTGGCGGGACCAAGGCCCCGCCCTACATTGGCCATCGTACATCTGTGCAGGAAGTGGGCACCGCTCATGAAACTATCACAAGACCGGGAAGGAGTCTTTTTATGCTGGAAATTTTAAAATCCATCCTCTTTGGCATCGTGGAGGGCATCACCGAATGGCTGCCCGTATCCTCCACAGGCCATTTGATCCTGCTGGACGAATTTGTAAAGCTTGACATCTCCGAGGCATTTTACGAAATGTTCCAGGTGGTGATCCAGCTGGGTGCCATCCTGGCGGTGATCGTGCTGTTCTTCCACAAGCTCAACCCCTTCTCCCCCAAGAAGGACGCTATCCGGAAGAAGGACACCTGGCAGCTTTGGTTCAAGGTGGTGGCCGCGGTGATCCCCTCCGCCGTCATTGGCCTTTTGCTGGACGACTGGATGGATGCCCATCTTTATAATTATATCGTAGTAGCCATCACCCTGATCCTGTACGGCATTGCCTTTCTGTTCGTGGAAAAGCGCAACGCCGGCAAGGACCTGGCGGTGACCGAAGTTTCTCAGCTGAGCTACAGGACCGCTCTGCTCATCGGCGCCTTCCAATGTCTGGCGCTGATCCCCGGCACCTCCCGCTCCGGCGCTACCATCCTGGGCGGCATCTTCCTGGGAGTATCCCGGGCCGCGGCAGCGGAATTTTCCTTCTTCCTGGCCATCCCCACCATGCTGGGCGCCAGCGCGCTGAAGCTGCTGAAGTTCCTGCTGGAAGGCCACACCGCCACCTTTACCGAGCTTGCGGTGCTGATCACCGGCTGCGTCGTTTCCTTCCTTGTGAGCCTGCTGGTGATCAAGGGACTGATGGAATATGTGCGCCGGCACTCCTTTAAGGTCTTCGGCGTCTACCGGATCGTCCTGGGTGCCGTGGTCATCGGCTACTTCCTGCTCACCGCTTTGTAATACCAAGAAAGGTCGGCCCCTATGGAACCCATTTACACCAAGAAATTTCACATTCCCTCCTTCGCCGCTGACCGGTTCGACCGGCTGAAGCCTTCCTATCTTCTGGGACTTGCCCAGGAGGTGGCCGGAGATCACAGCGCCCTGCTGGGAGCGGACTATGCGAACACCGGTCTTTACTGGGTGGTGACCCGGCTGAAGGTGCAGATCACCCGTCTGCCTACCTCCGGGGAGACCGTCACTCTGGAGACCTGGCCCATGCCCACCACCCGGGTAGCCTTCCCTCGCTCCACCATCGCTTACGATGAAGATGGGCAGGAAATTTTCCGGATGCTCAGCCTGTGGGTGCTGATGGATCCTGCCAGCCGGGCAATGGTGCTGCCGGGAAAAAGCGGCGTTGCCATCGAAGGTACCGTCCGGGGTCTGGAGCCTGCTATCCCCCGTTCTCTGGCGCCCCAGGCTATGGAAAATCAGATGCTCCGGCGGGTACACTACACCCAGCTGGATGTGAACGGCCACATGAACAACACCCGCTACTTAGACTGGGTGGAGGATCTGCTGCCGGCGGAATTTCACCGGGAGCATCCGGTGAAGGAGTTCACCATATGCTATCTGAATGAGGCCCTGGAAGGCGAAGAAGTGGCGCTGAACTGGCAGCTGGACGGTGAGGGCAACCTCCATGTTCACGCGGCGGAATCCACCGGCGGAAAGCGAGTGTTTTCGGCGGAGGTACTGCTGTAAAAGTTGTTCTGTAAACCGATCCCCTGCCCTTCCGATTTTTCCCGATAGAGGTAAGATTTCCTTGAAACCCCTGGAAAACCCCGGTTTTCCAGGGGTTTTTCCTGTCTTGCCTGTGGAAAAACCTGTGGATAATGTGGAAAACTTATGTTGACCGCACCCGAAAATAATCCATTTTTCAACAGTTTATGTAAACCGTTATTCCGTCACCCCGGATCCTTGCGGCCCCTACGAACAGAACCAATACGCATCGTAGGGGCGGCCATCGGCCGTCCGTTACCGCCGTGCGATATCCCACAGGCGGACGAGCAATGCTCGCCCCTACGGTAGGATAGAAGCACTCCATCTTGGCCCCCTCGTTGTGAGGGGGCTGTGGAATTGCCGAATTTAGGCAATTCGACTGGGGGAGTTAACTCCCTCCGTCTTCGCCTTGCGGCGAAGCCACCTCCCTCAAAACGAGGGAGGCAAGGCGGACGAGCAATGCTCGCCCCTACAAGGGCAGCGCACCAAAGGGTTTGTCATTGCGAGGAGCGAAGCGACGTGGCAATCTCCCGGTACAATTGTACGGCCACATAGGCACCGATGTAGAGGCAACACCCTACCGGGAGATTCCCACGGACGGCATAGCCGTCCTCGGAATGACATATTTTTACCTTCGTGCGCCAATTTGGGCATTTCCCGCCCGTGAGGTCAAGGGAGGGTCAAGACCCTCCCCTACGATAATCCCATCTTGGCCCCCTCTGACGAGGGGGCTGTCGCCGCCGAAGGGCGGTGACTGGGGGAGAGAAATCCCGTTACATATTCTCTCCCTCCGGCCCTTCGGGCCACCTCCCTCATCAGAGGGAGGCAAGGCGAGCGGTCAATGACCGCCCCTACAAGCAAGGGAACGACATGCAGATCGCTGCCTGCAAATCGGTTGCGTAGGGAACGGCCTGTGTGCCGTTCCTTTTTATACAGAAAACGCAGGAGAAAAACTCTCCTGCGTTTTGCGTTATCTTCCTCCGTGGAGGTATTTTCTGTCCCAATCCCCGTCGAACAGCAGGCTTCCCATTTCCATGGGGCAGCCGTTGGTCAGATCGTCCGCCAGCTCCAGCAGAAGCTCAGCCGGCTCCAGGCATTCCATGTAAAATTCCGGCAGTGCCGACTCGCCCATACGGGCGCCCAGCAGCGCGCCGGTGACCGCGCCCACGGCAGCGGACCGGCCGGAATGATTCACCGCGGTGATCATGGCCGCGTCGAAATCCCGGTGGCTGGTCAGGCAGGCATACAGCGCGCCGGCCAGAGCTTCTCCGGCGGTACGGCAGCGCAGCTGCTCCATCGCCTCCATCTGGGTGATCTTATAGGAATCCGACAGGCTCAGCGCCATGGTCAGCAGCTCCCACAGGTGGGTCGCCTGGGCATAGCCCCGTCCCAGCCCATGCTGGATGGAATCTATGGTATCGCGCACCAGTTCCTTGCCGGTGATGCCCGGGTACTTCAGCAGCAGGCTCATACCATGGGTCAGCGCGGCGGCGGACAGAAACGCCTCCGGGTCGCCGTGGGTCAGCGCCACGCATTCTGCCGCCAGGTGATCCAGCTCCTCCTGGCTCAGGGACACCTGCAGACCCAGCAGCGCCACGGCGATACCCTCGGTCAAAGCGCCGGGGTGGATGAATTTATTTTTCGGCTCTTCCATGGTACCCAGCGTCTCCCGGCTGAGGGCGTCCAGCATCCGGTTATCCAGGCAGGCCCGGCGCTTCAGCTGGGGAACATTGGCAAGCCAGCAGTGATTTCGCTCCGGGTAGGAAAAATGCTGGGTGCGGGACCACTCCCGCAGTGCCAGGGCAACATAGCGCACCAGGGGCGCCATCTTTCCCTGCATCTGCCCCCGGGTAATGCCCAGCAGCAGGCCGTTGATGGTAAAGGCCGCCACCTGGGTATAAGAGGACACATCCGCGAATCCATTGACCAGGTCATAGCCCAGGATACCGTTGGGGCCGTAATCCCGGCAGATCTCCTCCAGATTCCGGCTGTCCACGGAATAGCCCATGGCGTCGCCCACGGCCATGCCCAGCAGCGCGCCGCGAATGATCTCCCGTTTTCCCATGTCATCACCTCATTTTCAGCAAGTTAAAAATATTATACAGAGTTACCGGGAAAAAGGCAAGTACCGCCGGGCAGAAGAATGGATTTTTTTGCCTGTATCGGCAGGCAAACCCCCTTGACCCAAGGGGCAAGCTATGGTATATTGATGGGTAATAAATTGACCGATCTTCGGTATGTTTCGGATAGGAGCAGCCCATGAGTACCTGGAAAAAAGTGATGGCTTACCTTGTGATCGCCGGCCTTGCCCTGGGCAGCGCGGTGATCTACGAACTTTTCATTTTCCCCAATCAGTTCGCCCCCTCCGGCATCAACGGCATCTGTACCATGATCCAGCATGTGACTGGCCTGAATATGGGTTACCTCAGCTTCCTTTTCAATCTGCCTCTGGCCATCGCCGTATTCTTCAAGGTCAGCCGGTCTCTGGCCATCCGGGCCATGACCTATGTGGCCTGCTTCTCCACGGCACTGGTGCTGCTGGACTTTGTGGATCTTTCCTTCCTGGCCTACGATACGGAAAACGGCACCAGTGTGATCCTGGGACCCCTGGCCGCCAGCCTGGTCAACGGCTCCTTCTACGCCATGCTCCTGCGGGCCGGCACCTACACCGGCGGCACGGATTTTGCCGCTTCCCTGATCCATCTGCGCCGCCCGGATTTCAACTTCTTCTATGTGGCCTTCGGTCTGAACGCGGTGGTGGCGATCATCTCCTTCTTTGTGTATGACTACAAGCTGGAGCCGGTGCTGCTGTGTATCCTGTACAGCTTCATCACCAGCACCGTCACCGACCGGCTGAACAAATCCGGCCGCAGCGCCGTGAGATTTGAGATCATCACCGGCCATCCGGAGGAGATCTCCCGGGATATCATCCATGAGCTTCACCACAGCGCTACCCTGCTTCCCGGCAGAGGTATGTTCCGTGGTCAGCCCACCAGCATCCTTATCTGCATCGTCAACAAGACCCAGGCTGCCCGGCTCTCCGCCATCGTCCGCAGCTACCCCCATACCTTTGCCGTATCCAGCCAGGTGGGCGAAGTGATGGGCAACTTCAAGCGCATCGACAACCAGGGTAACCCGGAAAGAGAACTTCTGGACCTGGGCGACGGAACAGGAATTTAAAAACATTTACTATATATATTTCACAGGAGGAGATACCCATGGCCCACTACATGTCCGAACCCAGCCATACCTTCAGCGAGTACCTGCTGATCCCCGGATACACTTCCGAGGAATGCATCCCCGACCGTGTGTCTCTGCGCACCCCTCTGACCAAGTATCGCAAGGGCCAGGAAGAGCCTGCCATCAGCCTGAATATCCCCATGACCTCCGCCATCATGCAGTCCGTGTCCAACGACACTCTGGCCATTGCTTTGGCCAAGGAAGGCGGTCTGAGCTTCATCTTCGGCTCCCAGAGCATTGAGAACCAGGCTGCCATGGTCGCCCGGGTCAAGGGCTACAAGGCCGGCTTCGTGGTCTCCGCCTCCAATCTGACGCCCGAGCATACCCTGGCGGATGTGCTGGCGCTGAAGGCCGCCAACGGTTTCTCCACCGTGGCCATCACCGACGACGGCACCGCTACCGGCAAGCTGCTGGGCATCGTCACCAGCCGTGACTACCGTGTCAGCCGCATGAATCCCACCGACAAGGTCAAGGATTTCATGACCCCCCGTGCCAAGCTGGTCACCGCTCCCGTCGGCACCACTTTGAAGGTGGCCAACGACATCATCTGGGATCACAAGCTGAACAGCCTGCCCATCGTGGATGAGAACGATCATCTGATGTACTTCGTCTTCCGCAAGGACTATGCCTCCCATAAGGCCAATCCCCTGGAGCTGCTGGACGCCGAAAAGCGCTATCTGGTGGGCGCGGGCATCAACACCCGTGACTATGCCCAGCGGATCCCCGCGCTGCTGGCCGCCGGCGCCGATGTGCTGTGCATCGACTCCTCCGAGGGCTACACCTGCTGGCAGCAGAAGACCATCGCCTGGGTCCGTGAGCACTACGGCGATACCGTCAAGATCGGCGCGGGCAATGTGGTGGACCGGGACGGCTTCCTGTTCCTGGCCAGGGCCGGCGCGGACTTCGTGAAGGTGGGTATCGGCGGTGGTTCCATCTGCATCACCCGTGAGACCAAGGGCATCGGCCGCGGACAGGCCACCGCTCTGATCGAGGTGGCAGCTGCCCGGGATGAGTACTTTGCCGAGACCGGCATCTATGTGCCCATCTGCTCCGACGGCGGCATCGTTCACGATTACCACATGACCCTGGCGCTGGCCATGGGCGCGGATTTCATGATGCTGGGCCGCTATTTTGCCCGGTTCGACGAATCCCCCACCCCCAAGGTGATGGTTAACGGCGCTTACATGAAGGAGTATTGGGGCGAAGGCTCCAACCGCGCCCGCAACTGGCAGCGCTACGATCTGGGCGGCGCCAGCAAGCTGAGCTTTGAGGAAGGCGTGGACTCCTATGTCACCTACGCCGGCCCCCTGCATGACAATGTGGAGGCCTCCCTGTACAAGGTCAAGTCCACCATGTGCAACTGCGGCGTGATCACCATCCCCGACCTGCAGCGGGATGCCAAGCTGACGCTGGTGTCCGCCACCTCCATCGTCGAGGGCGGCTACCACGATGTGACCCTGAGAAACTCCACCCCCGTAAAGTAAAGATTTTGGCGTTGTGTTTTTGGGAAATCTCGGCATCCTCTAAACCCGTCAAAAGGGCAAACTTAGGCATCCTCTGAGAACCCAAGAAAAAATAAGAATTTAAGACCTTGTGTAGCACACATTTTCCGTGCTACATAAGGTCTTTTTTTATTCTT
>JBGVJN010000038.1:0-3180 GCA_045129455.1 Faecousia sp. | reverse complement strand
AATGGACCTGCACCAACGATAACATCGGCAGAATGGCTATCGCCAATCTTTCTGATGACTTATCCCGTATCATATCAGAGCCTGTTGAAATCTTTCGTGCTGACAGCCCATCGTGGACAAACGAAAGGGTTACTGACGGCTGTTTTATGCATAGATCAAGTGACGGCAAATTGATGATGCTTTGGTCTAATTTTGAAGACAACGGTTACTGTATCGGTATTGCCTACAGTCAAAATGGCGAAGTGAGTGGACAGTGGGCGCATGAGAATGCGCCGCTATACAAAAGGAACGATATTGACCATCATGACGGCGGTCACGGCATGATTTTTACCGATACCGATGGAAAACAGTATCTGTGCTGCCATTCTCCCAATCAACCTTGCGAGGAATGCAAAGAACGAACGGTTATTCTTGCTGTCACAGAAAGAAATGGTACTTTGTGCGTAAAGTAATTTCCCTCCTTTGTGTATCACCGCTCAGACTGTGATCAAGGGCTAAGATTTCACCCAATAACGAATCCGCTCCTCGAAAGAGGGGCGGATTTTTGCAGGGACACCGCTTCTGCGGTGTTCCGCACGATGGGCGGGGATTGTTCTTGCATAAATTCGGACATGTGCTATACTGTTTACAAGGAAATTTGTGAACATTACTGGGGTGGATGTTATGAACATTTTGTCAATCGGCAACAGCTTTTCCCAAGACGCACAACGCTACCTGCATCAAATAGCTAAGGCGGACGGCGTGAATATTCAGGCATTTAACCTGTATATCGGCGGTTGTCCCCTGTCGATCCATTACCGAAATATGCTTAGCGAGCAGCCGGCATATACGCTTGAAATGAATGGGAGCAGCACGGGTTTTCAGGTATCGCTGAAAGACGCGTTATGGAACCGTGACTGGGATATCATTACCCTGCAGCAGGTCAGCTCGCAGTCGCCGGATTATGATACCTACCAGCCCTACCTGGATGGGCTGGTGGAATATGTCAGGCGAATGGTTCCCAAGGCGAAAATTGCCGTTCATCAAACCTGGGCATATGAACAAGGCAGCAAACGGCTGTGCGAGGAGTTACAATACAGCGATTACCGGCAGATGCTCGGTGATCTTGTAAAGGCGTATCAAAAAGCGGCGGAGCATATTGGCGCGGACTATGTTATCCCGTCGGGCGAAGTGTTCGGCGCTATGGTGGAAAGCGGAATGGAGAAGATCCATCGTGATACATTCCATGCAGGGCTGGGTCTTGGCAGGTATGCCCTTGGTCTGATCTGGTATCGGGTTCTCACCGGCAACGATGTTACCAACAATCCGTTCCACGACTTTGACGAGGAAGTTTCCGCCGAAGAAATTGCCGTTGCGAAAAAATGCGTATCGGAAGTTGCTGAGAGATATACCGTATAAATCCCCCATTTGTGCATTGCTGTGCAGGCTGCCGGCAAGGGCGAATGCAAACAATAGGATCGCCACCCTGCGGGGTAGCGATTTTTATCCGGATTTGCGCAAAAAACCGTCGAATTTTCTTGCCTTCCCGGGTTCCCGGTGATATAATCTGTCAGGATAAAAATTGTAACGGAGGTTTCTTATGAATCTGGTCTACAACATCAACGACAAGCCCAAGTTCCCCCAGCTGCTGATCTTCGCGCTGCAGCAGGTTTTGGCGATCCTCGCGGCTACCATCGCCGTCCCCGCCATCATCGGTAACGGCATGAGCCAATCCGCTGCCCTGTTCGGCGCCGGTGTGGGTACGCTGGTCTATCAGCTGTTCACCCGCTTTAAGAGCCCTGTGTATCTCGGCTCCTCCTTCGCATTCCTCGGTTCCATGGGCGCTGCTTTTGCCGGCGCTGCTTCTGTTTCCGCCGGCCATGTGGGCCTGATCATCGGCGCCGCTATGGCAGGCCTGGTGTATGTGGCCATCGCCGTGGTCGTCAAGTTTGTGGGCGTCCGGTGGATCGACCGGCTGATGCCTCCCGCCGTGATCGGACCTACCGTGGCCATTATCGGCCTGTCCCTGGCAGGTAACGCTGTGGGCGACATGGGCATCGGCAAGGTCATGGTCGAGCAGGTCGGCCAGATCATCAAGGACGGCCAGATCGTGGAAAACATCACCTATGTTTCCGGCTGCAGCCCCTATGTGGCGCTGGTTTGCGGCCTGGTCACCTTGTTCGCTGTGATGCTCTTCTCCGTTTACGGCAAGAAGATGATGAAGCTGATCCCCTTCATCCTGGGCATCCTGGTGGGCTATGTGGTTGCCGCCATCTTCACGGTCATCGGCATCGCGACCAACAATGTCGCGCTGCAGGTTATTGATTTCAGCGTGTTCAAGAACATGGAAATCTTTGCGGTGCCCGATTTTACCTTCCTGCATGTGGGCAAGGGCCTGCAGGATGTGACCCCTGCTTTCATCGCTACTGTGGCGGTGGCTTATGTGCCTGTGGCCTTCGTGGTCTTTGCTGAGCATATCGCTGACCACAAGAACCTGTCTACCATCATCGGCCAGGATCTGCTGACCGAGCCCGGTCTGCACCGCACCCTGCTGGGCGACGGCATCGGCTCCGCGGTGGGCGCTTTCTTCGGCGGCTGCCCCAACACCACCTACGGCGAGTCCGTGGGCTGTGTGGCCATCACCCGCAACGCTTCCGTCATCACCATCACCGCTGCCGCTGTCATGTGCATCGTGATTTCCTTCTTTGGCCCCTTCGTCACCTTCCTGGCCTCCATTCCCAACTGCGTGATGGGCGGCGTTTGCACCGCGCTGTACGGCTTCATCGCGGTCAGCGGCCTGAAGATGGTGCAGAAGGTGGATCTGAGCCAGAGCAAGAACCTGTTTGTGGTTTCCGTGATCCTCATCACCGGCATCGGCGGTCTGACCGTTTCCTTCGGCAAGGTCACCCTGACCTCTATCGCCTGCGCACTGCTGCTGGGCATCCTGACCAACATTCTGCTGTCCAAGGCTTCCGAGGAAGCCTAAACCATTTCCGAAATAACAGATCCGCCCGGAGCATTCCGGGCGGATTTTTGTGTTGCGCTGCGCTGGAAATATATGCTATAATGGCCGTGATCCCGGCGAAAAAAGAAAAAAGGATGGTTATGTATGCTGGAGAAAATATTCAAACTGAAGCAACACAACACAACGGTCAAAACAGAAGTGATGGCAGGCATCACAACATTTATGACCATGGCGTA
>JBGVJN010000037.1:0-5187 GCA_045129455.1 Faecousia sp. | reverse complement strand
TCCGGAGTGATACCGATCCCTTCCAGGCTGATGCCGCTGGGGGTAAAGTACTTGCCCACGGACAAGCCCACGGCGGAGCCGTCATTAAGCCGGATCACCGTCTGGAAGTAGCCCTTGCCGGTGGTCTTTTCACCCACGACTACCGCTGCATCATACTCCTGCAGCGCAGCGGCGAAGAATTCCGCTGCGGAATAGGAGCTGCCGTTGACCAGCACCGCCATGGGCATGTCCAAAAATTCCGCGTCGGACATATCGATGCTCTCATTACCCTTATAGTCCACTGTGTGGAACAGTTCCACCTCCGGCAGCAGATCGTCCAGCACCTTCACCAGCTCACTGGCATAGCCGCCGCCGTTGAAGCGCACATCGAAGATCAGCTTCGTGGCGCCTGCTTCCTTCAGCTGCCGGATGGCCTCAGCGGTCTCATTGTAGCAGTTGGTATTGAAATTGGCAATCTTGATCAGACCGATCCCATCCTCCAGCAGCGTTGCCGTTGCCACAGGGGTCTTGATCCGCTCACGCTTTACGGTGATCTGCAGGCTTTGCTCTCCCCTGCGCACCGTCAGCACCACCTGCGTGCCTTCCTCGCCCTTGATCATGGCAGAGGTATCATTGGCGTTCATGCCCAGGATGCTCTGGCCGTCCACGCCTGTGATCACATCGCCCGCAAGCAGCCCCGCCTTTTCCGCAGGTCCGCCGGCGGTGATCTGCAGGATCTCCATACCGGCAGAGGTATCCTCGGTGGATACGGTCACGCCGATGCCTACATAGGCATTCTGCTGCTGCTCATAGTAGGACTGATACTCCTCCGCGCTGATATAGTAACTCCAGCGATCACCCAACGCTTCGATCATGGCACGGGCAGCAGCATCCTCCGCCTCGGTCATATCCGCTTCACCGATGAAACGCTCCTCGATCAGCGCCTGCAGCTGCTCCAGCTTGCTTACCTTTCCCACACTTTCCGGCATCATAAACAGGATGCCGGCCGCTGTCAGCACACCGGTAAGCAGCGCAACCAAAAAATAGTTCAAAAGCTGCAGCCAAAAGCTTTTTTTCATAAGATCACCTCATATTAGGATATCCCACAGCCTGGAAGGCTGTGGGATGTAAGTATTAAAGTCCAATGTAGGGTGCCGGATCTATATAGGTACCATTCAAAATGATACCGAAGTGCAGATGGACACCGGTGGAGTTACCGGTCGTACCCTGACCGCCAATTACCTGGCCTGCCGCAACGAACTGGCCTTCCTGGACATAGGGCGGCTTATAGAAGTGGAAGTATACACTCTTGTAACCATCCAGGTGGTCGATGACCACATAGTTACCGAAGGTAGGATCGTCGATCACAGAGGTTTCTACGATACCGGCACGGGAGGCAACCACATCCCAACCGGATCTGCCTGCCAGGTCAATGCCGTAGTGGTAGTTCTTTTCACCACGAAGCGTACGCCAACCAAAGCGGCTGGTGACCAGGATATACTTTGTGGGCATCATCCAGCCGGAAGCGCTGACAGGATAGTTGACCAAAGGTGTATCCGCGGCACCGCCGGTGGGGCCGACCGTAGGCTTGGCAGTGGTGGGAGGTACGGAGGTAGCCAGCCATGCTGCCAGAGACTCTGCCGCCTTAACTCTGTCGTATTCCGACTTCTTATTGGCGATCTCCAGCATCATCTGGTTTTTATTTTCGTGCATCTCTTCCAGCCAGGCGTTGTATTCGTCGCCCTTGGCAGCCAGATCCACCAGGATCTTATCCACATTGGCGATCTTGGCATCCAGCTCCGACTGGCTGGCTTCCAGAGATTCCTTGCTCTTCTGCAGGTCCTGCTTCTCCGTTACCAGAGACTGCTTCGTTTCCGCCACCAGCTGGGCAGCTTCCCGCAGCTGCTTCAGGCGCAGTCTGTCCGCCGTCTGGATCTCCTCGATCATATTCAGCCGGTCCAGCAGATCCATAAAGCTGCTGGCCTCAAACAGTACAGACCAGTAAGACAGCTCACCCTGCTCTTCCATGGCACGGATGCGCTCTCTGTTCTTTTCATTCAGCTCCTTCAGTCGAAGCTCCGCCTCATCCAGGTCCTCCTGGATGTCCGCGATCATGACGGAATAGGCAGCGATCTGGTCGTTCATATTGTCCACCTGCATGTACAGCAGATTGATCTGCTGCTCCACAAGTCTCTTCTGGTCGACCATTTCCTTGACCTCAGTGGCATTGGCATTGAGCTTGCCTTCCAGATCCTTGATCTTGCCGGCCAGTTCATTATGGTCCTTCTGCAGCTCATCCAACTGAGTTTTGATCTCGCTGGAGGTAGCAGCCTTCGCTGCCGGCAAAATACCCACCACAAGGCTCAGGATCATGATCAGCGCCAGGATCCCGGCAATCAGCGAGGTAATCAGTTTTTTCTTGTCCATAGGGTTCTCCTTCGCGGGGAAATTATTAAACATCCAGGAACTTGCGGATAGAGGTCCAGCTGCCAACGATACCCACAAACAGGCCCGCGGCGCCGAACACGATCACCATGAAGGTGAGCAGCTCGCCCTGGAAAGGCTGGAAGCTGAACAGCTTCAGGGTATCCATTGTATTCATGCGATCCAGCAGCGTATCATACAGTGCCCACAGCAGACCCAACGCGGCACCCGCACCGACCATGCCCAGGATAAAGCCTTCCACCACAAAGGGCAGACGGATGAAGCCATTGGTGGCACCCACCATCTTCATGATGGCAATCTCATTCTGACGGTCATACATGGAAAGCTTGACCGTATTGGAAATGATCAGCAGGCTGACTACCAGCAGCACGGCAATGACTGCCACGGAGGCTACCTCCAGAATATTCTGGATGGTGGAGAAGCCCTCGGCCAGCTCCAGAGGCGCGTTGATATTCACCACACCGGGGATCTTTGCCAGTTCCGCCACAGTCTGCTCCATCAGGGAGTTATCCTCCAGGATGATGCGATAGCGGTGACGCAACACATCCGCTTCGATGCCGGTAAAGGCCTCATCGCCGTTGTGATCCGCGATGAAGTCCTCCAGCGCCTGTTCACGGGTGATGAATTCTGCCTGGTGGATGTTCTCGATGCCGGTGAAGTGGGTGCTGATGCTCCGGGCCTCTGCTTCAGACAGCTCGCTGTCAATATATGCCAGCACTTCATTGGTCTTATTCAGATCCTCTACCAGGATATTGACATTATATACAAGGCAGGAAAAGCTTCCCACGATCAGAAGGCAGGCCACCGTAACGCACACCGCGGCGAAAGACATGAAGCCATGCAGGAAAATACCCTTGACGCCTTCCTTCAGTAAGTATCCGAGATTATTGATTTTCATACTGATAATATCCTTCCATTCCGTCGCTGATAACGATGCCCTCACTGAGCGTGATGGTACGCTTGGGGAACCGCTCCACAAGATCCTTGGCGTGGGTGACCACCAGCATGGTGGTGCCCAGATTGTTGATCTCCATCAGCAGGCTCATGATCTCCAGAGACCGGGCAGGGTCCAGGTTACCGGTGGGCTCGTCCGCAATGATGGTGGAAGGGTTATTCACCAGCGCTCTGGCGATAGCCAGACGCTGCTGCTCACCGCCGGAAAGCTCACCGGGATGGCGGCGGCTCTTGGTATCCAGGCCAACCAGATTCAGCACATACGGCACACGCTCCCGGATCTCCCGCTCTTTGGCGCCTACCACACGCATGGCGAAGGCCACATTATCGTAGACCGTCTTGTTGGCGATCAGCCGGAAGTCCTGGAACACGACACCGACGGTACGGCGCATATAGGGGATCTCACGCTTGCGGATCCGGTCCAGGGAATAGCCGTTTACATGCACACTGCCGGAGGTGGGCCGCAGCTCACCGGTGATCAGTTTGATGATGGTGGACTTACCGGAACCGGAATGACCCACCAGGAAGACGAACTCGCCGTCTTCGATCTGCATGGAAACGCCATTGAGGGCTTTATTTCCTTCGGTGTAGGATTTCACTACATCAGTAAATTCAATCATTTTATCTCTGCTCCAATATTAAATGTAACCGAATTGTAACATATTTCACTATATGTGTCAATGCTGCCGGGTCAAAAAGAAAAAAGTTAACATTTGCCAAAAAACAGGGCCGCACAGATCGCGCGGCCCTGCAGCTGTCATCAGCGGGTCTCCCGGGAGGACAGGTACTTGCGGACCATCAGGGCTACTTTGAACACGATCGCGTGATCAAACTGCCGCAGATCCAGACCGGTAAGCTTCTTGATCTTTTCCAGACGGTACACCAGCGTATTGCGGTGGACGAACAGCTTACGGGAAGTCTCGGAGACATTCAGGTTGTTCTCAAAGAACTTATTGATAGTGAACAGAGTCTCCTGGTCCAGGGAGTCGATGGAGTTCTTCTTGAACACCTCGGACAGGAAAATGTCACACAGGGTCGTGGGCAGCTGATAGATCAGACGGCCGATACCCAGATTCTCATAGTTAATGATGCTCTTTTCGGTGTCGAACACCTTGCCCACATCGATAGCGGTCTGGGCTTCCTTATAGGAGTCTGCCAGGCCACGCAGATGCTCAGCCACAGTGCCAAAGCCGATGACGGTCTTGACGAACAGCTCGTTCTTCAGCCGATCCTCCATGCTCTGAGCCAGTTTCTCCAGCTCTTCAGCGGTGGTGGTGGGAGTGATCTGCTTGACAACGGCGATATCGGTCTCGTTGATGCTCAGCACGAAATCCTGAGCGCGGTCGGGGAACAGACCGGACAGAACATCCACGGTAGCCACATCCGCATGGCCCACCTGGCGGACCAGGAACACAGCTCTGGGAGCATCGGTGGCAAAATGCAGCTCCTTGGCACGGATATAGATATCACCGGGCAGGATATTGTCCATGATGATGTTCTTTACAAAGGTACCCCGGTCATGCTTTTCTTCATAGAAGTTCTTGGCATCGTTCAGGGCGATGTACGCCATCATGCAGATGCTCTTGGCGCTCTCGTCGGCACCGGTGCAGAACACGGCATACTCAAAAAAGCCGGCACCGCTGTAGATCGGCTTGAAGGTCTTCTGGCCAAAAGTCACAACGCTCTCGGCAGAACCGGTGACCTTCAGCGCGGCCTCGGGCCAACGCTCACCGATCAAGGCGCTGTCGGTACAGGAAACGACGCAGCCTTCGGTGTCGATCACACCAAAGGTGCGATCTGCGATCTCTC
>JBGVJN010000036.1:0-3248 GCA_045129455.1 Faecousia sp. | reverse complement strand
ATGTCGAAAAATAAAGGATTTTGGCAAGGATAGAACTAATCTTGCGAAAAGTTAGTGGTCAAGGTCTCTCTTGCGACAAAAAAGAAGACCTTGGTCATCGTTTCCGATGACACAAGGTCTTCAAAATTACTATATTGTTTGCTTTTGCAGTGAATTATCTAATCGGGAAAGGATAAAGAAAATTGCCCCGAAGAGGATAAACCATTTTTGCTAAAACACCGAGGTCATTCCCACTCGATGGTTCCGATGGGCTTGGGGGTCAGATCCAGCAGGACGCGGTTGATGCCCTCCACCTCATGGGTGATCCGGTAGGTGATATGGTGCAGCAGGGAATAGGGGATCTCCTCGATGGTAGCGGACATGGCATCGGTGGTATTCACTGCGCGGATGATGGCGGGCCAGCCCTCATAGCGGCTCTCTTCACGCACACCGACGCTCTTGATATCCGGCACGGCGATGAAGTACTGCCATACCTTCTCGTTCAGACCGTTCTTCTCAAATTCTTCCCGGAGGATCGCGTCTGCCTCACGCAGCGCGTGCAGGCGGTCACGGGTAATGGCGCCCAGGCAGCGCACACCCAGACCGGGGCCGGGGAAGGGCTGACGGTAGACCATGCCGTGGGGCAGACCCAGAGCCTCACCGACCACACGTACCTCGTCCTTAAACAGCAGCTTGATAGGCTCTACCAGCTCAAACTGCAGATCCTCGGGCAGACCGCCCACATTATGGTGGGACTTGACGGCCTTCTTGCCCTCTGCCTGCTTCACAGACTCCAGGATGTCGGGGTAGATGGTACCCTGGGCCAGGTAGGAGATACCCTCCAGCTTCCGGGCTTCCTCGGCAAATACCTCGATAAACTCTTTGCCGATGATCTTGCGCTTGCGCTCGGGATCGGCCACACCGGCCAACAGATCCAGGAAGCGGTCGGTGGCATCCACATAGATCAGATTGGCATCCAGGCCGTCCTTGAACATTCTGATGACACCTTCGGACTCGTCCTTGCGCATCAGACCGTGGTTTACATGAACACATACCAGCTGCTTGCCGATGGCCTTGATCAGCAATGCTGCTACGACGCTGGAATCCACACCGCCGGACAGGGCCAGCAGTACTTTCTTATCGCCTACCTGCGCCCGGATCTGTGCGACCTGCTCTTCGATGAAAGCTTCAGCAAGCTCGGGGGTGGTGATGCGAGCCATAGTATCGGGACGAATATTGCCATTCATAAGTGTATGCCTCCAATTTAAGATGAAATCGGTGGATATTTTTACTGGGATATTATAAACGGATTTACTCTCAATTTCAACAATTCTTTTTACGACTATGGAAATTTTGTCGAATTTACGGAAGTAGGCGGCGGATATGATGGATTTTGTTGCAAAATAGCAGTGATGTGGTATAATATCCCGGAAAGAACAAAAACGGCGAAGCTGGAGGAAATCATCTATGGGAATCGTTGTGATCGGCGCGGTGTTCGTGGATATCAAGGGTTATCCGGAGGGGGCATTCATCCCCACCGGCAGAAATGTGGGCAAAGTGGAGCATATTCACGGCGGCGTGGGCCGGAATGTGGCGGAAGACATCGCCAATGTGGAGCTGCGGCCTACCTTTGTCAGCTTGGTGGATGACACCGGTGCCGGCCTGGATGTAGTGCACAAGCTGAAGAATCATAAAGTCAACACGGACTATATCCGCACCGTCCCCGACGGTATGGGCACCTGGCTTGCGGTATTTGACGACGACGGGGATGTGGCGGCATCCATCTCCAAGCGCCCCAATCTAATGCCCATTGCGGACATCCTGGATGAGAAGGGGGATGAGATCTTCCGGGATGCGGACAGCATCATCGTGGAGATCGATGTGGATAAGGAGATCATCAAGCGGGTATTCCGCCTGGCCCAGAAGCATAGCAAGAAGGTCTATGCGGTGGTGGCCAATATGAGCATCGCTCTGGAACGGCGGGATTTCCTCCAGTCCATCGATTGCTTTGTATGCAATATTCAGGAATTCGGCATTTTGTTTACCGACGATTACAGCGGCAAGACAACTGAAGAAATGGTGCAGATCGTTTCGGAAAAGGTGCTGGCAGCCCGGATCCCCAGTATGATCGTGACCATGGGCGGCAATGGCGCGGTGTATGCGGATATCCACGGCGATAAGGGCTGGTGTCCTGCCAGAAGCGTCAAGGTCCGGGATACCACCGGTGCCGGCGATGCCTTCTGCGCCGGTGCGGCCATCGGCTTGACCTACGGAAAGAATCTGGAGGAGTCTTGCCGGATCGGTTCTCAGCTGGCGGCATCTGTCATCGTCACTTCGGAAAATGTTTGTCCCCGGTTCATGCCCCGTGAGCTGGGTCTGGATATGGATGTGGTTTGACCATGGGTTACCATCGGATACTTTCTGTGCAGGATCTTTCCTGCCTGGGGCAATGCTCCGCGACGGTGGCGCTTCCCATCCTCAGCGCCTGTGGCCAGGAAGCGTGCCTGCTGCCCACGGCGCTCCTGTCTACCCATACAGGGGGCTTTACGGATGTGCATCGTCGAGAACTGACGGCGGATCTGGAGGCGATCTGCGGCCATTGGCTGCGGGAAGAACTTCAGTTTGATGCCATCTATACCGGTTATCTGGGAGATGCTGCGCAGATCGAGCTGCTGATGGAGTATCTTCCTAAGCTGGCTGGGCCGGATTGCCGCATTCTGGTGGATCCTGCTATGGCTGACCATGGAAAGCTCTACAAGGGCTTTGACGAAGCTTATGCTGCCAAAATGGTCCATCTGTGCGAAAAAGCGGATGTGCTGCTGCCCAATGTGACTGAGGCGTGCATACTCACCGGCATGCCCATACCGGATACCTGCGATGAAGCCCAAGCGGAAGTGCTGCTGAAAAAGCTCAGTGCTTTAGGCCCTCGGACGGTGGTGCTGACCGGTGTTGATTACGGTGAGAGTCTCACCGGCGCGGCGATCCTTGCGGAAGGGAAGATCACCCATTGCTGCCATGAAAAGCTGCCCGGCAGCTGCCACGGCACGGGGGATATCTTTGCCGCCGTTTTGGTAGGCAGCTGGATGCGTCTGGGAGAATTGACTCGGGCGGTGCAGCTGGCGGGAGAATTTACGATGCGGTGCATCCGTGCCACCCGGGAAGCTCCGGCCCATTGGTACGGTGTAAAATTTGAGACCCAGCTGCCCTGGCTATGCCGGCAATTGGAAACATGAAAAAATAAGGGCGTGTTGCTTTTTGCAACACGCCCG
>JBGVJN010000035.1:0-3382 GCA_045129455.1 Faecousia sp. | reverse complement strand
ACACGGTTGATAAACTTCTTGGCACCGGCGACACCGGTGGTAGACCAGGGCTTGGAGACCTGCAGAGGACCCATGAACATCTCATAAAGGCGCAGGGTATCAGCGCCGTATTCCCGGACCACATCGCTGGGATTGACCACGAATTCCGGGAAGCGCTTGCCCATCTTGATGCCGTTCTCGCCCAGGATCATACCCTGGTGCACCAGCTTCTTAAAGGGCTCCTTCACGGGAGACAGGCCTTCATCATACAGGAAACGGTTCCAGATACGGGAATAGATCAGGTGGCCCACCGCATGCTCCGGGCCGCCGATGTACAGGTCCACGGGCATCCAGTGCTTCAAAAGCTCGGGATCGCACAGCGCCTGGTCATTCTTGGGGTCGATATAGCGCATGAAATACCAGGAGGAGCCTGCACTGCCGGGCATGGTAGAGGTCTCACGCAGACCCTTGATACCGTTGCGGTCGTAATGCTTCCACTGCTCGGCATTTTCCAGAGGCGCCTTGCCGCCGCGGCCCTTATAGTCCTCCAGTTCCGGCAGAACCAGGGGCAGCTCTTCATCCGGCAGGAACACAGTCTTGCCATCCTCGGTGTACACACAAGGAACAGGCTCGCCCCAATAGCGCTGACGGGCAAAGATCCACTCACGGAAATGGTAGTTGTTCTTTCTTCTGGCAACACCGGCATTTTCCAGCTTGCAGGTGATGGCCTCCTTAGCCTCCTCCACCGTCAGACCGGTGAACTCCTCAGAGTTGATCAACTTGCAGCCCTTGCCCAGGTAGTCCTGCTTCTCAAAGGCACACTCAGTAACATCACGGCCCTCAATGACCTGGATCATGGGGATATTGTGCGCCACCGCGTACTCAAAGTCACGCTGATCGTGGCTGGGAACGGCCATGACCGCGCCGGTACCGTAGTTGCCCAGAACAAAGTCGCCAATAAACACAGGGACTTCCCTGCCGTTCACGGGGTTGATGGCATACACGCCCTTCAGGCAGCAGCCGGTCTTGGTCTTGGTGGCATCGGTACGGTCGATCTCACTCTTCTTGGCGGCTTCCGCAATGTAAGCTTCCACCTCTTCCCGGTTCTGTACACGGTCAAGGAGCGATGCGGTGATCTTGCCATCGGGAGCCAAGACCATGAAGGTAATGCCGTAGATAGTCTCGATACAGGTGGTATAGATGGAGAACTGGCCGCCGCCCACCAGCTGGAAGTCCACCTCTACACCGGTAGACTTGCCGATCCAGTTGCGCTGGATCTCCTTGGTGGATTCGGGCCAATCGATCTCATCCAGACCCTCCAGAAGCTTCTCGGCAAAGGCAGGCTGGTCGATGACCCACTGCATCATCATTCTCTTCTCCACAGGATAGCCGCCACGCTCAGACTTACCGTCGATGACCTCGTCGTTAGCAAGGACAGTACCCAGCGCCTCGCACCAGTTGACGGGCATCTCGATCCGCTTGGCATAGCCCTTCTCCCACAGCTTCTTGAAGATCCACTGAGTCCACTTGTAGAAGTCAGGATCAGAGGTGGCGATCACCTTGGACCAGTCGTAGTCAAAGCCCAGCTCCTTCAGCTGGCCGGAGAAGGTCCCGATATTCTTCTGGGTAAAGCCATTGGGATGGTTGCCGGTGTCAACAGCATACTGCTCCGCAGGCAGACCGAAGGAATCGTAGCCCATGGGATGCAGCACATTGTAGCCCTGCATGCGCTTCATGCGGGACATGATATCCGTAGCGGTATAGCCCTCGGGGTGACCCGCGTGCAGGCCTACACCGGAAGGATACGGGAACATATCCAGCACATAGTACTTCGGCTTGGAGAAATCCCAAACATCCGTGTGGAAGGTCTTGTTTTCTTCCCAATACTTGTGCCACTTCTGCTCAATGGCGGAAAAATCATAGTTCATGGCTTAACCCCTCTTTTCACTCCGGGATAACGATATCCGCAAGGTCAACCTGCTCGGCATCGGCCCACAGGCGCTCCAGATCGTAGAACTTCCGTGCTTCATCCGTGAACACATGGACCACGATGCTGCCGAAGTCCAGCAGCTCCCAGGAATTGCCCCGGTGGCCTTCCCGGCCCAGCATCGGCTCACCAAGCTGCTCCAGAGTGTACTCCGCATAGTCACACAGAGTTCTGACATGGGTATTGGAGGTACCGGTGCAGATCAGAAAATAATCGGCCAGAGTGGAGACCTCATCGATCCGCAGGAGCTTGATGTCCATGCCCTTCTTGCTGTCCAGTGCCTTGGTCACTTCATAGGCTACTTCTTTTGCAGTCAACATATTATCTATTCCTTTCCGAAAAGGTATCTTTCAAATATTCCAGCGCTTCCATGGATTCAGGAGACACTTCCCCACCCTGCTTATTCAGCAGCGCAAGGGTCATCTCCAGCCCCAGCTTCAGCGCTTCATCCAGATCGGTAAACGCCAGCCGGCGCAGCTGATCCACGCCGGGGAAATTCCGATTGGGTTCCATATAGTCCGCCACATAAATGATCTTTTCCAGCAGGCTCATCCCTGCCTTACCGGTGGTATGGTGACGGATCGCAGATACCACCGCTTCATTTTCACCGAAGATCCTTTCCGCCACCGCAGCGCCGGTGAGCGCATGGAGCGTCTTGGGATTCATCGCGGAAAATTTATCCGATAATATACCATATTCGCTGCATAATGTCAATTGCAGCGGGCCATCCAGCGCCTTGGTGATATCGTGCAGCAGGCCTGCTCTGGCAGCATCGGTCTCGTCAGCACCCCAGTGTCTCGCCAAAGCCACAGCCGTGTCCCGGCAGCCCAGTACATGGGCCACTCTTTGGGGTTTCAGCAGCTTGACAGTTTCCTCCTCCAGCCGCTCCACGCTCAGCCCGCGCATGTCATTTTCTGCGCCATACAGGCGGCTTTTTGCGATGTATTCCCCAACGCCTTCCGGCAGGAAGGGTCCTGCGCACCGGAATACCAGCATCCTGCGCAGCTGCGTAGAGGAAATGGGGATCACAGGGTTTTTCACCAGGAAGATCTGAGCGCCGACACGCTCCAGTGCCTGTTTCTTATTCTCAATGGCTTCCAGCTCCCCCGGCTCGCCCCGGTAAAATACTCCCAGTGCCGCATTTTGAAGGATGGTTTCAGGCTGCCGCCAGCTGTCAAAGCTCAGCAGCATATCCGTGCCCATCAGCAGGATCAGCGTATCCTCCGGGTAGCGCTCTTTCAGCTGCAGGACAGTTTCATAGGTGTAGCTGGGGCCTTCCCTGCGGATCTCAATGTCGCAGGGGATGATCCGGGGATCGGCCTGCGCCGCCAGGGTCACCATTTCCAGCCGCTGCCGGGATGTGGGAGAACCCGCCGGCAGCTGCTTATGGGGAGACACACCTGTGGGGATCATCAG
>JBGVJN010000034.1:0-6934 GCA_045129455.1 Faecousia sp. | reverse complement strand
TAGTTGATTCGGTATTCCTTTTGGCATAGAAAAACACCCCATTTCTTAGTACAAGTATTATATCATACTTGTCTAACAAATGGGGTGCAGTTCATTGGGATGGCTTTTTCTTTTTTGAGCAGAGGTGCCGAAAAGGATCCCACTTTGTTTGCAATTAAATAATGCGCAGTTTTTTTGCGATTCGCTTACCATCAAACCTTATGTAGCTATAACTATCTTCGTCGTAGCCCGCTTCGATTTTATGGCCACCTATAACTGCGCTGAGATTGTGTTCAAATTCAATGATGCCTTTCTTTTCATCATAAACCATTCCGTTTATAACAAGCTCATTGACACTTTTTATACGGCGATAACATATTTTATATCCTTCCGCCGTTGCTTCAAGCAATATTTTGCTTTTGGCAGAATAATCAGCACATCTGATCGCCGGATCATTTTGTCCTCCGATGGGATCCTTCACTTTCTTTATGTGGCGTGCTGTTTCCTTTCGCTTATTAGTTGACGATCCTATAACATATACGATCAAAAACACGCTGCAAAAACACACCCCAATTCCTATTGCAATGTATCCGTTATCATAGGAATCGATTTCTTTTTGTGAGGTTTCAAAATTCAACAACTCTTCTGTATCGGTTTTGACTTCGATCACACAATCGTTGTTGGGATTTACCATAATGTAAAGCTTCGTGCCTTTTGCAAGCGACTTCATCTTATCTTGAAATGTTTGCGTTTCGGTATGGGCATACACTTCATAAGATGAACCGTCTTTAAAATATATCGTTCGATAATTATCCCACACCTCATATTCTTCAAATTCTCCGGAGTACGAAACCGCCTCCCACCGAGGAATTGGTGTGTTTGCATTTTGCGAAAAAATAAAAAACAGCCCAAGAATAATACCTGCAATTGCTGTAACCAATATCGCAGGTTTGGATTGAATAACGGCGCTTCCCAAAGAGCGCCTATCAGAAATCTTTTCCATGCATCTCACCATCTTTCACCTTGTTACAATAATTGTAACATAATTCTCATGACTATTCAACCTCATATATAAACGCTTTTCAGCCACGAGGAAGGGGGCGTTTCCTGCGCCTTGCAAAAAAGATATCATTCATAAGAAATGTATTTTGTGGTGTATCCTTGTCGGGCAAAACAAGTATAAAGCAATATTTTTATTTCGTTTATGGTAGCATTTGCTATCTGTTCGCATTTGTCAACAGCAAAGGTTTTTGATTCCCATATTATATTGGACCAGGTCTTATGTGATCCCTTTTTCCAGTTTCTGTGACTTTTTCCGAAAAGAAACAATCATATTTATGCCTGATTCGGCAAAGCTATGTTTGCGGAAAGAAAAGATGGTTTCTTCGGAAAACATCACTTTCCGAAGAAACAAAAAGGAGAGAAATCGGTATGAAGAGCAACAACCAGATCAATGTTCCCCAGGCTAAGGCTGCTATGGAACAGTTCAAGATGCAGGCTGCTCAGGAAGTGGGCGTCAACCTGCAGAACGGTTACAACGGTCACCTGACCTCCCGTGAGGCCGGCTCCGTCGGCGGCCAGATGGTCAAGAAGATGATCGAGGCTTACGAGCAGGGTCTGCAGTAACCAAAGAAAAGAAGGTGGCAGGGGTAACCTGCCACCTTTTTCTTATTTCGTCACAGGAAAGCGCCGGCGCATATCTCCGTAGTAGGCAATGCACAATATCAGCGCCGCGCCGAACCATGCGCCCACCTCCGCCAGGAAAATGCCGTTTTCCAGAGCCAGAAAGCCCACCAGCATAGAAACGCTCACTCGAAGCACAAATTCCACCATGCCGGAGATCATGGGGACCACCGTGTTTCCCAGACCCTGGAGCGCCGATTGGTACACATAGAGCAAGTACAGTACCGGCAGGCTGAAGCTCATGGCGCAAAGGTACCTATACGCCGTCTCCCCTGCAGCGATCGCCTGCAGCGGATCGGCGGAGGAGATGAAGAGCATGGTGATCTGCCGTCCGAACACCAGCATAACGAGGGCGATCACTATGGATGTCAGCAGCGACAGCATCACCCCGGCGCGCATACCGCTGCGGATCCGTTCCGGCTTTGCCGCGCCGTAATTCTGCCCCACATAGGTGGTCACCGCATAGCCATAGGAGATGGCGGCGATCTCCAGCAGGCCGTAGAGCTTATTCGTAGCGGTAAAGCCCGCAATGAAGCTCATGGCGAAGCCATTGACCACCGATTGGACAGCCATACCGCCCAAAGCGATGATCACATTTTTGGCAGCCACCGGCGTGCCGATGCGGATCAGGTCAGCACAGGTGCTTCCCTCCGGCCGCAGGTGCTTGCCATTAAAGCGAAGCTGGGGCGTCTTCCAGATCCGCAGCGCGCAAAGGATCCCCGCAAGGCACTGGGCAGCCACCGTCGCCCAGGCGGCACCGGCGATCCCCAGATCCAGGACGAACACCGCCAGAAGATCCAAAACGATATTGGTCACCGATGCGGCGATCATCGCCATCAGCGGCGCCTTACTGTCACCCACCGCCCGAAGGATGCCGGAGCACAGGTTATAGAAGGTCACCACAGGGAAGCCCGCCAGGAGGATCCGGGCATAGAGCCGGGCCATAGGCACCAATTGCTCCGGCACCCGCAACAGCTGCAAAAACAACGGCAATCCCAACTGCCCTGCCAGGGTAAAGATCACCGCCACGGCGATGCAAAGCACCGCGGATTGGGCGGCGGTATGCCGCAGAGCAGCCTCATTCCCCTCACCGAAGCGCTGGGCAATGCGCACAGAGAAGCCCTGTGTAAAGCCCTGGGCAACCCCCAGCCACATCCAGTTGAACCAATCCACCGTACCAAGGGCAGCCAGAGCCTCCATGCTCACGCCCCGACCCACGATGGCGGTATCCACCACGGTATACAGCTGCTGGAATATATTTCCGAACATCAGCGGCAGCGCGAAGGAAAGCAGCAGCCTCCCAGGCCTGCCCTGTGTCATATTGAGATTTTTCGACATTACATTCTCCTGCTTGATCAGGGCGTCTGTGCCAGGAAGGCAGCCGCGCTGTGGGCGGCAACATTGCCCTCACCGGCGGCCTTTACATACTGGTAGGGTCTGCCTGTACAATCGCCGGCGGCGAAGCAGCCGGGGATATTTGTGCGGCAGGCTCTGTCCACCGCCACATGGCCTTCCGGTGCTTCGATCCCCTGCACCAGCACCGTGGGCACCACCGCATCCTTCAGCATGAATACGCCGTCCACATCGACACTGCGGCCGTCAAATACCACCTGCCGCACCTTCCACTCGCCCAGGATTGCCTGGGGCTTTTCCCGCAGAAGCTCCACATTGCCGCTGCTGATCTGCACATTTTTATAAAGCGGCACCAGGTACACCTTTTCCGCCAGGGACGCCAAAAACTCCACCTCATGCTCCAGCTCCTTGGTGGTACACATCACCAGAAGGCGTTTGCCTTTATACAAAGCGCCGTCGCAGGTGGCGCAGTAACTGACACCTCTGCCCACGAATTCCAGTTCTCCCGGGATAGGCTTCACCGCCGCCACGCCGGTACACAGGATCACGGTCCGGGCCTCAAACAGCTCCTGGTCGCACAGGATACCAAAATAATCCCCCATGGGGTACACGCCGGTGACCGTCTTTTCCGTAATATCGATGCCGGCCTCCTCCAGCTGCCGGGAAAAGGCTTGCTGCATTTCCTCGCCGCTCACCTGGATAAGACCCGGATAATTGCGGATCTTCTCAGCAACACGGATCTTTTCGGACAGCTTCCGGGAGCCAAACCACACAAAATTCTTCTTCAAAGAGCGCAGCGTCAGCGCCGCGGAGATCCCCGCAGGGCCGGTGCCAATGATCGCGGTATCAAACATACTTCTCTCTCCTTCTGCATTTTCCTCCATTATACCCCCATTGACCGCCCAAATCAACCGGATTTTCCCAAAGAAAAAGCGCCGCAGGCTTTGGGCCTGCAGCGCCTTGGGAATGAAACTTATTCCTCTTCCATCGCTTCCTTCAGGGCGAACTTTTTTGTCTTGCACAGCCGCAGGATCTATAGTACAATAATGGCAAGGATCCTCTGCCTGTATTTTCATTATAATGGGATTTACCCTGTTTTTCTCGCATCCGATTGTAAAAATATAGAACAATATTGTTGTACTCATTGGGCCTCGGCCGCAGTGGATGCAGCAGCTACGGGAGGCGTGTCGTATGAGCGTTGAACTGAATTTTATCCGTGAAGGCATCTGCCTGCAAGTGCGCGAGGGTACGACCCTGCTGCAGGCGCAGCAGCTGGCAGGCCTGGTTCCGGACGCGCCCTGCGGCGGAAAAGGCACCTGCGGAAAATGCCTTGCGGATATCCGTTTTCCCGGCGATCCCCTTTGGCAGCGGGTAAAGGCCTGCGCCACTCCCGTTACCCAGGCTCTGCAGGTGCGGACGCTGGGCGGTGACAAGCTTGCCGTACTGGAGACAGACCAGATCCCTCCCGCGCAGGTGTGGGATCCCTGGGTGGCCCAGACGGGTGACGAGCCGGTATATATGGCCGCCTTTGACCTTGGCACCACTTCCCTGGCCGGTTTCCTGGTGAGCCGGGCAGGTACGGTCGCCCGGGCGGGTATGCGCAATCCCCAGACCCAGTACGGCGCGGATGTGATCTCCCGGGTGCAGTACGCCCTGGGCGGCGGCACCCAGGCGCTGACAGAATGTGTGCGATCCGCGCTGAATGAACTGCTGGGGCAGCTTTGTGCGCAAGTCGGCATCCACACTCATCAGATCCGGGCGGTCAGCCTGGTGGGCAACACCTGTATGCACCATCTGTTTTTGGGCATTTGCCCCGAAAGCCTTGCCACCATCCCCTACTCCCCCACTGTCACAGAACCGATGGTACTGCGCTGCGGCGACTACGGCCTGGAAACCCATCCGGAAGCGCAGCTGCTGATGCTGCCGGTGATCGCGGGCTTTGTGGGCGCGGATACGGTGGGCTGCATGCTCGCCTGCGATTGGGAGCATCGGGAGGAGCTGACGCTGCTCATCGATATCGGCACCAACGGTGAGATCGTCCTGGGCAACCGCCATCGGAGCATCGCTTGCTCTACCGCGGCAGGACCTGCCTTTGAAGGGGCGCTGATCAGCTGCGGTATGCGCGGCGCTCCCGGCGCCATCGATCATGTATCACTGCAAGACGGCCAGGTCGTATGGAGCGTCATTGGTGATGAAGCCCCGGTGGGGATCTGCGGCTCCGGTCTGATCGATCTGACCTGGGTGCTGCTGCAGACCGGGAAAATGGACGAAAGCGGCCGACTGGAGGCTAAATCCTACACCCTTCCGGGGACGGATGTGACCCTTACGCAGAAGGACATCCGCCAGATGCAGCTGGCAAAGGCCGCTATCACCGCGGGTATCCAGCTGCTGGCACGGCAATACGGAGTCACGCTGGAGGATATCGACACCGTGTGTATTGCCGGCGCCTTCGGCACCTTCATGGACCCAGACAGCGCCTGCGGCATCGGGCTGATCCCCCAGGAGCTGCGCAGTAAGATCCATCCCATCGGCAATGCTGCCGGCGCCGGCGCACGGCTGCCTCTGCAGGATCGCTCCGCCTGGGAGCGGGCCTGCCGGATCGCCAGGGATACGGAATTTTTGGAGCTGGCTACCTTCCGGGATTTCCAGGACACCTATGTGGACGCGCTGGAATTTCCCGAAATCTAAAATACCACGGCAGTTGGGCGTGCAGAGAGATCTGCACGCCCGAAGCTTTTATGCATTTTCGGAGACTTTCCCATCGGGGGAGGTCTTCTTTTTTCTTTTACGAAGAAGGATCACTGTCGCGGCTGCGACGATCAGCATGGCCGCTGCCACGCCCACGATCTCCCAGGGGAAGGGTGCATCGGAAGATATCAGCAGCGCGATGGCATCATCCCCATCTTCCAGGGCGATCACGCCGTAGCTTCCGTCCACAGTAAACTCCACCTTCCGCCAGTGTCCCTGGCCGGAGCGGACATAGAAGCTCAGCTTCTCCGGATCCGCATCCACGCCCAGCAGATATCGGGCAGAGGTTATATGACACTGCTCCGTCAGCACAAAGCCACGGCATTCCGCCAAAATCCAGCCCTCCGGCACCTCCGGTGCCGAATCGGTCAGAAGCTGCGTCTGCAGCACCACTCCGGGAGCAAACTGTCCCGTCAACAGCAGCACCGGCTTTCCGCCTGCCATTTCATGGGCAGCCAGGGTCTGGCCATGGGCCGTATAGACCGCTGTAAAATACAGATCAAAGAACACCGACTCCAGGCCTTCTGCCGGCAGCCCCTCCCAGGCTCCGGTATAGCCTTCCAGCGCCGGAAGCTGAGGGATATTCTCCTTCAGCGCCATACCTACCGGTTGGGTCACGGTTTGGACGGTGCCATCCGGGAAGGAGAAGGTGACCGTCACCTTGCCAAATTCCTCCGGCAGCGCCTCCAGCGCCAGGAATTTTTCCAGATCCAGCGGCTGCGCCTGGGTATCATAGCTGATGCCGTCAATAGCGCCGGGGTCCTTTCCGGTGCAAACATAGAAATTATCCCGGACGCTCTGGGCTTCATGGGCAGGATTTTCCGCAAAAATGCCCAGGATCGCGCCCACACATTCACTGCCGGTCACCGCTACCAGGCTTCTGCAGCCGGTGACCGTAGCACCGGTACCGGCGATGCCGCCGGTGTAGCTGCCGCCGGTTACGGTACAGTTGGCATAGCAATCCCGAAGATAGCCCTGGCTCATGCCGGCGATGCCGCCGGTATGGTCACCACCGGCGACCACACCCATGTTCAGTGTCTGCTTCACAAGGCCCATTCCCTGCCAGCCGATGATGCCGCCGGTATTTTGCTTTTTTCCATGGACACTGCCGTGGTTCACAGACGCCGTCACTACACTGCGCATCTGGCCTGCCACATTCAGGCTCACATCT
>JBGVJN010000033.1:0-4319 GCA_045129455.1 Faecousia sp. | reverse complement strand
CCCCGACCTACTGCTTAGAAGGCAGTTGCTCTATCCAGCTGAGCTACTGGCGCATTTCTATGGAGCGGGTGACGGGAATCGGACCCGCGTATCCAGCTTGGAAGGCTGGTGTTCTACCATTGAACTACACCCGCAGATCCTTTAGCCACGACGGTTTCAGCCATAGGATTTTAGCATAGAAAATTCCTTCTGTCAAGGCTTATTTTGCAGTATAAGGGGGATTTTTTCGTAAATCACCTCCGCTACCGCCCCGTCGCCGCAGGGGCAGACATTGGGGAAGCGGTCCGCGATGATCCCGTCAGAAGGACAGAAGGCGAAGTCCGCGCCTTCCAGCATGGGCAGGTCATTTTCCGCGTCACCCACGCACACCAGGTATTTGCGCCCCAGCCGCTGCTGCAGCTGCCTGGCGGCCCGGAGCTTGGACACGCCCTTGGCCTGCACATCCAGGATCCGGGGGCAGGCCCGGAAGGTATCCACAAATTCTCCGTAACGGTTGTGGATATACTCGGTAGCTTCCCGGAACAGGGCAAGCTCCTCCTCGGTGGCATCATACATCTGTGCCACGGTGTCGCCCTTGACGCTGTACAGGGCAAACTTCAGAAACGGGCCGGGGATCTTTCCGGGATCGGCGTAGCCCCAGGCGCAGCCGTTATTGCCGCTGAAGGCCTCCCACGGGGGGTCTTTCCGGAAGGCATAGTGGGCATCCACCGCCTGGATCTCCACTGTCAGCGCCGGGAAGCGGCTTTGAAGATCCTCGATCACCGCCTTGGAGTCCAGCTGGATGGGGAGGCACTGGCTCAGCGTGCCGGTGGCAGGATCATATGCGGCGCTGCCGTTGTACAGCAGCAGCGGAGCGCTGAGGGGTACTTCCGGGATCAGCCGGGGCCTGGACATGGGGATGCTGCGGCCGGTATTGACGGTAAACGCGCCGCCGTTGTCGATAAAATAGCGGATGGCCTCCAGATTCCGCTGGGGGATGGAGGAATCCGGCGCGGTAAGCGTCCGGTCAAAATCCACTGTCAGTAAAATGTCGGAAAAAAGTCCCATAGCTATATCCTCAAAATGATGTGTTTTTTCGTGTAGGGGCCGATGACCACATCGGCCCTATACCCTCCCCCGGGGGTGGTGCTCCGCGCAGCGAATCTGAAATCTACATGATTGCCGGGGGCAATCATACCTTGATTCACGGGTGCCCCCCGAAGGGGGCGGGAGAGGAACGGCGAAATGTTGGATACGGAAAGAAGCCTGGTACGGTGTACTTATCGCCAGGTTTCCGCCCGCATTCCTCATCCGTCACGGCTGGCGCCGTGCCACCTTCCCCCCGGGGGAAGGTATAGGGTGCGCCGCCCTTGTAGGGGCGGTCATTGGCCGCCCGAAAGCCTTCTCCTTGAGGAGAAGGTGCCGAACGATAGTGAGGCGGATGTGGTGGTCTGCGAAGCAGCTCTGCGCTGCAGTAACGGGTGCTTGCGCACCCTACACCACATCAGTCATTTGCTCGTTCCTCGCAAATGCCAGCTTCTCCTCCAGGAGAAGCCTTTTGCGGCGGGACCAAGGCCCCGCCCTACGGTGTTGCCGTAGGCGCGCCGCCCTTGTAGGGGCGGTCATTGGCCGCCCGCCTTCTTCACTGGGAAAACACCGCCCCGGGGTGGCCGGGGCGGTAGAATTTATTCGTCGTAGCTCTTGGGGATGGGGGTCACCACGGGGGTGCCGTCCCGGTTGAGCATGGGGGTCAGACCGCCGGCATTGCCGGTGGCGTGGAAGAAGTAGTTCACGCCGGTCTGGGTATCCACCCAGATCTCATTGCTGCCGAAAATGCCGTCGGACCAGGTCTTGACGAAGCGCTCTTTCTTCTCAGCCATTACTTGGTGCCCTCGATGATGCCGTTGGCCATACCCACCAGACCCTGCATCTCGGAGGGAATGATGATCTTGGTGGCCTGACCGTCAGCGATCTTCTGCATAGCCTCGATGGACTTCAGCTTGATCACCTGGTCATTGGGGGCCTTCTCGTTCAGCAGCGCCAGAGAATCGGCCATAGCCTTCTGGACAGCCAGGATGGCCTGGGCTTCACCGTCGGCCTTCAGGATAGCAGCCTGCTTCTCCGCGTCAGCCCGGAGGATGGCGGATTCCCGCTCACCTTCCGCGATGAGGATGGCGGACTTCTTCTGGCCTTCGGCCTGGAGGATCGCCTGACGGCGGTCACGCTCGGCCTTCATCTGCTTTTCCATGGAGCTCTGGATGTCGGCGGGAGGCAGAATGTTCTTCAGCTCCACACGGTTGACCTTGATGCCCCAGGGATCGGTGGCCTCGTCCAGGATGGCGCGCATCTTGGTGTTGACCACATCACGGGAGGTGAGGGTCTGGTCCAGCTCCAGGTCGCCGATGATGTTACGCAGGGTGGTAGCGGTGAGGGTCTCCATAGCGGCCATGGGCTGCTCCACGCCGTAGGCGTACAGCTTGGGATCGGTGATCTGGAAGTAGACGACAGTGTCGATCTGCATGGTGACATTGTCCTTGGTGATCACGGGCTGGGGAGGATAGTCCAGGACCTGCTCCTTCAGGCTGACCTTACGGGCGATCCGATCCAGGAAGGGGATCTTGAAGTGGATGCCCACGCCGTGCACGGCCTGGAACGCGCCAAGACGCTCGATGACATATGCCCGGGACTGCTGGACCACATAAATGTTTTTGATGACGATAAAGAACAACAGAACAACGATAGCTACGGGGAAGAACCAATCCATAATATTACCTCCTGAAAATGTGTTGATTTACGGTCAAACGGTGTGTGCTGCGGCTTCCGTCACCACGGTGACGAAGACCTTGACACCTTCGATCCGGTCTACCCGGACCAGGGTGCCGCTGGGGATGAGGATGCCGTCAGAGCTGCGGGCGGTCCATTCCATACCGTCCAGCTTCACAGTGCCGGTGCCGGACAGATTATCGACGGGTGCGGTCACATAACCCTGGGAGCCGATGACCCGGTCCAGATTCGTGGCGGTGTGATGGTTATTCAGCACCCGCTTGACAAAGGGCCAGAAGGCGGCCAGAAGTCCTGCGGAAACCACCAAAAACAGAACGACCTGCAGCCACAGCTGAGCGCCGAGGGCGGCGGCGATCATCGCCACCAGAGAGCCTGCCGCGAACCAGATGGACACCAGGTGGATGGGGCAAGCCGCTTCCACGATGACGAACAGGATCAGCAGGATCAACCAAATAAGTTTTGTCAAACCGATTACCTCCTTTCCGGCGAGATGTGTGGTTCGTGAATATAGAATAGCAAAAAAATACGGGGATTTCAATTGACAAATTGCGAAAATTGCGCACTTTCTGTGCATAAAAACACTGAATATTCCAATTAAATACTTAAAAACAGGAATTTCATCGCAAAAATAGCAGGATTTGCGGAAAGTTTCCGGCAAAGGGGATAAAACAAGGTCGGGCAATTTCAATAAAAGGTCAAATGACCACATAAATTCCCCGGTCGCTTAGGGATATCATTCCGCAAAAGCTGCCGTTTACCAAAGATAATTTGGACAGAAACATCGGTTTTGTGGAATATTTTCCTGGAACGCAAAATTTATACGCGGTTTTTCTATATCGCCCTCAGCGATCCTCTTCCGGGATGAAATTCAGCCGGATTTCCTCCATGGAAGCAGAAAGCTGGGTGTACTTGACCCCGGCGGCATCCAGCATCCGCTTGGAGGCCAGATTCATCATGGAATCCTTGTACTTGTCGGAGAGGTACAGTACCTCCTTCACGCCGCTCTGGATGATGGCCTTGGCGCATTCGTTGCAGGGAAACAGCGCCACATACAGGCGGCTGCCACGCAGGTCACGGCCGTTGGCGTTGAGGATGGCGTTCAGCTCCGCATGGACCACATAGGGGTACTTGGTCTGCTCGCCCTCCCGCTCCCAGGGGAATTCATCGTCGGAGCAGCCCTTGGGCATGCCGTTGTAGCCGGTGGAGATGATGATGTTGCTGTCGGAAACGATGCAGGCACCCACCTGGGTGTTGGGATCCTTGCTGCGCCGGGCGGCAAGAAGGGCGATGCCCATGAAATATTCGTCCCAGCTAATGTAGTCCGTGCGCTTCATAAAAGATACCTCCGGAGGTTTTCTTTTAGTGTACTATACCATGCTGGAAAAGGCAAGAAAAATCGCCGCAAAGAGGTGCATCGCCCTTGTAGGGGCGAGCATCGCTCGTCCGCTTGTCGGATATCGCACTGGGGTAACGGACGGCCAATGGCCGCCCCTACGAGGCGTATCGGTTCTTTTCGTAGGGGCCGATGACCACATCGGCCCTATACCCTCCCCCGG
>JBGVJN010000032.1:0-5757 GCA_045129455.1 Faecousia sp. | reverse complement strand
CGAGTATGCTGCCTATGGCCAGGAAAAGAAGCAGCAGTTCCTGCAGAACCTCAGCAACAATTGATGACTTTCGAGCCGCCGCAGCCTCGGCGGCTCACATTTACGAAACGCTATGATCAAAAAATGTTACCCACAGGGAAAGGAAAAGGCCTTCAGTGTAAGCTATGATGACGGTGTCCTGCAGGATATCCGTCTTGTTGAGCTGATGAACCGGTATGGCATCCGTGGCACTTTCAATTTAAATTCCGCATTGATGGAGTTGGGCTTTGCGTGGATCCATGAAAACGGCATGATGGTCAAGCGTCTTTCTCCTGCCGAGGCTGCAGGATTGTATGACTGTCATGAGATCGCAAGCCATACCTTGACTCATCCGTATATGCACGATCTTACAGAATCCGAGATCCTGCGGCAGATGGGGGAAGATAAGCGGGCTTTGGAAGAGATGTTCGGTAGGGAAGTGGAAGGCTTTGCCGTGCCATTTGAGTTCTATAGCCAGCAGATCGCTGATTGCGCTAAAGCCTCTGGCTTTGCTTATGCCAGAATGTCTGAGTGTACAGGAAATTACTGCCCGTGGCAGGACCGCTACTACTGGAAGTGCGGTATGTTTCACCTGCAACCGCAGCTGCGGGACTTTGTGGCGGGTTTTCTGGAAACTGAGGAAGAGCTGGCTCTGTGCCAGATCGTGGGGCATAGCTACGATCTGGATGCGGAGGATCTGTGGGATACCACGGAAGAGATATTTCAGTCCGTTGCCGGCCATGAGGATATTTGGCTGGCGACCAATTTGCAGCTTTTTCACTATTTGATGGCCATGTCTGCGCTGGATGTGGCGGATGGCTGCGCCGTAAATCGCAGCGATACGGAGCTTTGGCTGAAAGTGGATGACCGCATCGTGGCACTTCAGCCCGGAGAATGTGTAAAGGAGAATGCATCATGAGATCTGTCCATCTGACCTGTCCCGACCACCCGGAAGCAACTTTGGAAGGATACCTGCTGGATTGCCGTATTACTCTTGGTCAGGATACTGCCCGACCAGCGGTGATCGTCTGTCCCGGCGGTGGCTATATCTACTGCTCCGATGCGGAGGGTGAGCCTGTTGCCCTTGCCTATACCGCAGCGGGCTTCCATGCCTTCGTGCTGCGCTACTCCACAGGCAAAAATGCTGCCGGCTTTGCGCCGCTGCAGGAGGTTTCCTGGGCGGTGGGACTTCTGCGGGAAAATGCCGAGGCTTGGAACATCGACCCGGAGAAGATCGTGGTCTGCGGTTTTTCTGCCGGCGGCCATCTGGCGCTTTCGTCCGGTGTACTGGGGGAGAATAAGCCCAATGCTATGATCCTGGGATACCCTGCGGTATCCTGTCCCAATATGCCCGGTGCGGACTTTATGCTGAAGTTCCTTACCGGCAAGGAAAATCCCACCCATGAGGATGCGGCGCAGTTCGACTTGGTACCTCAGATCACCAAGCAGACACCGCCGGCCTTCATCATGGCAACCGCTGAGGATTTTCTCACCACCTTCGGAGCGCTGCCCTTGGCGCAAAAGTATGCCCAGCTGGGCCTGCCTTACGAGCTGCATGTGTTCAATTTCGGCCGCCACGGCCTGTCCCTGGCCAGTGAGCCCAGCGCCAACGGTTCGACCAACTATCTGGATCCTTCCTTCAGCCAGTGGCATGGGCTGAGCGTCTTGTGGATCAAGAGGACCCTGGGGCAGCCGCAATTCGTGGATAAGAGCAACAGTAAAATGGCGCACTACCTGAAAGAGCAGGGGATCCAGATCCCCGGATTCTAAAAAACGATCCCGGAGGCTTCTGCCTCCGGGATCTTTGTCAAATTTTGTGCACTACCTTGCCATCCACGATGGTCATGTAGGCTGCGCCGCCGATGGTGGTCAGCGGATCTGCCGTCCAGATGACGATATCCGCGTCCTTACCAGGCTCCAGAGAGCCTACCCGGTCAGCGATGCCGATCTGGGTGGCGGGATTGATGGTGATGGCACGCCAGGCTTCTTCGATGTTAAGACCCGCATCCACCGCCATGCCTGCGCACATGGGAAGATACTGCAAGGGGATCACGGGGGCGTCGGTGATGATGCTGATGGGGACACCGGCTTCGTGAAGAACTGCGGGAGTGGTAAAGCTCTTGTTCCGCAGCTCGATCTTGCTCTTGCCCCCAAGGGAGGGACCTACAAAGGCGGGTAGACCTTCCTTGGCAAGCTCATCCGCGATCAGCGCGCCGTCGGTGCAGTGATCCAGCGTCAGCTTCACGCCGAATTCCTTGGCAACACGGATGGAGGTAAGGATATCATCGGCCCTGTGTGCGTGGGCCTTCAGGGGGATCTTGCCCTCCAGCACCGGGATCATGGCCTCCAGCTTCATATCGAAGGGAGGATTCTTCCCGGCCTGCTTATCCTGCATATACCGCTGTGTCTTGAAGAGCAGCTCCCGCAGCATGGCAGCCACCGCCATACGGGTCATGGGGCTTTTCTTACCGCCCTGACCGTAACAGCGCTTGGGATTCTCGCCGAAGGCACACTTCATGGCGATGGGGTCTTTAATGATCATATTGTCCACACGCTTGCCCACCAGCTTGATGGCCACAAAGGTACCACCCACCACATTGGCGCTGCCGGGGCCGGTGCAGGCAGAGGTAACACCGCCTGCCAGGGCATTGGTGAAGGCTTCATCCATGGGATTGATGGAATCAATGGCCCGCAGCTGGGGAGTCAGCGGCTCCACGATCTCATTGTAGTCATGGCCCTCCCAGCCCATGCCTTCATTGTCAAGGCCAATGTGGCAGTGGGCATCGATGCAGCCGGGGGTGACCAGCCGGCCACCGGCATCGATCACTTCCGTACCTGCGGGAGCTTCTAAGGCAGTACCGACGGACAGGATCTTTCCGTCATCGCCTATAAGGATGCAGCCGTAAGGGATGTCCTCGGTGACCATGGTTTTGATGTATGCGTTTTTGATCAGCAGCATGGTATTCACTCCTCGTTGTGATTTTTGTTATAATAGCACGAATCGTGCGTCTTGAGAAGGGGGATTTTTCCGGAAAATGTAGAAATGTTTCCGATATGTTGACATTTGTCCGCGTTGGTGTATACTATATCTAGAATTTCATAATTCCATTGAAGCTTTGCGGGAAAGTGGCAATGCCCACCGAAGGACTAACAGTCTCAGGTATCCGTCCGTGGATAAGACCGCAGAGCTGAGGACTCTCTGGAGAACACATTGAGTTGTGTGCCGAAGGTGCAAGGCGAAAGCCGAATCTCTCAGGCAAAAGGACGGAGATGCTTTGCAGCGCTGTAATGGCGCTGGTTTTGGAGCAGTCCACATTGGGATTGCTCATTTTTTATTACAAAGAAAGAAGGCTGGTTCATTATGTACGGAAAACCTCTGGATGCCATTGGCTTTGTGGCGGGATACGATCCTGTTGTGGCGCAGATGATGGGCAGGGAGCTGGAGCGGCAGCAGGACGGTCTGGAGCTGATCGCTTCGGAGAATTTTGCTTCCCCCGCGGTGATCGCCGCCATGGGCTCTGTGCTGACCAATAAGTATGCCGAAGGCCTGCCCGGCAAGCGCTACTATGGCGGCTGCCAATTTGTGGACGAGCTGGAAAGCCTGTGCATCCAGCGTGCCAAAGATCTGTTCGGTGCGGAATTTGCCAATGTCCAGCCTCATTCCGGCGCCCAGGCCAATGCCGCGGTGCAGCTGGCGCTGCTGCAGCCTGGAGATACCCTCATGGGAATGAGTCTTGCCAACGGCGGCCATCTGTCCCACGGTAGCCCTGCCAATATTTCCGGCAAGTACTATAATGCGGTCTCTTATGATGTGAATCACGAGACCGGTTTGATCGATTATGACCAGATCCGTGATCTTGCGAAGAAGCACAGCCCCAAGCTGATCATCGCCGGCGCTTCCGCATACCCCAGAGCCATTGATTTCAAGGTTTTTGCCGATATTGCCCATGAGGTGGGAGCGGTACTGATGGTGGACATGGCCCATATCGCAGGCCTTGTTGCCGGCGGTGTCCATCAGAATCCTGTGCCTTATGCCGATATCGTCACTACCACCACCCATAAGACCCTTCGTGGTCCCCGCGGTGGCTTGATCCTGGCGAAGGAGGAATATGCCAAGAAGCTGAATTCTGCCGTGTTCCCCGGCACCCAGGGCGGCCCGCTGGAGCATGTGATCGCAGCCAAGGCGGTATGCCTGGGTGAGGCTATGCAGCCCCAGTTTAAGACCTATGCCCGGAATGTAGTAAGCAATGCCAAGGTCATGGCGGCGGCGCTGATGGAGGAAGGCTTCGACCTGGTCACCGGCGGTACGGACAACCATCTGATGCTGGCTGACCTGCGGCCTATGAACATCACCGGCAAGGAGCTGCAGACCCGCTGCGACGCAAATCATATTACGCTGAACAAGAATGCCATCCCCAACGATCCTCAGAAGCCTGCCGTTACCAGCGGTGTCCGGATCGGAACGGCCGCTGTGACTACCAGAGGCCTGGGTGAGGACCAGATGAAGCAGGTCGCCCACTGCATCGCTCTGACCGCCAGAGATTTTGAAGGCACGGCGCAGGAAATGAAGGCTACCGTTGCCGCCATCTGCGAGCAATTCCCCCTGTACAAATAAAGCAAATCGGCTGCCACTTTGGCAGCCGATTTTTATGAATTGGGTTGATAATTATGATACGGTTTTAATTGAAAAGAAATTATGGTCAGTTAGATAAATTGGAATTTGGCTAATGCTTTTTACTGGATGCAGTTCAATATATCCTCTTGTACCGATAGGCTCTAATTGAATACGGGGGTTGCTATCATCCCAAGCATATCCAATGCTTTGAGGGTTGTATTTTTTGATTGCATCCCATACCTGCCCAATTGCATCGCCAAAGTTTTCCTCTTCAAAAGGTTCGCCCTGGAACATGATGTATTTGCATTTAGGTAGTTCGATGACCTCAAATCCGTCGGGGATTTCACCCGAATAGTCCGTGGTTACCTCTACACCCTGCACATATTCAGATGTTCCTGTTTTGATGTAGTTTTTAGGAAGCCATAAGCATACAGGTTCACCACTAATTGCTTTCATACTGCAAAGCAATCCCCATACATCACAACCAACTTCTTCGCAGTATTTGAAATATTCTGTTGCTTCTTTACCTCGTTTGATAATGACCTTTCTTTCAGGTTTCTCCACTACTTGCAAGAAAACACTTTTCACTTCGCTCATTTCTGCCTTCTCCTTTTTTTGAGCATATTTGATTCCATAAGGCTTGAACAGATAAATTGGTGTAGGACATACGGAATATTCATAAGGATTACATCCAAACTCTTTGTAAAATGCTCGCTGATAGCCGTCCACACTCTCGTATCCTGTGTCAAACGCAACATCAATTATCTTTACTTTTTCATCTCGTAATCGGAGTGCAGATTTAGACAATCTCAGCCGCCTGATATAAACTGCGGGTGTCATATGGAGCAAATCCATAAAAAGTCTATATGAATACCAGGTCGAATACTGTGATACATTCGCAAGGTCAGCCATTGTAATATTTGAATCAATGTGCATTGCGATGTAGTCCTGCATTCTTTGAACCGCTTCTATATGCCCATCCATTTCTGTTCACCTCCTTATGCTCATATTATAGGGGAACTCGAAAGGTCTTTCTCGACTTAATTTGCTGAAATAGTGCAGCCGCCCACATATGAGAGCGGCTGTTTCTGTCTGTGCGACATATTCAAGTTTGTCTAACGCAA
>JBGVJN010000031.1:0-7404 GCA_045129455.1 Faecousia sp. | reverse complement strand
AAATGTCTGCGAAGCAGACAAAAGGGGCCTGGGGGTGGCACGGCGCAAGCCGTGACGGAGGGATTGTAAGGTGTCGGTCAGGACAATCCCCCAGTCAGCCTGTTCGGCTGACAGCCCCCTTTACACAAGGGGGCCTTTTTGCGGCGGGACCAAGGCCCCGCCCTACAGTATTTTCATAGGTGCGTTGCAATGAAAAAAGGCCGCCGGGAGACCGGCGGCCGTACTATTTACTTCCACAAGCCGTCGGGATAAATGCCACGGTCGGTCATGTCCTTCAGCGCAGCCACTACCATGGGCTTGTCCGCCGCATAGGTGACACCGTACCACTTATCCTCCGATTTCAGCACCCGCACGCTGGCTTTCTCCTCTGTCAGCAGCTGGCTGACGATCATGGGCAGGAAAAATTCGCCCTTGGCGGGATTTTCCCGGATGGTCTTCTCCAAAAATGCCGGGAAGCGCTCTTCCATCTCCCGCAGGAAGCTGGTGGTGTAGCCCCACATATTCATGGATACCAGCGTATCCGCCGGCAGCTCGGTCCAGGTTTCTCCATCCTCGGTGAAGCGGATGCAGCCATCCTGCTTCTCGATCCGGGTGCGCTCGGTGATGGTGGCCAGCAGGCCGTGTGCACCCACGCTGCACACGCCACGGGCCACGCTGCCCGCGTCGGTCACGGTGTTGCCCAGCCGGTAGCCCACCATGCAGTAGTCGTACTTCCCGCAGTCCTGGGCATGGGACAGATATTCGTACATCACCTTGAAGGCGGAGCGGCCGTAGTAATCGTCGGAATTGATCACCGCGAAGGGTGCGTCACCGATGGCTTCTCTGGCGCACAGCACCGCGTGGCCGGTACCCCAGGGCTTGGTGCGGACTTCGGGAACGGCGAAGGGTGCGGGGATCTTGTGCAGCTCCTGATAAGCATAGCGGATCTCCATGGGGCACTTTTCCAGCCGCTTGCCCACGGTCTGCATAAAATCTTCACGGATAGCTTCTTTGATAATGATCACCGCGGTATCAAAGCCTGCCGCATGGGCATCATACAGGGAATAGTCCAGGATCGCTTCGCCCTGGCTGCCCACGGGATCGATCTGCTTCAGTCCGCCGTAGCGGCTTCCCATTCCGGCGGCCATGACCACCAGGATCGGCTTCTTTGCCATAAGGGGATCCTCCTTTTGTGTTTGTCTGGGTATTATAACCAGCCCATGACCAAAAATCAATACGATTTTTGATAATTTGTGCAATATTCCCCTTAGATCCGGGGCAGCTGCAGGCAGATCGGCTCCTTTTTCAGCTTCTTCCAGGAAAATTCCCCGATCAGCTCCCGGGCGCTCACCGCCTGGGGCGTATCCATGAGACCGGCGGCACAGGCAAGGCTGCCCAGCAGCTGCTGAGGGGTATAGTGCTGACGCAGATACCCCAGATCCATGTCCTGATCCCGCTTGCTCAGCCGCCGCCCGTCGGGGGCGATCAGCAGCGGAACATGACCGTACTGGGGATTTTCAAAGCCTAACAGCTCCTGCAGGTACATCTGCCGGGGCGCCGAGGGCAGAAGATCCACACCTCTGACCACCTCGGTGACACCCGCTTCTCCGTCGTCCACCACCACGGCCAGCTGGTATACATACATCCCGTCGGAGCGACGCACCACAAAATCGCCGCATTGGGTGGAAAGCTCCTGGCAGTATTCGCCCATGTTCCGGTCGGTCAGCCGGATCTGCCGCTGGGGCACCTTCAGCCGCCAGGCAGGGATCCGATAGGGGACGGCGGTAAGATTCCGGCAGGTGCCGGGATAGACATAGGTGCCGTCGGAAAGGTGGGGGGCATTCACATCGTGCAGCTGCGCCCGGGTACAGTAGCAGGGGTAGAGAAGTCCCTGCTCCTTCAGCTGCTGAAAATATTCGTCATATACTTTGGTGCGCTGACTTTGCGGCACCGTCTCCCGGTCCCAATCAAAGCCCAGCCAGCGAAGATCCTCACGAAGGACGGCAGCCTTTTCCGGGCTGGTGCGCTGGATATCCAGATCCTCCATCCGCAGCACCAGTTCGCCATCCTGGCTGCGGATGCTCAGCCATGCGGCCATGGCCGCGAAAACATTCCCCAGATGCATTCTGCCGGATGGGGTGGGGGCAAAGCGTCCCACCGGCTTTTTCACCGCGCCCATGGCTCACAGGAGGTTTTGTACCCAGTAGATCATCACACCGATGATCCCCAGACACAAAAGGCAGATGGTTATTTTCAGCAGCACCCCGATGGGGTCGCGCCTGCGGAGCTTGCCGCCGCTGCGGGCAAAGTGACGCAGCTCCCGGCCGTAGTCATTGGCATAGTTGGCGTAGACCTTGGGATCTTTCCGGGAGCGGACATCTTCGGGATATTCAAAAGCCGGCGCGCCGGGAGATTCCTGCTGCGCCAGCAGCTCTTCTTCAAAACGCCGCAAAGCGGCTTCGGTATCGTGCTTCAAAGGATACACCTCCTTCCTTATTCTATCGCAAAATCCGCCGGCTGTAAAGCATCAGCTGTCCGCCGGGGAACTTCAAACAAATTTAACAATTATTCCCTTTTTTTATTCACATTTGTCCGTTATACTAAAGACACTAAGTAGTCTTTTCTTTTTCATTTTCCTCTCCTCTTTTTTGTGCTGCAAGATCCGCGGGTCGCCCGCGGATCTTGCTTTTTTTGCATACTTTTCCAGATCCGGGAGATGCTAGGGGTGTATAACGCAGCGCTTATCGCACAGTTTTGTACCGCACCCAAGCCTCCCTTGTGCAAAGGGAGGTGGCAAAAATCTCTGATTTTTGACGGAGGGATTGTCGCGGCAGGCAGTACGGATTCGCCGAAAGGTTGGGCAAATTCGTTGCGTAGTACGGCACAATCCCTCAGTCATTATTTCGCTTTCGGCGAAATAATGACAGCTCCCTTTACACAAGGGAGCCTTTGCGGCGCTCCTGCATCGGTAAAAAACTGAGATTCAAAACACGAGGAGAAGAGTATGCTTCTATCCTACATCCGTACGATCATTTTATATCTGGTGCTCATCGCCGTGATCCGGCTCATGGGCAAGCGGCAGATCGGCCAGATGGAGCCGTCGGAATTCGTGGTGACCATGCTGGTGGCAAACCTTGCCTCCATCCCCATGCAGGATGGGGGCATCCCCTTGTATTCCGGTCTGGTGCCCATCCTTACGGTGCTGGGAGTGGAGCTGGTGCTGTCGGCACTTTCCATGTTCAGCATCCGCCTGCGGCGGCTTCTGTGCGGCAAGCCGGTGATCCTCATTGAAAACGGCCGTGTTTTACGGCAGAATCTCCGTGCCACCCGGGTGACCCTGGATGAGCTGACCGGGCATCTGCGGGAAAAGGATGTGCTGGATATCACCTCGGTGCAGTATGCCATTATGGAGTCCAACGGGAATCTTTCCGACTTTCCCTATGCCCATCTGCGGCCGGCCGGCGCTGCCGATGCCGGGATCTCCGTGGAGGCGCAGGCGCTGCCGGTGACGGTCATCGCCGACGGCTGCCTTTACCGGGAGAATTTGAAGGCCGCCGGGAAGGACATGGCCTGGGTGCGCCATACTCTGGCCAGCCGCCACACCACACAGAAGGATACCTGGCTGCTGACGGTGGACGGCAACGACAATGTGCTTTGGCAGGGGATGGAGGATGCGAAATGAAGCGGCTTTGGATCGGTGTGGGGCTGCTGAGCGTCCTGCTTCTGGCGGGGATCCTGCCCCAGCTGCTGCTGGTGCCCCGGCAGGAGCGGATCGCCCGGGGTTTTTCCCAGGCAGCGGAGCTTTCCCGGCAAGGAAAACAGGCGCAGGCGGTGGAGGAAGCCCAGGCTGCCCGGAGCCTTTGGCTGCGTGGCCGGGATATCACCGCGGCCATCACGGATCATGAACCTGTGGAGCAGATGCAGCTGTTGCTGCTGCGGCTGGAGCAGACAGAGGAGCCTGCGCTTTTTCGGGATCTTTGTGCCCAGCTTGCCGCCACGGCGGATGCCATCGCCGACAGCCACCGGCTAAACTGGTGGAGTCTGTTTTAACCGGCGCCGGCAGACAGCGCCAGGATCCCCTCCGCCAGCGCGGCAGCGGCATGGAGGGCTTTTTGGTGGGTATCCCCGGCGGTGCCTACCTCGATGAGCAATCCGCCGGGGGAAAGATCCATATTGAACCGGTGTCGCCGCAGGTTGATCCCACGGCAGACCCCGGGGTTTTGCTGCTCCAGCATCGCCGCCAGCTTCAGCCCAAGGGAGAGATTTTCCTGCCAGTTGGGATGGGGTGTGCTGCCCTCGTCGGTGCCAAGCACCAGCATCAGCTGAGAGGCTTCTTCGCCATCAACGGTGGCGGAGGTGGATACCTGCCCGCCGTTTCCGTCCCCGGCGGCATCCCGGTGCAGATCCAGCACCAGACGGATGGTGGGGTATTGGGCAAGATAGTCTTCGATGGCGGCGCGGGCATTGTCATAAGCGCCGTTGTAGGAGGGGTAGTCGTGAAGCTGCCGGTCATGGATCACCCGGATACCCCCGGCCTCCAGCAGCGCCGCCAGATGATCCCCGATGGAGACCATGTTGTAGCTTTCATCCAGGGTCCGGTAGGCGCTTGACTCAGTGTAGTCCTCCCCGGGCTGCTTCGTGTAGCTTTCGGTGGCGTGGGTGTGGATGATCAGCACCGCCGGCTGACCGTCCCGCAGATCCCATGCTAAGGGCGCGGTGAGAAGGGGCGCCAAGTCCGGGCGGCTCTCGCAGCCGTAGCGCATGATCACGGATAAAAGATCCTGCTGGGAAAATACCGGCAGGATCACCGGCGTCTGCGTGGGCTGGGTATCCGAAGGAGGCTGGGTCGGCTGCGTGGGTATGATGGATGGCAGCCGCACCACCCGGCCGGTCTGAAGATAGATCAGCAGGGAAAGAGCCTCCGGCGGTAATCTTCCGATCCAATCAAAGGCACCGCCCCTTGCGGCGCCCAGTACCAGCGCCGCGGCCAGGATCCCGGCTCCCAGCCGCATCGCCACCTTCCGGGTGTCCATACATGTGCCTCCTTTTCATACACAGGAATACAGATCATGGTTTATTGTGCCGTCATGCCGTAGGGGAGGGTCTTGACCCTCCCTCAACATAGCGATATTTGAACCACAAGTTTAACGCAGAAATGTAGCATTTTTGTAAAATGCCGGCATATTCTAAGAGTTCGGGTTTAGGGAGGGTCAAGACCCTCCCCTACAGTGGCTGTGCGCTAAACTCCAATTTATCACAAGATGAAAAAGATACCTTCCTCGTTTTGAGGAAGGTATCTCTCTTTACTCCGATATTTCCGGCTTGCGCCATTTGGGCCGGGTGCGCAGCTGCACTCGCAGCTCCCGGAAAAAATCCTGCAAAAGCTCTGCGCATTGCGCCTCCAGCACCCCGGCAACTGCCTGGGGATGATGGTTAAATTCCATGGAAAACAGGTCGCACACCGTGCCGCAGGCGCCGCATTTGGCATCCGACGCGCCCCAGACCACCCGTGGGATCCGGGCGTTGATGATGGCGCCTGCGCACATGGGGCAAGGCTCCAGGGTTACATACAATGTGCAGTCCCAAAGCCGCCAGCCGCCCAAATTCCGGCAGGCATCGGCGATGGCCTCCGTTTCCGCGTGGGCAAGGGCAGACCGGTCCTTTTCCCGCCGGTTGCGGCCACGGCCCACGATCTCGTCCCCCCGGACGATGACGCAGCCCACGGGGACTTCTCCCTCCGCAGCCGCCTCTTTCGCCAATGCCAGCGCCTCTTCCATAAACCGCTCGTCCACGGTGCCACCCCCTTTTTGTTCATCATACTCCAAAGGGGGCAGTTTCGTCAAGTCTCCAGCAGCAGCGCCGCGAACATGGCAGCCAGCTCCTGCCGGGAAAAGGGCTGATGCTCCCGAGTTTCGGCGTGGGCCAGGGCCTGCAGCAGTGCCTGACGGGCGCCCTGCTCATCGGCGGCGGTGACGGCCTTGCCTGTGAGCAGATAATCGGTGCTGACCCCAAACAGACGGGCCATTTCCACCAGTACCGTCACTCCCGGCTCCCGCCGGCCCTGTTCGTACATACCCACGGCGCTGGCGCTGACCCCAAGGGCCTGTCCCAGCTGCGCCTGAGTAAGCCCCTGCTTGCGCCGCAGGGCGCTGATCCTGGATCCCAGCATCCCCATCCCGTCCTTTCCTGGGAAAAATATACCACCGGGAAAACGCAAAGAAAGGGGAATTTTGTCTGCTACACGATTCGACGGACATCACACCCTGCGTGGTATATAATCCTCTGGAAGCGGCGTCCCGGGCCGCCGAAGGAAGCGATTTACAGGAGAGGATGCGTAAATGTCACCAAAGATCGAGTCTATGCTTTACTTTGATCCCCAGGCCCAACCGCCGGCGGCCTTCTGTCCCCGGTGTAAGGGGGAGCTGTACCGGCCCGGTATGGGCTGCCTTCGCTGCGAGAGGAACGGCCTATGACCCTGGCCCAGCTGAGCAAGGAGTATGAAGCGGCGGCGGTGCCGCTGCGAAGGCGGTTGAGTCAGCTGCGCCGGCAGCTGAAGGAGGAGACCGATCCGGAAAAGCTCTGGCATCTGCAGCGGCGGATCGCGGAACTGACCCCCATGCTGACCCAGATGAACGAGCTGGCGGAGCTGACCGCCCGATACTATGAAAGGGGGTACTACCGCAATAAAAAATATACCCTTTGAAAGCCCCACTACCCTGCGCCTGCCAAAGCAGGTGCAGCTGAAGCGGATCCGCAATGTGATCGAAGGGGAGCTGACGGACTCCCAGCGGGAGATCCTGCTTGCCTATTATTTCGCACAGCAGACCATTCCCCAGATTGCAAAGGATCGGGGCGTGAATAAAAGCACCGTCTGCCGTACCCTCCACCGTGCCGAGGACAAGCTGCGCAAATACCTGCGGTATTGATGCAGGGGCGGTCATCGCCCGCCCGAAAGCCTCCCTTGTGCAAAGGGTAGATTTCCCCGTTAGCGGGGAAAATGTCTGCGAAGCAGACAAAAGGGGCCTGGGGGTGGCACGGCGTAAGCCGTGACGGAGGGATTGTAAGGTGTCGGGCAGGACAATCCCCCAGTCAGCCTGTTCGGCTGACAGCCCCCTTTGCACAAGGGGGCCTTTTTGGTTCGTCGGGGGCGGCGCACCAAGGAAAAAATCTGTCATTCCGAGGACGGCTATGCCGTCCGTGGGAATCTCCCGGTAGGGTGTCGCCTCTATATCGGTGCCTATGTGGCCGTAAAATTGTACCGGGAGATTGCCACGTCGCTTCGCTCCTCGCAATGACAAAATTTTGGTGCGCTGCGTTCGTAGGGACGGTCATTGACCGCCCGAAGGGCTTTTCTGCCGCCTGCGGCGGCATGATATCCCCCAGTCAAATTGCCTGAGATCGGCAATTTGACAGCCCCCTTTAGGC
>JBGVJN010000030.1:0-9516 GCA_045129455.1 Faecousia sp. | reverse complement strand
AATCAAAGCCAGCATGCAACTATTAGGCTACGATTGCGGGAACTGCCGTCTGCCTCTTACTATGGCATCCGCAGATCTGCAACAGACACTTGCAGAATTGATAAAGAAAATTCCGCCGGTATGACCGGCGGAATTCTTAATTTAGGGACGGAAGCCTTCGAAAATCGGGAGCCACCCATCTTTTACCGCAGCGTCGTAATCTTCCTTCCGGCGCAGCGTCCAGGTGACGCCTTGTGCGCCCCAGATCCTGCGGCATACAAAATTGCCCGGACGCTTTCTGTCCGCGTCCTTGTAGGCAATAAAGTCCGGGACAATGAGGAAGTTGCCGATTTGTGTGGTCAGCAGCAGCTTCAGGAACCAGGGTAGCTTGCATCCGGGGGTTCGGAGAAAATTCTCCGCCAGCTGACCCCGGATCTGCTCCGGGCGGTTTTTACGGAGCCAGGCAATACATCTGGGGTCAAAGGACTCCAGGCAGTAAGGTCCGTGATAGCTGTCCAAAAGATCGCAGGCAGCCTTGGAAAGCTCAGCAAAATTATTGCGCTCTGCCTTCAGCTCCACGATCAAGGGCGCTTTGCCATCATAAAGTTTGAGCACCTCGGAAAACAGCGGGATCTTCTCCTCTGTTCCTTCCAGGAAGTAGTTTTCGAGATCGGCAGCAGTCAGATCCTCGATGCAAACCTGTGCGCCGGCAGTTCGCTTTAAGGACGCGTCATGGATGACGGCCAGGTTGCCATCCGCCATCAGATGAATATCCAGCTCAATTCCATAGCCGTTTTCCAGCGCAAGACGGAATGCCTCCATACTGTTTTCCGGCACACCGTTGCCGTGAAGACCTCTGTGGGCGTAGGACCAGCCCCGAAGAGCCTCCAGTCCAGGGTGTCCCTTTCTGCACCGGAGCAAAAAAACATAACCGATGCAGAGAATCAAAACAGGAATCAAATACCAAATCATATCAATCGTCAATATCCAGGGCTTCCAGACCCTTCTTGGCTTCCACCTTGGCATCACCGTGCTTGACCATCAGCATGGTGAAGAACGCAAGGCCTACGAAAATGGATGCGTACGGGAACAGGCTGGTCATGGCGATATTGTCCATGAACAGACCGGAAATCGTGGGAGTCAGAGACTGGGCAGCCATAGACGCGGTGTAATAGTAGCCGGTGTACTTGCCCACATCAGCGCCGGTGCACATCTCCACGACCATGGGGAAGGAATTCACATTGATGGTAGCCCAGGCAACACCCGCCAGGCAGAACATGCAGGACATGAGCCAGGAAGGTGTGGAGGCAGTCATGAAGCAGCCGGCAAAGAAGGCGGTGAAGAGCATCACGATGCCCGCCAGGATGGTCTTCTTGCGGCCGATCTTGGAAGCCACCATACCCACAGGCAGATAAGAAATGATGGCAGCCACATTGGCAAGAAGCAAGGTGGTAGTGGCATCCTTATCCAGGACATTCTGGGCATACACAGTATACTTGGAGGTAATGGCATTGTAGCCGAAGAACCACAGGACGATGGAAGCCAGCAGGAAGATCAAGCTGCGAAGCTCAGCCTTGCTCAGCTTCTTCTTGCCGATCTCGGTGACCTCTTCTTCCTTGTCGAGGCCCAGCTCGACGCTTTCCTTCTGCATCTGGGCAGCCCACTGAGGCTCCTTCACCTTCAGCAGGAAGATCACCAGGGCGATGAGCATGATGCCGCCAACGATAGCGTAGACACCGGTGTAGCTCATGTAGGCATTCTTGACCTTGGAGATCGCAAGCACGGAGCCGATACCCAGCACGATAATGCCGCCGGCATTACCCATCAGATTGATGACGGCATTGGCCTTGGAACGAAGAGGCTTCAGCGTCACATCGGGCATCAGTGCCACGGCAGGGGTACGGAATGTAGCCATAGAGATCAGCAGCAGGAGCAGGATGCCCAGGAAGATGATCACTGTGGAAGGATCCTTGGCGGTAACGGCCGCGGCGCAAGCCTGGCGGGCAGGCACAACATGGCGGGTGTAGAGGTTGACTTCCACCTCACGGCCAAAGCTGTTGACCTCGGTGGTCTTGGAGTCGGTGGTCAACTGAGCAAACTGCTCACGGGTATAGATATCCGCCAGCTTGAATTCCACACCCTCGGGAGTCTGCAGGACAGTATCCTTCTGCTCATCGTAGATCCGCTCCATGGTGGCGGGATCGTTGACCGCAGAATAGTCATGGATCTTGGCCAGCTGTGCATTGTCAGCCAGAGAAAGCAGCATCAGAAATACCACAGCCAGGATGGTGCCGGTGCGGATGAAGGGGGTACGGCGGCCGCTCTTACCCTTGTGACGGTCAGAGATACCGCCAAACAGAGGCAGCATAAACAGAGCAAGGATGTTATCCAGCGCCATGACGATACCGGAAGCGGTCTGGCTCATGCCAAACTTGCTGGTCAGGGTCATTGCGATGGTTACATCATAGACCTGCCAGAATGCGCAGATCAGGAAAAAGGCAAAGCCTACCAGGACAGTGCGTTTGTAGTTGAGCTTCATATGGGAGCCCCCTAATGTAAAATTTGCCGCAACACGGCTATATAGGTACATTATACAGGATATTTGTCAAATGTCCAGTAAGAATCCGCTTTGTGCGGGTCAATTCATAAATTCTTAAGCAAAGAAGCGGCCCGCAGGCCGCTTCCTTACACTTTTCTTTGCATCGAGATGCAGCGGATGGTAAAGCCGCATTTCTGATAAAAGCCGATGGCTTCGTCATTCTGGGGATAAGCCGACAGCTGCAGATCCGTGCAGCCAAAGGCCTTGGCAAGGGAATGGACATCCTCCATCATCACAGTGCCGATCCCATGGCCTCTAAGGGCCTCCTCTACGCAAACCTGTTCCACAACCATGACCTTGCGGCGAACCACACCGGGCCAATCGTAATCCTTGATCTGCAGTACGGCATAGCCTACAACCTGATCTTCCAGTTTGGCAACGAACAATTCCCTGTTCGCGATGGCACAGAGAAATTTCTCCTCCGGAAACAGTTCGTCCGTCATGGAGAAGATGTCCGGCCGCCAGGCAACATGCAGCGCATGGACCTGCAGCGCAAGACGGTTGACCGCTTCCCTATCCTTGGGCTGGGCCAGCTGCAGCATCAGCCAAGCACCGCCTTGTGGAAGATCTTCTTGCCCTTGCGCAGCTTCACGCCATCACGAAGCATCTGCTCAGTCACGGCAAAGGTGTGATCCGGCACCTTCTCGTCATTAACGAACACACCGCCCTGCTGCACCAGACGGCGGGCTTCACCGTTGGAAGCAGCCAGCTTGCAGGCGACCATCAGGTTCAGAATGCCGATCTTGCCGTCAGAGAGCTTGTCGGTGCTGATCTCGGTGGTGGGCATATTGGCATCGTCACCGCCGCCAATGAACAGAGCCTTGGCAGCAGCCTGGGCCTTGTCAGCCTCCTCCTCACCGTGGACAAGCTTGGTCAGCTCGTAGGCCAGGATCTCCTTGGCGGTATTCAGCTGGGCATCCTTCCAATCGGACATGGCATCGATCTGCTCCAGAGGCAGGAAGGTCAGCATACGGATGCACTTAAGCACATCGGCATCCTCCACATTCCGCCAGTACTGGTAGAAATCGAAGGGGCTGGTCTTATTGGGATCCAGCCACACGGCACCCTTGGCGGTCTTGCCCATCTTCTTGCCCTCGGAGTTGAGCAGCAGCGTGATGGTCATGGCATGGGCATCCTTCTGGAGCTTTCTGCGGATCAGCTCGGTGCCGCCCAGCATATTGCTCCACTGGTCATTGCCGCCGAACTGCATATTGCAGCCGTAATTCTGGTACAGGTAGTAGAAGTCGTAGGACTGCATGATCATGTAGTTGAACTCCAGGAAGCTCAGACCCTTCTCCATGCGCTGCTTGTAGCACTCGGCGCGGAGCATATTATTGACGCTGAAGCAGACGCCCACCTCACGCAGCACATCCACATAGTTCAGATCCAGCAGCCAGTCGGCATTGTTGACCATCTGCGCCTTGCCTTCGCCAAACTCGATGAACCGCTCCATCTGCTTCTTGAAGCAGGCGCAGTTGTGGTCGATGGTCTCCTTGGTCATCATAGAGCGCATGTCGGTACGGCCGGAGGGGTCACCGATCATGGCAGTGCCGCCGCCGATCAGAGCGATGGGCTTATTGCCTGCCATCTGCAGCCGCTTCATCAGACACAGGGCCATGAAGTGACCTACATGCAGGGAGTCTGCCGTGGGGTCAAAGCCGATGTAGAAGGTGGCCTTGCCGTTGTCGATCATTTCCCGAATTTCTTCCTCGTTGGTCACCTGTGCGATCAAGCCACGGGCAACCAGCTCATCATAAAGTTTCATTCTTGTTTTCCTCCTGAATGTTGATTATGTTATCGTAAATTTTTGAAATTTCTTCCTTGCTGCCCGGAAAACGCGGCCAGGCATCAATGCCGTCACCGTCTTTTCTGGGGATGATGTGGATATGAAAATGCCCCACAGATTGGCCTGCGGCTTCTCCGCTGGCATTGAGAAGGTTCACCCCATCGTAGCCACACTTTTCCTTCAGTCGGGAGGCAACCACCTTCACTGCGTCTATCACATGGTGAAGCGTGTCCGAATCACAATCAAAGATACTCTTAATATGCCTTTTAGGGATCGCCAACATATGGCCGTCCACATCACCGGCAATGTCCATGATCACCAGCGTATATGCATCCTCATATACCTTCATGGACGGAACTGCACCGTCAATGATCTTACAGAAGATACAATCGGACATATCATCACCTCCAATGAAAAAGCCCCCTGTCCTTTCGGACAGAGGGCGTAAGTTACGCGGTACCACCTCTGGTTCGCCCACACCTCACGGTGAGAGCCTCGAAGCGTCTGACAACGCTTTGCGCTGTTTCGGGCGCACCCGTCACGCCCTACTCCAATGTTCAGGCGGCCACTCCGGGAGGTATTTGGGCGGCTTTTCCCACTGCCTCGCACCCACCGGCAGCTCTCTGGCGGAAAAGGGATCGCTTACTCGTTCCCATCAATGTGTTGAAAATATGGTAACAAAGTTTGTGTAATTTGTCAAGAACTCATTTTGCCTTCAGCAGATCCTCAAAAACGCCGAAATATTCCGGCTGATCGTACTCGACGACGATACATCCGTAAACTCCCCATCGAGGCCAGGAAGGCTGACCGTAGATCACAGAAAACAGGCTCATCACAACGGGATGATAATATTCCGCTTTATAAGCCTGCGCTTCCTTTTCGGTCTCGAAGATAGAGAAATAGATATAATCTCCATTGGGATGATCGGCCTGGATATAGGCGATCTCGCCGTGGTCCAGCTTTTCATCATAGACCCGTGATGAAACACTATATCCCGCAGCTTCATATGCCGCCACGATCTCTTCCCGGGTTATATCGGTGCGGTATTGGGGCGCGCAGCCCGCAAGAAGCAGCACCAGTGCGATCAAGATGATAGAAAGCCGCTTCATTGCAGCATCTCCCTGGCGCTTTGCAGCGTGGTCTCGGTGATCTGGGCACCGCCGATGATCCGGGCGACCTCCCGGGCACGGCCTTCATAGTCCAGAGGTGTGACAGAAGTATATGTACGGCCGTCACGCTCTGCCTTGGCAATAAGCATATGGGTATCACCCATGGCGGCGATCTGGGGCAGATGGGTCACGCAAAGCACCTGCTTATTTCGGGCGACGCTTTTCAGCTTCTCTGCCACCTTCTGGGCGGCTCGGCCGGAGACGCCGGTATCCACCTCGTCGAAGATCAGCGTCGCGATCTGATCCTGCTGGGCAAGAACATTCTTCATGGCCAGCATGATCCGGGCAAGCTCACCGCCGGAAGCCACCTTGCTCATGGGCTTCAGTGCTTCGCCTGCATTGGCGGACATATAGAAGGCTACAGCATCCGCGCCGTTAGGAGTCAGCTCCAGCTGGGTAAACTCGCAGGAGAACTGCACTTTGGGCATATCCAGCTGGGAAAGCTCCGTGAGGATCTGCACGGACATGCGCTGCGCTGCTTCCTGGCGGTTTTTCCGCAGCTCAAGCGCCGCAGCCCAAGCTTCCTTCTCTGCCGTCTTCAGCTTCTTCTTCAGCCGCTCCACATGGTCATCGGCAAATTCGATCTCGTCCAATTCCTTTTGGGCGTTATCCAGATAATCCAGAATATCGGCGCAGGTCACGCCGTACTTTCTGCGAAGGCGGTGGATCACATCCAGACGGGCTTCGATCTTCTCCAGTTCATCACCGGAATAGGCCAGCTCATCTCTGGCATCTCTCAGCTCCTGGGAAACATCCTGCACCTGGTACATCAGATCCGAGATCCGCTCCTGGAGCTGACTATAGGCATCGGTAAACCGGGATAATCTGGAAAGAGCATATTCCGCATCCGCGAGAAGCGATGCCGCTCCGTCGGTATCGTCGCCGCCATAGAGGCATTCCACAGCGGTATTCATGCCGTCAGAAAGCTTTTCCGCATTCTGCAGCACCTTGCGCCGGGCTTCCAGCTGCTCATCCTCTCCGGCTTCCAGCTGCGCTTTGGAGATCTCTTCGATCTGAAAGCGCAGAGTCTCCATGCGGCGCAACTTTTCACTTTCGTCCATGCTGATCCGGTCGATCTGGCGGCGCAGCTCCTCCACAGCACGGTACTTTTCGCTATATTCCTGCCGCAGCTGCTCATTTTCCGCAAAGTCATCCAGAAATACCAGGTGGTTTGCCTCATCAAAGAGGGATGCGGAATCGTGCTGACCGTGGATATTGATCAGCTGGATACCCAGCTTGCGCAAAATAGACACGGTGACGATGCAGCCGTTGACCCGGCAGACATTTCTACCGTCCAGGTAGATCTCACGCTGTATGATGGTTTCCGGGTCATAGTCTACTCCATTTTCCGCAAACCAGGGATATTCCGGCACATCCGTAAATACCGCCCGGACAGAGGCCTTGGAAGTTCCCGTACGGATCATATCCCGGTAAGCACGCTCGCCAAGAATCGCCGAAATGGCATCGATGACGATGGACTTACCTGCGCCGGTCTCACCGGTCAGGACATTGAAGCCTCTGTCAAAGGTAATGTCAGAGCGCTCAATGACCGCGATATTCTCAATATACAGAAGACTCAGCATGTGCGCTCCTCCTTATCATCAGATCATCAAGCTTTTGATCTCGCCGCAGAAAGCAGCGGCGGCATTGCTATCGCGCATAACGATAAATACTGTATCGTCACCGGCAAGGGTGCCCACAACCACGCTCATATTCATGCCATCGATGGCAGAACCGGCTGCGGACGCAAGACCCGGCAGTGTGTGGATCACCACGATATTCTGGGCGTAGTCATAGCCGGTGATGCACTGACGGAAAATGGCATTGAGCTTATTGGAAAAGCTGCTGCCCATATCATTCGCAGCGGCACAGTAGCGGTAAGTACCAAAGTTGGTCAGTTCCTTGACAATGCCCAGCTCCTTGATATCTCTGGAAATGGTAGCCTGCGTGCTGCGGAAGCCGGCATCCTGCAGCTCCTGCAGCAGCTGCTCCTGGGTCTCTACATTTTTATTGGCAATGATCTCCATGATCTTTGCCTGTCTTTGGCTCTTCATATCTTCAACCTCACTTGGTGTTTCTGAATTTCTGATTCACTACATCGTAGAAGCTTCTGTCCTTCAGACGGATCAGCTTCGTCTGAAGCGAGGATTTTTTCACGGTTGCCACATCCCCAATATTCATGCGGACAGCTTTGCCGCCGTCAGCGGACAAAAATGCGCTTCTTCTGGCGTTTTTGGTCAGTGCCACAGTGATCACCCGACGGTCAGAGGCCACGATACAGCGGCTCATCACATCATGGGCGCAGATGGGGGTGATGAGGATATTGTCTGCCTCCGGCTCCACGATAGGACCACCGGCTGACAGGCTATAGGCAGTGGAACCGGTGGGGGTGGCCACGATGACACCGTCACCGCTGCACTCCAGCGCCTGGATACCGTCGCAGCGGACGCACAGATTGGCGATCCGGGCCACGGCACCCTTGGTGATCACCACATCATTGAGACAAATATCATGATAGATGATATCCCGGTCCCGCTGGACGGTCACATCCAGCATCATGCGGCTGTCGATGGTGTAATCCCCACTTGCCAAACGGCTCAGCTGGGATAGCTCGCTGGATTCCAGCTCAGCCATGAAGCCCATAGTGCCGATGTTGACACCCAGAATGGGGATGCCGGCACGGGTAGCTGCCTTGGCCATATGCAGAATTGTGCCATCTCCGCCAAAGCAGATGGCAAGATCCGCGTCCCGGATCTCTCTGTCCATACGGTAAAAGCGCAGGTCCTTGGGAAGCTCAAAGGTCTTGTCCACCTCAAAGGGTAGACATACCTTTGGCTCCATGCCTGCCTCTTTCAAAATGCGGCAGGCTTCTCTGACCGTCTGGAAGCCTTTGTCCCGATAAGGATTCGGGGTCAATATGATCTTTTTCATAGTTTCACCCCCGTAAAGCCTCATGGGCAGCAGACACCACCTGAGCAGTATCCGGCACGATCCCTGGCTTATCCTCCAGCGTCAAATGACCCAAAAATTCAATATTACCCTCAGGTCCCTTCACAGGTGAGAAGGTAAGACCCAGGATATGAAACTCCAGCTCGTCGGCAAGGGCAACGAAATTATCCAGCACCTCTTTATGGGTAGCAGGATCCCGCACAACGCCCTTCTTGCCAACCTTTTCTTTACCCGCCTCAAACTGAGGCTTAATAAGACACAGTACCTGTCCCCTATCCTGCTTCAGCAGACTTTTGATCACAGGCAGCACCAGCTTCAAGGATATAAAGCTTACATCCACCACGGAAAGATCCAACGGTTCCCCCAACTGCTCCGGGGTGACAAACCGGATATTGGTACGCTCCATGACCACAACCCGGGGATCGGAACGGATCTTCCAATCCAGCTGACCATAGCCAACATCGATAGCAAAGACCTTTTTTGCTCCCTGCTGCAGCAGGCAGTCGGTAAAGCCGCCGGTGGAAGCGCCGGAATCACTGCATACATAGCCATCCGGCTTTACACCGAAATCCCGCAGAGCTTTTTCCAGCTTCAGTCCACCACGGCTGACATAGGGGCAGGTCTCGCCCCGTACCTCGATAGAAACCGTTTCCTCATAGGAAATGCCGGGCTTGTCCGCCTTCTGGCCATCCACATATACCATACCGCTCATAATGATCGCCTGGGCTTTGGATCGGGTATCGGCATAGCCCTGCTCTGTCAGCAGGACATCCAATCTTTTTTTGACCTTCATTTCAGCACCTCCAAAGCAGTATCGGCAATTCCGGCAGCATCCAGACCGCAATGGTGCAGCAGCTGCTGCAGGCTGCCGTGGGTAACAAAGTGATCACCAAGATCGATAGCATGAATATTCATGGAAGGATCCATTTTCCGCAATTCAAAGGCAAGGGCCTCATGAACACCTGCGCCGGCGGCTGCTTCCTCAGCGATCAGCACCTTTTGTGTGCCGTCCAGAAGCGCCGCAACCTGCTTGG
>JBGVJN010000029.1:0-11794 GCA_045129455.1 Faecousia sp. | reverse complement strand
TGGCAATATTGTAGGGCGGGGCCTTGGTCCCGCCGCAAAAAGGCCCCCTTGTGTAAAGGGGGCTGTCAGCCGAACAGGCTGACTGGGGGATTGTCCTGCCCGACACCTTACAATCCCTCCGTCACGGCTTGCGCCGTGCCACCTCCCTTTGCACAAGGGAGGCTTTTGGGCGGTCAATGACCGCCCCTACGAGTGCGACGCACCTATTGCACGGTTGTAGGGCGGGGGTTCACTCCCGCCGGTGGATCTGCATCGTAGATCCACATCGCCGCAGGCGATCATCGCAGCATAACGGCGGGACCAAGGCCCCGCCCTACATAGAGCATCGTACCTATCCATAAGGTTCAGGGAGGGGCAAGACCCTCCCCTACATTCACTGGTATTCCGATTACTATTTGCTGAAAAAGCCCGGACTTTCGTCCGGGCGTTTGCTTTACAGGGTGAACCAATATTTGCAGATGGGCCGCTGGGCGCCCTGGTAAGGGCCGATGCCCTCAAATTCCTTCACGAAGCCGCAGCGCTCCATCACCTTCACGGAGGCCTTGTTATCCGCAAGGCAAATGCCGGCCATCTTCTCAATACCCAACCGGGGCATGATCACCGGCAAAAATGCCTTCACCGCTTCGGTGGCATAGCCCTTGCGGGTATAGCTTGCGCCGATATGGTAGCCCAGCTCCCAGATGCCGTCATCCAGCGGCACTGCCTGGACATAACCGATATAAGTTCCGTCCTTCAGCAGCACGGGGTACACCAGCGGGCCATCACCGCTGCTGTAGACGCCCATGAGGAATTCCACCGTCTCCGCGGCTTCCTCCACGGTCTCGAACACCTCATCCGGCACAAAGCGGCGGTTATCCTCATCCAGAGAATTCAAATGTACTGCCTCAGCCATATCCATGGTAAACTCCGTAATGGTCAGGCGCTGGGTCTCGATCTTCATAAAGAGCGCTCCTTCATTGGATTTTTCCTCATTATAGCGCATATTGGAGAAAAATACCAGCGCTTTTTCAAAGAATGGTTTTTTGTTGACATCAACCCTTTGGGGTGATATGATTTTTATGTGTCTGGGAAACAGACCGGAAAGGAGCTTAAAAAGTATGATCGTTCGGAAGGTTGTTATCAGCTAACTGAATATGGGCGTGAAGAAAGATGGGGGTTCAGACCTCCGGTTTTGCTGCGCCGTTTTTAAGTAACTTTCGCAGGATATGGTAACCGCAGGATGGAGCCATGACGAGAGCTGCTTTGCTGCGGTATTTTTGCGTCCATTTTCCAGTTAGCAACGGGAAAATTAACTGAATTTGGAGGAATAAACCTTGAACATGGAAATCATCCATTATTTTCAAAGCGACAGACAGACAGAATTGGTTGCCAAAATTGCTGCATGCGATTGGAGCGCTGCCCGTTTTCTGGTGGAGCTGCTGGAAAAAGGCACTTTTCAGGAAACTCTCGGCGGCTGGGGTGAGCTGTACCTGCTGATGGACGGGGAAAATTTGGTGTCCTTTGTCACCTTCACCGGGCAGGACGCGGTGCGTGATGCGGCGCTGACCCCATGGATCGGCTTCGTATTTACCCGGCCGGAATATCGGGGACACCGGTATGCCGGGCAGCTTCTTCGCCATGCCGAAGCCGCAGCGGCAAAGCTGGGCTACCAAAAGATATACATTGCCACAGACCATGTGGGACTTTACGAAAAATACGGCTATACCTATCAGGAAAACCGTATCGACTGCTGGGGCGGCGATATGCGCGTCCTGTATAAAGAATTGGAGGAAGCAAAATGAGGATCATCAAATCTATGGAAGACAAGTACCTGCTCCCCTCTCTGGAGCTGGTGGAGGCGGTGTTCACCGCCCATTCCGATGCTGAGGAAGGAAAGCTGGTGCGCAGCCTGGTGGAGGAGATCCGCGGCAAGCGGTTTTACCTTCCGGAGCTGGAGCTGGTCATGGTGGACGAAAATGATGAGGTTATCGGCTATGTGAATTTTGCCCGGTTCCATCTGGATGGAAAGTACGAGGAGGAGTTGCTGCTCCTGTCCCCGGTGGCGGTGAAAACCGAACTCCAGCGGCAGCATATTTCCAAGGAACTGATCGAGTACGGCTTTGAAAAGGCCGCGGCTCTGGGGTACAAGGCAGTTATTGTAGAGGGCAATCCCCAAAACTACCGCAGCCGGGGCTTTGTCACCTCCGCGCCCTTCGGCATCACCGCCCATGAATCCGTAGGTCTGCCCGCACCGGAGTGCATGATGGTAAAGGAATTGATCCCCGGCGGTCTGGAGGGTATCCACGGCCAGGTTTGCTACGCCGATTACGAATGCCTGCGGTAAGGAGTACAGGATGCTGAACATTACAAACATTACCGATCTGCGGCAGCTATACCGCTATCAGCTGAATTTTCCATCCCCCCAGTTCCTCCCGGCGGACTTTGAAAGCTGGAAGACCTCCTTTTGGGAGGATGTGGACGGGGAGGGCAGGACTCTGTTCGCCACCCTCCGGGGTCAACCGGGAGGGTGCGATCTTTATTCTTCGGGAAGCAGCGCCGGATACTGGCCGGGAAGCACCCGGGCCTTGGCAAAAAGCTTCTCCTCCAGCGCCGCCACGGAAGCGGAAGGGTCTCTTGCCAGAAGTCTTGCTGCCATGGCGCTCACCGCGGCGGCAGCATAGGAGGTGCCGTCCTCATGGGCAGTCTTTCCGCTGAGGGTCAGCACCGGCACCTGGGTACCGGGGGCGTACAGCGCCACATGGCTGCCCCGCTGGGAAAATTCCGCCGGAGCGGTACGCTCTTCATTCAAAGCGCCCACGGCCAACACCTCGGCATAGGCTGCCGGGTAATAGACTTTTTCCGGGTTTTCCTTGAAATCATTTCCCGCAGAAGCCACCACCAGCGCACCCTTTTCCCGGGCATAGACCACCGCCTGGGCCAGCTGGGGCGTATCCGCCTCCAGACCGGCGCTGACATTGATGATCCGGCAGCAGTAGATATCCACCGCATCCCGGATGATCTGCGCCAGCGTCTGGCCGGACACATGGGTGATACGGCCCTTTTCATAGGCGCTGCACACCAGCGGCACCAGCACCGCCTCCGGGGCGATGCGCTGCATCACAGAGGCCACCGCCGTACCGTGGCCATAGGTATCCTCCGTGCCTGCGGCGGCATCCAGATAATTGGCGCCGGGGGCCACATTGGTGATCACGGAGGAAAAGCCCGTATCGATCACGGCGATGCGCACCGGCTGGGGATCTTCCGCGCCCACGCAGCCTGTCAGCAGCAAAAGACACAATACGATCAGCAAGATCCTCTTCACGGCAGCACTCCCTTTCGTTTTTTTCTATTTTACCAAAGGGATGCTCCGCCGTCAAGCAATAGAGAGACCCACGGGGAAACCCGTGGGTCTAAGACTACCAAAGGCCCCCTCTGACGAGGGGGCTGGCAAAAATCTTTGATTTTTGGCTGGGGGAGAGAAAGCCTAACATGTTCTGCGTTCTGTTTTTTCTCTCCCTCAGTCGCCTACGGCGACAGCTCCCTCGTCAGAGGGAGCCGCGGGCGCTCCTTCGCCAGAGGGTTTATTGATACACTGAGACCCACGGGAAAACCCGTGGGTCTTTTGTGTGCAAAAGCGCTTACAGTTACTTATAGAAGTTGAAGGTGATCTTGATATTGCTTGCGGTATACTTGTTGATCTGGTCGAACCAGGACATACCTTCCGTCGCAAAGAACACACCGCAATAGGTCTTACCGCTCAGTTCACTTGCATTTCGCCCGGGGATGGTGTGACCGACACGGGCTGATGCGTTGTGGTCATAGTATTTCTCGCCGGAATCAAAGATCTGTGTGCCTGCGCCATTGGAGTTTGTTCCGATCTTGAAAGTACATATAGCATACAGGTGATCGCCGTCCACATTCAGGTCATACTCGATTACCACATTATAGTAATACCCTCTGTTGATCAGCGCCTGCACATCCAGCGCCTGGGTAAGCTCAAAGCCGATGCCAGGGAAATCGAGCTTGCTTTTTACTGTACAGCTGCCCAGGTTGAACGCATAACTGGTATTCAGCTGCCATACCGCATACAGTGTAACATTTCCGTTTTCAGCAAGATGTTTTACGGAAGCACCGTTGGTATAGTCGGGCGATGTAGCGCTGCTGCTGGTGCTCCAGCCCAGGAATGTCCAGCCGGTGCGGGTAAAGCTATTGCTCCTCAGCGTGGAAGAAACACCGTAGGTATGGGTCGTGTTGGACATGCTGCCGGTACCGCCGTTGGCATTGTAGACAACCGTGTAGGTATTGGGCTTCCAGGCGGCGTACAAGGGCACATCACCGGTATAGGTGGTGTTGCCAAAGAGGATCTTGCCGCTGGCGTCGATCCGCTGGTTGGTGACGGATACACTGGGCGAATAATTGTCAGTCACGCTTTCATAGTAGCCCAGGAAGGTATAGCCCGTCTTGGCAGGCACAATGATACTGGTGATGGGGCCGGTGAAATTGCCGCTGGCATAGATGCCGGTCTTGTATCTAACATACACCGCGGAGGAGCCGATGGTGGTGGCATCCTGGTGATCCAGCGTAACGGTGAAGTCAGCATAGCTATAGCGGGCAGTGAGGGTCACATTACCCACCGTACCCTTCTTGATATGGGTCACCTTGTTGCCTGCCCCATCAAACCAGCCCTGGAATACATAACCTGCCTTCACAGACGGATCTTTCAGAGCGATGTCCGCCGTCTCCACGGTAAAGCTCGCAGGATTATCCTGTCTGATGCCGCCTTCACCCAGATGATAGGTGGCGGTATAGGTGATGGGATTCCAGATGGCATAGAGGGTGGTCACGCTGCTGGGCTGATCCGTGGAGAAGGTAACGGTCTGGCCGTCACTGTAGGCCTTGGTGCCGCCCTTGGTGGTGGCCCAGCCGCCGAAGGTATAGCCGGGATTGGTGATATCCATGGACTCGGCGGTCTTCAGCGCAACCGTCGTGCCGCTGATCATCTTCTGCTGGCCGTCCGGGCCGGTGGCTTCGCCGCGGCAATCGTCAAAGCGGATGCTGACGGTATTGTCCTCCCACTTGGCGTACAGCGTCACAGTCTCCAGGCTGGGAACGGTATAGCGTTCCCCGACAGGCTTCGTAAAGGTCTCATCCAGATACCAGCCGGCAAAATGCTGATTCTTGGGTGCGTTCAGGGGTGCCTTCAGTACCAGCACTTGGTCCAGCACCGAGAAGTAGTCGGGATTCTCCGGGTGATTATTGACGATCACGCTGCCGATGATGCCCAGATTCTCATAGAAGACCACATATCGGTTCAGCTTCCACACAGCGTACAGGTCGACGCGACCGTTGGGTTCTGCGGTCAGATTGAAAGCAATGGCCTCATCCCAATGCTCCACCTCGCCGCCGGGTGTGGTGGCCCAGCCCTGGAAGGTATAGCCCTCCCGGAGGAAGGAATTCTTCGTAAGCTGCACATTGGTACTGTAGGTGATGACCTGCTCCACAGTAGCGCCGGCGCCGTCGTTGGAATGGAAGACCACCGTGTAGGTATAGGGCTCCCACTTGGCAACGAGCTTCTTATTGCCGGTGCTGCCGACGGCAATGGAGGTGACCTTTTTCAGAGAATTGCCCACCTGCTCATACCAGCCCAGGAAAGTATGGCCCTTCCGGGTGGGCTGCGCCAGGGTGATGGTGGGGCTTTCCACCGTGTAGGTGGCGGGATTGAGGCTGCTGTTGGTGCCGCGGTCCAGATCATAGGTGATGGTATAGGTGATCAGCGACCACTGGGCGGTGAACACCAGATCCTCATCGGGCATGGTCTCGGGGATGGAAGCATCCCAGCCGGTGAAGCGGTAGCCGTCCCGGGTCACGGTAGGTGTCTTAATGGTCTGGCCGTAGTAGACCGCTATTTTCTTGGCCACCACATCGCCGTGGCTGATAAAGGTGACGGTGTGCTTGTTGGCGGTCCAGACCATGGTATAGGTCAGCGGCCCGTCGGGCATGGTCAGCACAGGCTCAGCATCCCATGCTCCGGTATAGCCGGTTCGGGTCACCTGGGGAACGGTGATGGGGGCACCGTAGTAGACAGTGCCGCTGGTATACTCTCCGGTGGCGGTGCCGCCGGCCAGATCCCAGGTGAGCTGATAGCTGTTGCGGTGGTAATAGTAATTGACGGGAATATTGTTCACACCCACGGTGACCGTCTGGGCCTCGGGAGAGGTGAAGCCGGTGTAGCTTCTGACGGCAGGGGTGAGCTTGCTGTCCATAGCGCCGGTGATGCTCTCGGTATGGGCCAGGATCCAGGTGCCGTCCAGCTCCTCCATGTAATGGTTGACGGTGTAGCTATAGGTATTGGCCGTCCACTTGGCATAGAGGGTCATGCTCTGGGCAGGCATGGTCTGGGCAGTAAAGGCGCTGCCGGTGAGGCTTTCCGATGCGTACCAGCCGCCGAAGCCGTAGCCTGCCTTGGCGGGAGCAGGCAGGGTGATGGGCGCGCCGTACTTGGCGGCGATGCGGGTATCGGCGGTGACGCCGTCGTTATACTGGAAGCTCAGTGCGTACACATTCCGGCTGTAGCGGTACTCCACCACGGTGCTGCCGTCCGCCGCCACGGTGACGGTCTGGGCCCTGGGAGCGGTGAAGCCCTCCAGGGTCAGCACCGCCGGGGTCACGGAGGCATCCGTCGTACCCTGGAGCTTCTGCTGCTGATGCAGGGTATAGCCCTTGCCGTCCAGATCCTCCAGAAGGTGCTTGACGGTATAAGGTGTGTCCGTATGGGGCGTCCACCGGGCGGTCAGCTGCAGCTGGCCGGCGGTGCCGGTAAGGATCCGGGTAATCGCATTGCCCTGGGCATCCACCCAGCCGGCAAAGGTATAGCCGGTGCGGGCGGCAGGATCGGACAGGACGATGGTAGCCGTTTCCACGGTGTAGGTGGTGGGATTGGTATGCTCGCCGGCTTCCTTATAGCTGATGCGGTACTCCACCGGCTTCCACTGGGCATACAGCACCGTGGTGCCGGATTGGGCCAGATTTTCCACCTGTGCGCCGTCGGCGTACTCCACCTGGCCGGAAGCTTCCTTGCTCCAGCCGGCAAATTCATAGCCTTCCCGGGTGAAGGTGTTGGGAGACAACGCGGTGGCGGAGTCGTACAGAAGGCCCTGGTCGCTCATGGTGCCGGTGCCGCCGTTGGGACGGAAGCTGACGGTATAATGGGCAGCCTCCCACTGGGCGGTGAAGCTCAGATCCTGGGTACCCATGGTCTGGGGTACCTGGCTGTCCCAGCCTGCGAAGGCATAGCCCGTGCGGGTCAGGCCCTCGGGGGCATTGAGCGTCTGGCCGCTGTAAAGGGTGAGGACGATAGGCTCCTGGCCATTGTCCGGCCGGAAGGTAGCGGTGTAGGACAGGCGGCGGAAGCGCACCTTAATGACCATGCCAGCCTTCACCACCGGATCTTCTCCGGCTTCGGTGAGGTTCTTGCCATCCACGGTGACGCATTCAAATTCCACCGCGCCGGGGGAAGCGAAGCGCTCCATAGCGGTCTTGCCGTCGGACAGGCGCCACTGGGTGAGCAGATCCTGCACGGGGATCACCGTATCCAGAAGCTCGGAGCCGACGAGCTGGCTCTGGAGGATGTACCGGCCGTCCGTCTGCTGGACATAGTACTCCACCTTAAAGCTTGCGTCCACCTTCTTCCACTGGGCGGTATAGGTAACGGAGGTATCGCCCATCTGGTTGGGCACGGTCTGGTCATAGCCCAGGAATTCATAGCCCTCCGCGGCCATTTTGGGGGCATATACGGCCGCGCCGTACTGCAATACAAAGGTAACAGGGTCGCCCTCCACGATACCCGGATCAAAGGTCAGCAGGCTGGTGATCCGGTCGTAGTAATAGTGGATCACGGCGCTGCCGTCGGGTTTGATCACGATGCTCCGGGCAGAGGGGGTCACGAAGCCGGTATAGGTCAGCGGCTGGGGGGTCACGGAAGCATCGGTGGTGCCGGTGAGGGTCTGGGACTCCACCATGGTATAGGTGCTGGAGCCAAGGATCTGCTGATAATGCTCCACCGTGTAGGCCGTATCCTCAGCGCTCTTCCAGCCGGCGTAGATGAAGGCATCCTCATTGGGCATGGTTTCGGGGAAGGTATAGGCCTGGGTGCATTCCTCATCTGTGTACCAGCCGGCGAAGACATAGCCCTGCTTGGCAGGCTCTGCCGGGGCTGTGATCTCCTGCTCATAGGCGGCGGTGATGATGGGCACATAGCTGCCGCCCCGGGTATCCGGCACGATCACATAGCCGTCACGCAGATTGTCCCAGTACAGGTCGATGATCCGCTGGGGCGCTTCCTCCAGGTAGCTCAGCTCCGGGATGTTCCAAGTGATGGTCATGGTGCCTTCCAGCTTCACATCACCGGGCTGGGGATTGACGGTGATCATATTGCTCTGGGGATCATAGACAAAGGCATCGTTGGAGATGGTGATGGTGAAATCTTCCTCATCATACACCGCGGTCTTGCGCTGGCCGGTGATCATATCCATATAGCGCATGGTGAAGATATCCTCCGACAGTACCGCGGTGCGGAAATACTGCTTCAGATTCACCTTGGGCATATTTTCCTGGGGCGTATAGAAGTCCTGCACATCGTCCCGTCGGCCGATGTACCACAGAGGCCACTCCTTGTCATACAGGGAGATCTCGCCGGAGAGCAGCTCCTTGAACATATTGGCCTCGTAGGTCACTTCCTGGTAACCGCCGATCTCGATGAGCATGGCGCCCAGCTTGTCGGTGGTGCGTCCGCCGGACTCGGAATAGTGCAGCTCATAGTAGAAGTAGCCGTAAAGCCGCACATAAGCGCCTGCCTCACCCACAAAACCCAGGGAGGCAAAGCCATCATCCACCACGCCCACCGTGAAGGAGGCACGGACACCTGCCCGCAGGCCCATACGGCCCACCACATAGGCGGTGAATTCGTAGGTCTCCTCCTGGAATTTGATCACATCGCTGGAGATCTTTCCGGCGAACACATCCAGCACATACACATAGCGGTTGGCGCTCATATAGTAGAAGTCCATGCCCATGGACACGCTGGCATCCACGCTGATGATAAAGTCCGCCTTCAGCTCCAGGAAGATCACCGGCAGCGCCACCGGCACATTCACCTGGAAGCCGAACATCTTCTGCTCCACCAGATCGATCCAGTCGGTCTCGTTTTCCAGCATGGCGGAATACTTGTCCGCCAGCTGATCGGCCACATTCACCTCGCCGCTGGGGGTGAGGATCTTCTTGACCTTCAGGGCCTGCTTCAGATTCTTGACAAATTCGTCGAATTTTTCGTTTTCGGTCCATTCGCCGCCGGGCTTCTTTTCCTTGGTGGCCATGGTCACATCGAAGGCGATGCCGGTGTAATCATACAGATCCACCGCCGCCACCATGCGGTATTCCTCGATGTAGGGGAAGACCACCCAGGCATTCCACACCGCTTCCGCGGTCACATCCAGGGCGATGCGCAGCTCCTGCTCAAAGGTGCCGGTGACATTCAGCACGATCTGCTTGTCGTCGCCTTCCTTGAAGAAGCTGATCTTCACGCCCACCTCCAGGGTCAGACGCACGCCGGAGCAGCCCTCAAAGCGCTGCAGCTCGGTGCTGACCTTGGCGGCCAGCTTGCTGGGCTCCACCTTGGCTTTGACGCCCTTGGCCATCAGCTGGATGGTGTCGGGATCCACGGGAGTGCCATCGTCCAGCGTGATGCGGATGTCGGTCAGATCCATATCCTCCGGGATATAGGTGAAGTTTTCCGTAGCTGTAGCCACGGACACCAGGTACAGAGCCACCTCCTGGGCAAAGCCGCTGTCCTCAGCCTGCTTTACCACAGAGGCCTCCAGCGCCTCGATGTCCACATCCGCCAGAAGATGCTCGCCCTGCACATCCTGCTTGCTGTGGATGTCCATGGCGCTGCGCACGGTCTCCCATTCGCAGGCTTCATATGTAATGACGGTGGTGCCGTCGCTTTCGGTCACCGCCGTGATCTTGCCGTAGCCGTTGACGGTGGCATCCTCAGCGCCGAATTTGCCGGTATACAGAAGGATATAGTCGCCCACATCCACCGTGGTGGCCGAATCCAGGCGGATATTGGTGTAGATATCGTCGGAGAAATCCAGCACAAAACTGTCAAGGGTCAGCGTGCCGTCATCGTCATCCCGGTCCAGCGCCGTATCGAAGGGCAGCAGATCGGGACGGATGATCACATCCTCCGCCTGGGCATTGGTGTAGGAATAGGTATTGCCGTTGACCGCGGTGATGTTCAGATAGGCGATCTCGCCGTTTTCTTCATAGGGAGTCTCGTTGGTGCGAAGATCCGGGCGCAGACCCGCATAGACCACCACCGTATCGCCCACGGCGATGCTCTGGCTGCCGGTGTAGACGAACTGACCCTCGGAAAGCTCACCGGGAGACAGCTTGCCGTCGGCGGTGACGGACAGGAGGGGTACATTCAGAGAGCTGACCTGCTGGCCGTTGTTGATGATGTTCTTCAGTTCCTCCACGGGAATGTAGGTCAGCCGGTCATCCAGGCGGATGTTGGCCACCTCTTCCATGGCGGTGGTGAAGTTGAAGTCACGGACGCCCTGGGTCTGATCCATGTAGCACAGGCGGCCGTCATCCAGGGTGATCCGGAAGGTGCAGCCCCGGGCAAAGCCATCGGTGCCGGTGATCTGGTAGACACCGTCAGTGCCGGTGACGGTGATGAAATCTCCGCAATAGGGGTCAGAAAGATTTTTGGCAGTGATCAGCGCCTTCACCGCTTCCGCGGTGAGGGTGGTATCGGAGGAGAGGACGGTGATGGCAAAATCCGGCTCCACTGCCAGGGAGCTGGTGAAGCTGTTCAGCTGCGTTGCCACCTGGCCGGTCTGATCCTCATAGCCGGCGTACAGGGAAAGGCTGCTTTCCACCTTGTCCTCGGCCGCTGCCAATCGGGTCAGCTCCGGGTCATAGTACCAGCCCGCAAACTCATCACCGGGGCGGTAAGGCACGGGCAGCGTGCCGATCTGGGTGCCGGGGGCCACATATCTGGGGTCGATGGCCTGGCCGCCGTTGGTGTAGAAGATCACAAGATAGCCTTTATTATGCAGAAGATCCGCATTCAGCCCATCGCCGGGACCTGCGGGGGTGTCGGGACCCTTTCCCAAAAGCATAAAGATACCGCCCACCATGCAGATGACCAGCAACAGGCAGATGGCCGGGATCCAGATCTTTTTCTTCATAAACGCATACCTCTTCTCTTTGTTTCGGTAGGTCTCTTTCTTTTAGTTTACCAGTTTATAGGGATATTGCAAGGAAAAATTCATAATTCCTTCATTTTTTAACAAATCTCTATGCTTTTCCCCAAGGAGAAGGTATCACAGCGGACGAGCAATGCTCGCCCCTACAAGGGCGACGCACCAAAGGATTTGTCATCGCGAGGGCCGGTAGGCCCGTGGCGATCTCCCGGTACAATCGTGCGGCTACAGGGGTACCTGTGTAGAAGTGACACCCTACCGGGAGATTCCCACGGACGGCATAGCCGTCCTCGGAATGACAGATTTTTTACCTTCGTGCGCCGACCCCGACGAACCAAAAAGGCCCCCTTGTGTAAAGGGGGCTGTCAGCCGAACAGGCTGACTGAGGGATTGTCCTGCCCGACACCTTACAATCCCTCCGTCACGGCTTGCGCCGTGCCACCCCCAGGCCCCTTTTGTCTGCTTCGCAGACATTTTCCCCGCTAACGGGGAAATCTACCCTTTGCACAAGGGAGGCTTTCGGGCGGTCGATGACCGCCCCTACAAAG
>JBGVJN010000028.1:0-2231 GCA_045129455.1 Faecousia sp. | reverse complement strand
CATGTCCGGTGAATCGAGGTAACAATGCTCGGCCCCCTCTGTGAGGGGGCTGGCATCGCCGTAAGGCGATGACTGGGGGAGTGTACTTGCACTGAAGCGACACTCCCTCCGTCAAAAATCAAAGATTTTTGACACCTCCCTCAAAGAGGGAGGCAAGGCTTTTAAGGAGAATGTTATGAAATACGGTTTTATCGGCTGCGGCAATATGGGCGGTGCCATTGCCAGAGCCTTAAGCAAATCCACCACCGACATCGCTGTGGCAGACCGCTCCGGCAAGGCAAAGGTGCTGGCAGGGGAGTGCGGAATCACATATTCCGACAATGCTTCCATTGCCGCAAACTGCGACCGGATCTTTCTGGGCGTGAAACCCCATATGATGAAGGATTGTCTGGCGAAACTTCAGACCCAGCTGGCGCAGCGTAAGCCGCTGCTGATCACCATGGCGGCAGGTCTTGAGATCCGGCAGATCGAGGAGTTTGCCGGTGTCCGTCTGCCTGTTATCCGCATCATGCCCAACACCCCCACTGCCATCGGCAAGGGTGTCATCCAGTATTCCTGCAACGATCTGGTAGGGGAGGATGTTCTGGCAGACTGGCTGTCTGACATGGCTCCTTGCGGTCTGCTGGATGCTTTGGATGAGAACCTGATCGACGCTGCCAGCGCCGTTTCCGGCAGCGGTCCTGCTTATGTTTATGTCTTTCTGGAAGCTATGGCAGATGCCGGTGTTGCCTGCGGCGTACCCCGGGCCAAGGCCTATGAATATGCTGCCATGACCATGGTAGGTGCCGGTGAACTGTACCTTGCCACCAAGCAGCACCCCGGTGCCCTGAAGGATGCGGTCTGCTCTCCCGGCGGCAGCACCATTGCCGGTCTGCGGGCCATGGAAGACAAGGGCTTCCGCTCTGCTGTCATGGAGGGCGTCATCGCCACCTGCAAGCGAAATAAAGAATTGGGAAAATAATTGCAAAAAGGCCAGCCAAACCCGGCTGGCCTTTGAAGTTTTTCGGGATTGACCGGCAAGGCTATTGTCTTTTCCGGAAGATTGCTGTATACTCTAAAGAAAAAAGAAATTGGAGGAAATACCCATGGAATACAGAATTTTGGGAAAAACCGGTCTGCATATCTCCCGTATGGGCTTCGGCGGCATTCCCATTCAGCGTATCGACGCAGAGGGCACCAAGACACTGATGCAGCAGCTGAAAGCTGCCGGTGTGAATTTTATCGATACCGCCCGGGGCTATACCGTCAGTGAGGAATACCTGGGCTACGCCCTGGAGGGCATCCGGCAGGATTTTGTCATCGCCACCAAGAGCATGGCCCGGACGAAGGCAGCTATGGCCTCGGATATTGATATCAGCCTGAAAAACCTGCGCACCGACTACATCGACCTGTACCAGGTCCACAATGCCACGCCCGAGCAGCTGCAGCAGGTTGTGGCTCCCGGCGGCGCGCTGGAAGCCCTGCAGGAGGCGAAAGCTGCCGGTAAGATCGGACACATCGGCCTGACTTCCCACTCTCTGGATACCTTCAAAATGGCTCTGGATATGGACTGGGTGGAGACCTTCATGTTCCCCTACAACATTGTGGAGACCCAGGCGGAGAAGCTCATTGCCGAATGTGCCAAGCGGAACATCGGCTTCATCGACATGAAGCCTCTGGCCGGCGGTGCTATCGAAAACGCCACCCTGGCCCTGCGCTACATCTGCGCCAACGACGATGTCACTGTGGTGATCCCCGGTATGGCAGAGCCCAAGGAATTGGAGCAGAACATTGCAGCTGTGTCCGACACCTCCGCCATTACGCCCGAAGAAAAGGCTGCCTTCCTGGAGGTCCGGAATCAGCTGGGCACCAACTTCTGCCGCCGCTGCAACTACTGCCAGCCCTGTGCCGCCGGAATCAATATCTCCGGTGCCTTCCTCTTTGACGGCTATCTGCAGCGCTACGGTCTGGGAGAGTGGGCCAAGAGCCGCTATGCCGCCATGGATAAGAAGGCTTCCGACTGCATCGGCTGCGGTGCCTGCGAAGCCCGCTGCCCCTACAGCCTGCCCATCCGGGATATGCTGAAAAAAGTTGCCGAGCATTTCGGTGCATAATAAGGATCCCCGCCGTTCTCACGGCGGGGATTTTGCGTAATGGGTATTTATTGCACTGGCGCGGGAGCGCCCAAAGCCTTCCCCCGGGGGGATGGTGGCTCGCCGCAGGCGAGACGGATGAGGGATGGCGCGCAGTTT
>JBGVJN010000027.1:0-2003 GCA_045129455.1 Faecousia sp. | reverse complement strand
CTGAAAAACCGTTACGTAGACGCCCCCTGCGCTCTGCATTATCAGAAAGACTATGAACTGATGATCGCCGTGCGGCTGTCCGCCCAATGCACCGATGCCCGGGTAAATCTGGTGACCCCGGCGCTGTTTGCGGCCTACCCAACCCTGGAAGCCATGGCCGCCGCCCCCATCGAAGATGTGGAACGGCTGGTCCATTCCTGCGGCTTTTACAAGCACAAGGCCCGGGATATCGTTCTGGGATGTCAGATGCTTTTATCCGATTACGGCGGAAAAGTCCCCGGCACCATGGAGGAGCTTCTGCGGATCCCCGGCGTTGGCCGCAAAACCGCAAATCTGTTGCTTGGGGATCTCTATGGCGCTCCCGGCAGCGTGGTCTGCGATACTCACTGTATCCGCATCTGCGGCCGTCTGGGCTTAAGCCAGGGCAAAGACCCGGAAAAAGTGGAACAGCAGCTGCGAAAAATCCTGCCGCCGGAGGAAAGCTCCGATTTCTGCCACCGCATCGTCCTCTTCGGCCGGGATTGCTGCACCGCAAGATCCCCCAAATGCGATGAATGCCCTCTGACCATGTACTGCAAGGAATTCAATCCCTGACATTCTATTCCCCCCTTATCCGCATAGACTGTGGACAAGGGGGGATTCTTTTGCACCGGAAAATACCCATATTTTACAGCGCCATCCTGCTCACCGGGGTCAATCTGCTGCTGCGCCTGGTGGGCACATCCTTCCAGGTCTATATTTCCGCACGTATCGGCGCCGCAGGCGTAGGACTTCTTCAGCTGGTCATGTCCGTGGGCGGGATGTCCATGACCGCCGCCATGGCCGGTGTCCGCACCGCCACCATGTACCTCACCGCCGAAGAACTGGGCAAAAAGCGGCCGGGTAATGTGCGCTGGATCCTCCGGGGCAGCGGCATTTACAGTCTTGTCTGCAGCTGCGCCGTGGGTTTTGGTATTTACCTTGCGGCCCCTTATCTGGCCGCCAACTGGATCGGCGACCACCGGACCGTCAGCGCCATCCGGCTGATGGCTGTGTTTCTTCCCATCACCTGTCTGTGCGGTGTCATGACCGGTTATTTCACCGCCGCGAACCGCATCGCCACCCTGGCCGCCGTGGAGGTGGCGGAACAGCTTTGCTGCTTGGCGGTCACTCTGGGGACACTGACCTTCTGGGCAGGACACAACCCGGGGCGCAGCTGCACCGCTGTGGTTCTGGGCAGCTGTGTCGGCGCCTGTCTGACATTTTTCTGCCTGCTGATCCTGCGCCTCAGGGAAAATGTAAAAGCAGCACGCCGTATCCCCACAGCCCGGCGGTTGCTGGACGCCGCCGTTCCTCTGGCCCTGGCCGATGACTTAAAAGCCGGTATCAGCACCACAGAAAATCTCATGGTCCCCAAGCGGCTGGCCCTTTTCCCCGGAGCAGCGGACCCACTGGCGCTCTTCGGCGTGGTCAGCGGCATGGTGTTTCCCATTCTGATGTTTCCCGCTGCCATTCTCTTCGGTCTGGCGGAGCTTCTCATCCCGGAATTGGCCCGTTGCAACGCCGCGGGAAGTAAAGTCCGCATCCATTATCTGGTCCGGCGGTCCCTGCGGGTGGCTATGCTGTACGGCAGTCTCTTCTGCGGGCTGATGTTTTTGACAGCCGAAGAGCTGTGCGGCGCGCTGTACCACAACGCCGATGCCGGCAGATTTTTGAAATGGTTCGCCCTGCTCATTCCCATGCTCTACTGCGATGCCATCACCGATGCCATGGTCAAAGGACTGGGCCAGCAAAAAGCCTCCGTCCGCTACAATATTCTCACATCTGCCCTGGATGTGATCTTCCTGTACCTGCTGCTACCGACTTACGGCATTGCTGGCTACTTTACCAGCTTCCTGGTGACGCACCTGCTCAACTTCGTCTTGAGCATCCGGCGGCTGATGAAGATCACCGGGCAGAAAATCCCCTTTTTCACACCGATCCTGTGCATGGGGGCCGTGGCAGTCGGCATCGGCCTTGCCTCC
>JBGVJN010000026.1:0-16201 GCA_045129455.1 Faecousia sp. | reverse complement strand
CGCCGATGATGACGATGGCGGTAATGCCGTGCTTCTTGCAGACCTCAGCCACGACCTCGAACTGCTCCTCGGTCTCCAGCTTGGTTCTGCCGGAGCCGATGATGTCGAAGCCGCCGGTGTTGCGGTAGCGGTTGATGTACTCATCGTCGAAGATCACATAGCTGTCCTCCAGCAGACCGCTGGGGCCGCCCTTGAAGCCATAGAGGACATTGTCCTTGTTGGTAGCCTTCAGAGCGTCGTACAGGCCGCAGATAACATTGTGACCGCCGGGAGCCTGGCCGCCGGACAGGATTACGCCCACCACCTGCTTCTTAGCAGCGGAGGTGTTCTGGCCCTTCTGGAAGGTGATCTCATTCTTGCCGTAGGTATTGGGGAACAGCGCCTGGATCTTCTCCTGATCCGCAACGCTCTCGGTGGGCTGGCCGTTCTTTACGCAGATCTCGGAACTACCGTTTCTGAGCATGCCCGGCAGCTTGGGGCTATACTGGTATCTTGCCAGCTGAAGAGGGGAAAGATTCATCTGAAATACACTCCTTAAAGTTGTATAGTTTTACGTTCACCCATAGATTATACTCTATTTCCCGCCAAAGGTAAATAGCTTTTTCCAATAATTTTCACAAAAAAGCCCAGGCAGTCTCGGTAAATATGTATCACCGTATCGAAATATTTATATTGAAATACGAAAAATATGTGGTATACTATTATGTGAAGAAATGCGGCGAAAGCCGCTGAATAAGAAAGGATTGATTCCAATGGCTCTTGTAACTACTACCGAGATGTTTAAGAAGGCATACGACGGCGGCTATGCTGTCGGCGCTTTCAACGTCAACAACATGGAGATCGTTCAGGGTATCACCGAGGCTTGCCGTGAGGAGAAGGCTCCCGTGATCCTGCAGGTTTCCAAGGGCGCACGTGCCTACGCTAACCATACTTACCTGGTCAAGCTGGTTGAGGCTGCTGTGATCGAGTGCCCCGAGATCCCCATTGCTCTGCACCTGGATCACGGCGACAGCTTCGAGATCTGCAAGTCCTGCATCGACGGCGGCTTCACTTCCGTCATGATCGACGCTTCCAGCAAGTCCTTCGAGGAAAACATCGAGATCACCCGTAAGGTCGTTGAGTACGCTCACGATCACGGCGTCGTTGTCGAGGCTGAGCTGGGCTCCCTGGCCGGCATCGAGGACGAAGTCAATGTCTCCGCTGAGGCTGCTTCCTACACCCGTCCCGAAGAGGTTGAGGAATTTGTTTCCCGCACCGGCTGTGACTCCCTGGCCATTGCCATCGGCACCAGCCACGGTGCCTACAAGTTCACCCCCGAGCAGTGCACTCTGAACGAGCAGGGCATCCTGGTGCCTCCCGCACTGCGCTTCGACGTTCTGGAAGAGGTCACCAAGCGTCTGCCCGGCTTCCCCATCGTTCTGCACGGTTCTTCCTCCGTTCCCCAGAACTATGTTGCCATGGTCAACGCCAACGGCGGCAAGATGCCCAACGCCATCGGTGTTCCCGAGGAGCAGCTGCGCAAGGCCGCTTCCCTGTCCGTGTGCAAGATCAACATCGACTCCGACCTGCGTCTGGCCATGACCGGCACCATCCGCCAGTTCTTCAATGACCAGCCCAGCAAGTTTGACCCCCGTGAGTACCTGAAGCCCGCCCGTGCCAACATCAAGGAACTGGTCCGCCACAAGCTGATCAACGTCCTGGGCTGCGCCGGCAAGGCCTAAGCGATCCCAGTTTTCTCCGAGTGCGCTGCTTTTTCGGCAGCGCACTCTTTTTTTCTTGCTCAGCACAGGGATCTATGGTATATTATTCCTGTAAGGAGGTGCTGTTCTTGAAAAAACTGTTTCCCATCATGCTGGACGAGCCGGAAGCCCATTCCATCGCCACCGGTGTAGCCTACTGGGTACTGGCATTTTTCCTGTGTCCCGCGTTTCTTTCCCTGGGCACCGTCACGACCGCTCCCCAGCCTTACTATGTCTGGCTGGAGATCGGCTACCATGTGCTGAATTTTCTTGTAGCCTTTTTCACCTTTTTCCGGTATCTGAAGGATGCCTTCTTCCTGGTGCAGGTGAACACGAAGCAGGTTCTGGGCACCGCCGTGAGCTGCGCCGCTATCATCATACTCATGAAGCTGGCCATATGGATCATCGCCGCGAAGAGCCAAAACGCTCTGTTCGCCCAGGTGGCCGTGGGATCGTTTCTGACCACGGAGGCAGACCTTCTGTACTATTCCACCGCCTTACTTGCGGAGCAGCCTCTTTGGGGCACACTGTGTCTGATCCTTCTGGAGCCGTTCATTATCAGCTGCCTGTTCTACGCCACAGCCTTTGCGCCCATTTGCACCTCCCGCCCCTTGCTTGCTTACCTTGCGGTGACGGTGCTGTTCCTGCTGCTGAATCTGGTGCTGGCATTTTGCCTGTGGTCACTGGAGGTGCAGCTGGCCATCTATCTGGTCCAGCTTCCGATCCATCTCATCGCCTGCTGGGCGTATCAAAAGACCGACACCGTCTGGACGCCCATCCTGATCCACTTCCTGACCAATTCGGTGCTGGCATTCTTAAGCTTTGGCTTCTTTGGAATGCTGTAAATATCCATACAAAGGCTGCCTCTTTCGAGGCAGCTTCTTTTTACGCAAAAAAGCGCTCCCGCCGAAGCGGGAGCGCTTTGAGAATCAATACTGGGTGGGCTGGATGTGCCAGATCTCCTGGGCGTACTGACGGATGGTACGGTCGGAGGAGAACTTAGCGCCGCTGGCGATGTTCAGCAGGCACTTGCGGCCGAAGTTCAGCCGATCAGCATACTCGCTGTTGACCTTCAGCTTGGCATCCATGTAGGAAGCGTAGTCCAGCAGGACGAAGTAGTGGTCAGCCTTGTGCCAGGAAGCGCCGTCCAGCAGAGCATGGTACAGCTCCTTCTGGTTGTCGTCGGTGGGCACAGTGCCGTCCACCAGGGTGTCCAGGGCACGGCGCAGATGGGCATCCATCTCATAGATGCCACGGCTGCGGTAGCTGTCCTTGCAGGCATTGATCTGATCCACGGTGTGGCCGAAGATATACTCGTTCTCGATGCCGGCCTCCTGGGCGATCTCGACGTTTGCACCGTCCAGGGTACCCAGGGTCACGGCGCCGTTGATCATCAGCTTCATGTTGCCGGTGCCGGAAGCCTCGGTGCCTGCGGGAGAGATCTGCTCGGAAATGTCCGCAGCGGGAATGATATGCTCAGCATAGGAGCAGTTGTAGTTCTGAACGAAGACCACCTTCAGCTTATCTGCCACATCGGGATCATTGTTGATCATCTTGGCGATCCGGTTGATGTAGCGGATGATCGCCTTGGCACGGGCATAGCCGGGTGCGGACTTGGCGCCGAAGATGAAAGCGGTGGGCTGGAAGTTGGGCAGCTCGCCGTTTTTCAGCCGGAAGTAGATATCCACAATGGAGATCGCGTTCATCAGCTGACGCTTATACTCATGCAGACGCTTGACCTGCACATCGAAAATGAAGTCGGGGTTCAGCTGAACGCCTTCCTTCTCCGCAATGACCTTGCACAGCTGCTCCTTCTTCTGCCGCTTGATGGCATTGAACTGGCGGACCATGTCGTCGTCGATCATGGGCTTCAGCTTTGCCAGGCGATCCAGATCCTTCAGGAAGTCAGCACCGATGCGGTACTTGATCATCTGGGTCAGTTCGGGGTTGCACAGACCCAGCCAGCGGCGGGGAGTCACACCGTTGGTCTTGTTCTGGAAACGGTCGGGGAAGGCACGGTACCAATCCTTGAAGCAATCGTCCTTCAGGATCTGGCTGTGGATCTCAGCAACGCCGTTGACATAGGTGCCCACATATACGCTCAGGTTGGCCATATGGGCGGTATTGTCCCGGACGATGAACAGCTCGGGATGCTCGGACTTCAGCTTCTGATCAATGCGCAGGATGATGTCCACGATCTCGGGCACCACAGAGCGCAGCAGATCCAGATTCCACTTCTCCAGAGCCTCACCCATAACGGTGTGGTTGGTGTAGGAGAAGGTCTTCTGGGCGATGGCAAAGCTCTGGTCAAAGTCCATGCCCTCCACCATCAGCAGACGGATCAGCTCAGGGATGGACATAGCAGGGTGGGTATCGTTCAGCTGCACAGCATAGTAGTCAGCAAAATGGCTCAGATCGGTGCCGTGAGCGACCTTGTAGGTGCGCAGCATATCCTGCAGGGATGCAGAGGACAGCACATACTGCTGCTTGATGCGCAGGCGCTTGCCTTCCCTGGTGGAGTCGTTGGGGTACAGAACACGGGTGATATCCTCAGCCTTGTTCTTCTGGGACAGGGCGCGCAGGTAATCCTGGTCGTTGAAGGCATTGAAGTCCAGCTCTTCCTCAGCCTCACACTGCCACAGACGCAGGGTATTGATATTGTCGGTGCCGTAGCCGATGACGGGAACATCATAGGGAACTGCCAGCACGGTGTGATCCGGGAATTTCACCTTCACGGTGTGGTTATACCGGCGGTAGGACCAGGGATCACCGTACTTGGTCCAGTCATCCGCAGCCTCAGCCTGGCTGCCAGCCTGGTCGAAGCTCTGCTTGAACAGGCCGAAACGATAACGCAGGCCGTAGCCGGACAGGGGGATATTGCAGCTGGCGGCACTATCCAGGAAGCAGGCAGCCAGACGGCCCAGACCGCCGTTGCCCAGAGCGGCATCCTCGATGTCCTCCAGCACAGCCAGATCCACGCCGCGCTCGGCGAACAGCTGCTTCATATCGTCCAGAATTCCCAGGTTGTACAGGTTGCTGTACACCAGACGGCCGATCAGATACTCGGCGGAAATGTAGTAGGCCTTCCGCTGATGCATACGGGTATGCTTGGAGCGGTTCCAGTTGTCGGAAATGGCCATCATCACCGCTTCACCCAGAGCCTCATGCAGTTCCTGGGGAGTGGCCTCCTGCAGAGATACGTCGTAGGTGTACTTCAGCTGAGCTTCTGTCCACTTCAGGATATTCAGGCAATTATAATTCATGGTTTCAATTCTCCGTTCTTGAATATGGAAACTTAGTTGGTCTTGACGCGGCCGTAGAGCTTTGCCAAAGCATAGATCTTTTCTGCCAGCGCCATGGGAGCAAAGCCCTCGGTAGCACGCCAGGTCCAGTTGGCAGAGGTCTGAGTGCCGGGGAAATTCATACGGGCATCGGCGCCCAGATCCAGGTAATCCTGCATGGGGATCACACAAAGATCGGACACGGAAGCCATGGCGGTACGGATGGTACCCCAGACCAGGCCCTCCTGCTCACTCAGGCACATGTACTCCTTGGCATAGGCAACCGCATTCTCACCGGCGGTGTCAAACCACTGGCGGGTAGTCATGTTGTCGTGAGTGCCGGTGTAGCACACAGAATTGGCGGGGTATGTATGGGGCAGGTATTCGGAAGGTTCCCGGGAGTCGAAGGCAAAGCCCAGCACCTTCATGCCGGGGAAGCCGGAGGCATCCCGCAGATCCAGCACCTCCTGCGTCAGGAAGCCCAGATCCTCCGCGATCATCTTCAGACCGGGAAGACCGTTCTTCACCGCGTTGATGAAATCCATGCCGGGGCCCTTGACCCACTTGCCGCCACGGGCGGTAGCATCGCCGAAGGGTACGGCCCAGTAGGCTTCCAGGCCACGGAAGTGATCCATACGGACCACATCGTACAGCTCGCCCGCTGCCTTCAGCCGGCGCAGCCACCAGGAGAAGCCATCCTCAGCCATCACATCCCAGCGGTACAGGGGGTTGCCCCAAAGCTGGCCGTCTGCGGTGAAGGCATCCGGGGGGCAGCCTGCCACGGCCACGGGATCCAGCTTCTCATCCAGCTGGAAGGCCTCCGGGTCGGTCCAGACCTCCACGGAATCGTAAGGCACATAAATGGGCACATCACCGATGATGGCGATCTCATTTTCATGGGCATAGGCGCGCAGCGCATTCCACTGGCGGTAGAACAGGTACTGCACAAAGCTGTAGAAGCGGATATCCTCGCCCAGCTCCTGCCGTGCCTGCCAGATAGCGCCGGGGTCTCTGAACTTCAGTTTATGCTCCCAGCGGTACCAGGGTTCCCCGCCCAGCTTGCCCTTCAGGGCCATGAACAGGGCGAAATCCGGCAGCCAGCTGCTGTGGGCACGGCAGAAATCCTCGAATTCACCACCTGCGACAAACCGCTCGTAGGCAAGGCGCAGGACCTTCAGCTTATTGTTGTACTGAATGCCGAAATCCACCTTGTCTTCCCGGCTGCCCCAGCAGATGCTGTCCAGCTCTTCCTTGTGCAGAAGGCCTTCCTCCACCAGCTGGTCAAGGTCGATCAGATAGGGGTTGCCTGCATAGGTAGAGCAGGACTGATAGGGCGAATCTCCGTAGCCCGTAGGGGTCAGCGGAAGGATCTGCCAGCAGGTCTGCCCCGCGGCCTTCAAAAAGTCCACGAACGCAAAGGCCTGCTTTCCCATGGTGCCGATACCATAGGGTCCCGGCAGGGATGTAATATGCATCAAGATGCCGCTTTCACGCATGGTGACTACTCCTTTACATGTCATCGATCCGCACTGCCGAAATTCCTCCGGCAATGGGCTGTTCTGTTTTTCTCCAGCGCCCAAGGGGTATACCTCCCCCATAGGCACTATACCCTATGAGATTAATACAAATCTACTCATTTGTCAAGGGAAACCCGTTGCGCAAAGTCTGTAAATCGATTTTTTTGGTGGTTTTTACTAAGTTTTTAAAAAAAGCGGGCATGCCAAGCGGCAGGCCCGCAAAGGATCCGATTAGGCTTCCAGGTTGATGCTGGTCTCCTTGTTGAAGACATGGCAGACATTGCCGGGGAAGCTGAACTTCACGCTGGTGCCGTTGGACAGGGCAGCCACCTCAGCGCCGGTCATGTTCATGGTAGAGACCACGATGACCACATCACGCTCCATGGAGGTGACATGCAGGTGGACAGAGGAGCCCATCATTTCGCTGACATCGATCTTGGCATCGATGCCTTCGGATTCCAGAGTGATATGCTCAGGACGGACGCCCAGAGTCACATTCTGCTCAGCCACATTGTTGGCAGTCAGAGCAGCCTGCTTGTTCTCGGACAGCTCGACGGTCAGGTTGGCCAGCTGCACGGCGTACTTGCCGTCCTTCTTGACCAGCTTGGCATCGAACAGGTTCATCTGAGGAGTGCCGATAAAGCCGGCAACGAACAGGTTATAGGGATGGCTGAAGACCTCCTGAGGAGTGCCGATCTGCTGGATGAAGCCGTCCTTCATGATGACGATACGGTCGCCCAGAGTCATAGCCTCAGTCTGGTCGTGGGTAACATAGATAAAGGTGGTATTGATACGCTCACGCAGCTTGATGATCTCAGCACGCATCTGGTTACGCAGCTTGGCGTCCAGATTGGACAGAGGCTCATCCATCAGCATGACCTGAGGATCACGGACGATAGCACGGCCGATGGCCACACGCTGACGCTGACCGCCGGACAGAGCCTTGGGCTTACGGCCCAGGTACTGGGTGATGTCCAGGATCTCAGCAGCCTGCTTGACCTTGCGATCGATCTCGTCCTTGGGAGCATGACGCAGCTTCAGAGCGAAAGCCATGTTGTCATACACGGTCATGTGGGGGTACAGAGCGTAGTTCTGGAAAACCATGGCGATATCGCGGTCCTTGGGGGCCACATCGTTGACCAGACGGTTGCCGATGTACAGCTCGCCTTCGGAGATCTCCTCCAGACCTGCGATCATACGCAGGGTGGTGGACTTACCGCAGCCGGAAGGACCGACCAGGACGATGAATTCCTTGTCCTTGATCTCCAGGTTGAACTCCTGGACCGCAACAACACCCTTATCGGTGATCTGCAGGTTGACCTTCTTTTCCTCTACCTCTTCGCCCTTCTTCTTTCTCTTCTTGGACTTCTTGGTGTCGTCGCCGCTGAACGGGTAGATCTTCTTGATGTTCTTCAGGGTTACACTAGACATACTTTCTGACTTTAAGCATACCTAAATTTCGCGTATGCTCTCACGCATCGCCGAGTAAAACAACGATGGCATTACGACAGGTCTCCACACTGCCGCACCGCAAGTCGAACGGGTTTACATTATCCTCCTTTTTTGATGAACGGGGTCTATTTTTGTGGAGTAGGCCCAATCCACCTGGATATGCACATCATACCATATTTGTCAATCATCTTCAATGGTGTGTTATGACAGTTTTCCCTGCATGATTTTGGGCATTTTGTATCTTTTGGAAAAGACACCCTTTTGCTCGGCTTTTTCCCCACGAACCACACCTACCCCCTTGCCTTTTTCTTCCTTTTGTGCTATGATGAGGAGTAGAGTAAATAAACAGCAAGGAGAACAGATCATGCGTAAATTCACCAAATTTGCTACTACGGGACTGCTGCTGCTTTCCCTGGTGGTATCGCTGCTGAGCTTCCCTGTGGAAGTGCAGGCACTTTCCTATTCCACCTCCTCCAATTCCGGCACCAGAGACCAGGTGTGTACCTCCCTGAGCGGCACAGGTGCCGCCAGCTACTACACCGGCAGCTATACCTACGCCACTCTGTCCGGCCAGAGCCAGTCTGCCCTGCTGCAGAGTCTGCGAAAACTAATGACCGATACGCACACAAAAACCAGCAGCTACCCCGACTGCCGCGATATGGCCACCAAGACCGACTGCGAAAACGGCAACGGCAAAGTCACACTGATCTATACCAGCTATTCCGCTACCATGAACGAGTATAACGGTTGGAACCGGGAGCACGTCTGGCCCAAGAATCTGGGCGGCTTCAACACCTCCGGCCCCGGTGCGGACCTGCACCATATCCGCCCCTCAGACGCATCGGTAAACAGCACAAGAGGAAACAAAAAATACGGATACGCCAACGGCGGTACCGAAAAATATGGTTCTAACCCTGCATCCGGTTGCTTGGGCGGCTATTACAACAGCACTTATTTTGAACCCCTGGACAATGTAAAGGGCGATGTGGCCCGGATCTGCTTGTATGTCCATGTCCGTTACGGCGGCGAATGGAGTCAGTGCTCCAGCATCACCAATGTATTCCAGAGCGTGGATGTGCTGCTGGAGTGGATGGCCATCGACCCTGTGGACACCTGGGAAATGGGCCGCAACGAAGTGGTCGCCGCCTATCAGGGTAACCGCAACGTCTTCATCGACTATCCCGAGCTGGCCTGGACGCTCTTCGGCAGACAGGCTCCCCAAAATATGTCTACCCCCTCCGGCAATGCCGCCAGCGGCAACACCGGCTCCGGCAACTCCGGCAACTCCGGCAACACCGGCAACACCGGCAATTCCGGCAACTCCGGCAACTCCGGCACCACCAAGCCTACCGCCTGCACCCACACCACCACCGAGCTTCGCAATGTGAAGCAGGCCACCTGCCAGGAAGAGGGCTACTCCGGCGATACCCACTGCACCAAGTGCGGCAAGAAGCTCGCCTCCGGCAAGGCCACCGCTAAGACCGGCCACACCGAGACCCTTGCCAATCAGAAGGAGGCCACCTGCGCCGAAGCCGGCTACACCGGCGACACTGTATGCTCCGTGTGCAATGTAACGCTGGAGACCGGCAAGGAGATCCCCAAGTCCCACTCCCACACCTTCGGTGATTGGGCCACCACCAAGCAGCCCACCGCCACCGAAGCCGGCGAGAAGGCCCGCACCTGCGAGATCTGCGGCTTCCAGCACAAGGATGTCCTGTATCCCATCGGCGGCAGTTCCGAGCCTTATGAGCCCGAGACTCCCTCCATTTGGATCTGGGTGGGCATCGGCGCCGCAGGCTGCGCCATCGTGGTCGCCGTCACCGTGATCCTCCTGAAGAAGAAAAAGAAGTAAACCAACTCCATAAAAAAGCACCCTGGAGCATTTGCGACCTGTTATTAACGGAGAAATGTGTGGGGTGCATTACCGGAAGGTCAAACGACCTTCCGGTTTTCTGTTTGTGGGTTTGGGCATCTGCCCAGTAAAGTGTATCCGGTGGACAGCCGGATGCTCTGCTTGCCACAGACATGGCAAACACGGGCAGCTTTGCGCCGCACCAAAGGCTCCCTTGTGTAAAGGGAGCTGTCAAAAATCTATTTGATTTTTGACTGAGGGATTGTCGTTGCACAAGAAGTGCTTGTATGATAGTATGTTAGTGAACAGTTCACAAAACTTGAATTTGTCTAACAGTTACGCACCACACCAAAGCCTCCCCTGTGTAAGGGGAGGTGGGCCGCCGAACGGCGGCTCGGAGGGGTTGTCAATCCCTCAGTCAGCTTCGCTGACAGCTCCCTTTACACAAGGGAGCCTTGGGCGCTTCCGCGCCAGTTAGATAAACTTGAATTTGACAAAGAGGTGATTCCTGTGACTGAAAATAGTGTTTGGAAGAAAGCTCAGACAGTAGAACTGAAAGTTTCTGAAAACATCTTGCCCGAATTTAGTATCGGTTTCGACAAGAGAATCCCAATAGAAGTTGAACAGGAACTTCGTTCTTTCGTAACTTGGGTGGAAACCAACTATCGTATTCCTATTACTTTGTGGGTTGATTTTGAATATAATCACTATCTGATTAGTCGGAACGGTGAACGAGTTGGGTATTTGTTTTATTGGGCTGATTTTTCCACCTATCCTGTTTTTGATAATGCAGAGGATATCCCTGAAATACGCCTACCCGTACGAACAGAACATAGTACTATAGAAGAGATACTGACTTCTTTTATTGAGGCAATCACTGATTACTATGCGTGGATTTGCAATGAGATATACGAAGGATACACAACTAACGAAGATGATGTCGAAGAAATCTTGCAAGCCTATCTTTGTTCTCGTAAATAGAAACTCGTTAGCCAAATTCCAATATATCGAACAGATATTATATATATCAATACTGCTGAAAGACAATCCCTCAGTCAGCCTATCGGCTGACAGCTCCCTTTACACAAGGGAGCCTTCGCCCTGTTGCGCAACTGCATAAAAATGCCTGCACAGCTCCCACAAAGGGCCTGTGCAGGCATCTGTTATTTTGTTCTGCGATTCTCCGTTACGGACATCACACTTTCGCTCCAGGGATTTTTTTGCATCTTTAGCTGAGAGTGTACTCCTCACCGCTGACCTTAAGGCTGTGGCCATAGAAGGCGGTCATAGCCTCCTCCAGGCTGATGGCATCCGCCACGGCGGCGGTCTCATAGCTCGAGTGCATAGCCAGCTGGGCAAGACCGATATCCGCGGAAGGTACGGATACATGGGACAGGGAAATATTGCCCAGGGTAGAGCCGCCGGGGATATCCGCCCGGTTGCAGTAGGTCTGCACCGATACATTCGCCTTCGCGCAGACCTTGCGGAAGATGGCGGCAGACAGGCCGTCGGTGGTATAGCGCTGGCTGGCGTTGAACTTCAGTACCACGCCGCCGCCCATCACAGGCGCATTGGCGCTGTCGGCGTATTCCGGGTGGTTGGGATGCAGGGCGTGGGCATTGTCGGCAGACACCATGAAGGAATTGGCCAGCATTCTGCTCTCATCCAGGGAAAGCGCTGCGCAGATGCGGCGGATGGTATCCTCCAGCAATCTGGAGGCGGCACCCTGGACGGAAGAGGAGCCTACCTCTTCGCTGTCAAAAACGCACAGCATGGGAATGCTCCCGCTATCCTGAGAGCGCAAGAAGCCCTGAGTGCAGCACCAGGCGCACTCCAGATCGTCCAGCGCGGCAGAAGAGATGTACTCCTTGTCCATGCCCCACACCGTGGCCTTTTGGCGCACATACAGGTAAAGGTCATGACCCAGGATCTTGCCGCCGGCGGCCTTCTCCAGCAGCTTGTTCAGCTTGCCGGCAGCAGCCTTGCTGCCCAGCAGAGGAAGGGTATCCACCGCGGGATTCCAGGTGTAGCCGTCGTTGGCCTTCCGGTTCATATGGATGGCCACATTGGGGATCAGCACCAGGTCCCGGTCGATATCCACCAGCTTGCTCTGGACGCCGCTCTCCGTCTCCACCAGCACCCGGCCGGCTACGGACAGAGGTCTGTCCAGCCAGGGAGCCATGAGCATGCCGCCGTACTTTTCCGTGGCCAGGCGGGTATAGGCACCCACCAGTTCACCGTTTTCCTTCACCTTAAAGGTGGGCCGGTCAGAATGGCTGGCACTCATCATGAAGCCCGCAGGGGTCGTCTGGGGCACCCGGAAGGCCAGCACCGCCGTGCCGCCACGGGTCAGATAGTATTTCCCGCCGGGGGTCAGCTGCCAGCTGTCACCCTCCAGAAGGCGGGTATAGCCGGAGCGCTCCAGGGTGTCCGCCAGATAGGCGGCAGCGTGATAAACGCTGTGGGACGCATCCAAAAAGGCCATCAAAGCCTTGGTTCTCTTGTCCATGTCGTTACTCCTTGTGTGAAATTAGAAATCGTCGGACAGTTACGCTTCCGAAAAGGCCCCCTTGTGCAAAGGGGGCTGTCAAAAATCCTTGATTTTTGACTGGGGGATTGTGCGATACAGCACGGCGAATTAGCCCAACATTTTGGCGGATCCGCACTGCACACTATAACAATCCCTCCGCCCCTTCGGGGCACCTCCCTTTACACAAGGGAGGCTTACGCACCACCGTCCCGGAACGGTTCAGCAAAACTTGTACTTAGCCCACCAGCTGGCAGAACAGGTCGATCTGATCGGCGATGGTCTGCAGGGCAGCGCGCCAGAATTCCTTGTCGGTCAGGTCGATGCCTGCCACCTTAGCAGTATCCTCCGCGGTAGCCACGGGGGTGGTGTGCAGCAGCTTCTTGTACTTGGGCAGGAAAGCCTCCCCTTCCTTCTCATACTGGGCATACAGGCCCCGGGCGAACAGACCGCCGAAGGCATAGGGGAAATTGTAGAAGGTGGGGCCGTAGTAATGGCTCTTGCACACCCACATATAAGGATGCAGGCAGCTGTGATCCAGACCGTCGCCGTAGGACTGCTTCTGGGCGGTGAGCATATAATCGCACAGGGTATCCGCATCCATGAACTTCTCCTCCCGGTTCTGGAAGACCATGGCCTCGAAGCGGAAGCGGGAATAGATATCGCAGATGATCTGGGTGGCATCCTGCAGCTGGGATTCGATCAGCGCCAGGCGCTCGGCATCGTCCGCGGCGGATGCGATGGCGGATGCCATGACCACGCACTCATTGAAGGTGGAAGCGGTTTCCGCCACGGGCATGGAATAGTCATGGTTCAGCGGCCGATGGTCACGGATGCACTGATTATGGAAGGCATGGCCAAGCTCATGGGCCAGGGTGACCACATCGGTAAACATACCGTCGAAATTTGTCAGAATTCGACTCTCGCCCAGGCACTCCACACCGGCGCAGAAGGCGCCGCCACGCTTGCCGTCCCGGGGATAGAAGTCGATCCAGCGGTCATCAAAGGCTCTGGCGACCATGTCGGACAGCTCCTGATCGAAGCCCGCGAACAGGTCTACCAGGAACTTACGGGCGGACTCGATGGTGAAACGGGTGGAGCTGCTGCCCATAGGGGCGAACATATCGTACCAGGGCAGGCCGTTTTCGTGGCCCAGCGCCTTACCCTTGGCCTTCAGATACTGCCAGAACTTGGGCAGGTACTCATCCATGGCGGAAAGCATGGCATCCAGCGTTTCCTTCTTCATGTCGGAATGCTTCAGCGTCCGCTCCAGGGGAGAAGCGTAGCCTCTCAGCTGGCAATCGGAGATGGTCTCCAGCTTGATGGAGTTCAACGCATAGGCCACAGGCACCTTGATGCTCTCATAGCAGGCAAGCTCCGCTTCATAGGCATCCTTACGGACGGAAGGATCCTCGTCGTAGGCCAGGTTGCGGATGGATGACAGATTGGTGATGCCGCCACGGTAGCTCACCGGCACCGTGCTGGTCAGATAACCCTGCAGATCCTTCCAGGCACTGCCGCCGGAAAGGCGCAGCTTCGCTGCGATCTCCTCGCCCATGCCGGGCAGAAGATAGCGGCTGGAGTCGGCCATATTAGCAAACAGGAATTCATAGTCCTTCAGCTGCTCATCGCCACGCACCAGTTCCATCAGCTGAGGCAGCTTGGCAGCCCAACCACGGAAGGCAGCCTCGGGGCCGGCGGTCTGGCTGAGCACGCCCATGATGCGGCCCATCTGGGAGCCGGCCTGGGGATCCTTGGCGTCGGTGGACTGGCGCAGCATGGCATACTCTGCCACCTTGCTTGCCAGGGTGGTGATCTTCTCCTCAAAAGCAATGCCGTCGCGCAGCGCCTGCAGCGGCTCGGCATCCGCAAGCTGTCCGGTAAACGCGGCATAAGCTGCCACAGCTTCCTTCAGCGCGGTCAGATCCGCCTCAAAGGCAGGATCGTCAAAGCCCTTGTAAAGGGGGTCCAAGTTCCAGCGGTCATTCATAGTGGTGTTCCTCCTGTAAAAACATTTGCATCCATTGTACAACATCCGCCGCCCTGCGTCAACAGAAAAAGGCTGCGTGCCGCCCCGGATGCAGAGCTTGCTCCTCCCCTGTCTATTTTTGTCGAAAAATTAAAATTTTATCTTTAATTTGTCGAAAAACCCGTGTTTTTGACGAGCGATTGTTTTTGTTTTTCCTTGCAAAAACAGGCGCATTATGCTAAATTATATTTGTCGCACGCGGCCGTTGGGGCTGCGAATCATTGGGGAAATTCACTTCATATGACAGGAGAGGAAATAATGGACAATCGTACAACCGTATTGATCGCAGACAGTGCCGAGGAATTCTGCAGCGCTCTGTCTGCCGCATTGGCGCGCGCAGACGGTTTTCAGATCCTTGGAACAGCAGGCGATGGGGAGCAGGCGATCCGCATGGTCAGGGAACTGAAGCCGGATATTCTTATTCTGGATCTGATGCTGGCAAAACAGGACGGGATCAGCGTACTCAAAGCCGTTTCCGGCATGGATAAGCGCCCCGTGACCCTGGCTACATCCGGCTTTGTGACAGACTATGTGGCCTCAGCAGCCGCCAACCTGGGGGCAAGATATCTGATGCTGAAGCCCTGCGATATGACTGCTCTGGTGGAGCGCATGGAGGAGATCCGGGGTGGGGAGAGCCTGCGGATCGTCCGGGAGCGCAAGACCGACAAGACAAATATCGAATCCATGGTCACCGGCATCATCCATGAGATCGGCGTTCCCGCCCACATCAAGGGCTACCAGTATTTAAGAGAAGCGATCATCATCGCGGTAAATGATATGGATGTGATCAACGCCATCACCAAGGTCCTGTACCCCCAGGTGGCAAAGACCTTCCAGACCACCCCCAGCCGGGTGGAGCGGGCCATCCGCCATGCCATCGAAGTCGCCTGGGACAGAGGTGACCTGGATACTCTGCAAAGATTTTTTGGCTATACAGTTTCCAATACCAAGGGAAAACCCACGAATTCCGAATTTATCGCCCTGATCGCGGATAAGCTCCAGCTGCAGCTGAAATCCGCCGAAGTGGGGAATTTCTAAAACAAAAAAGTTCGCAGGACATCGTAGACTCATACGGAAAATTTCCGAAGTTCCACTTCCTGCGAACACTTTTGTAGCAGAAACCTTGCCACGCCGATAGGTGAACAAGCCCCTATCAATACGCCCGAAGCGAACAGTGGTACAGTTTCTAGAGTTAGTATAGCGCAAAGCCGAAAGAATGTCAAACCCACGAATTCGGAATTCATCGCCTTGATCGCGGATAAGCTCCAGCTGCAACTCAAGTCTTCGGAAGTTACGAATTTCTAAGCATTTTTTGAGCAAGATATGCTGCCCTCATCTCATTAAGAGATGGGGGTCTTTTCTTGTTCCCGAATTTATATTCCTTGACAATTATTGTATAATGGAAATAGACTCTATTTCCCGGTGATAACTACCGTTAATGTTGGAGGAACGAATCATGAAAAAGCTATTGAGCATCCTATTCACAACGGCAGTAATGGTTGCCTGCGCCACTCTGATGTCTACTGCGGCAAAAGCCGCAGAAACCGAAGAACCGCTTACATATAAAATCGTCTCAGAAGGAGCCGTGATCACGGGCTGTGATGGCTCTATCAGCGCTGATTTGACTATTCCAGCCACCTTGGGCGGCTACCCCGTCACCAGCATTGGCGAGGATGCGTTCTATAACTGCAATGGCCTCACCAGCATTACCATTCCCAACAGCGTCACCAGCATTGGCGATAATGCGTTCCGCGACTGCAGTAACCTCACCAGCATTATCATTCCCAGCAGCGTCACCCGCATT
>JBGVJN010000025.1:0-6062 GCA_045129455.1 Faecousia sp. | reverse complement strand
TGGCGCTGTGAACATCGTTCCCAACTCCACCGGCGCTGCCAAGGCTATCGGCCTGGTCATCCCCGAGCTGAACGGCAAGCTGATCGGCGCTGCTCAGCGTATCCCCACCCCCACCGGCTCCACCACCATCCTGAACGCTGTTTGCTCCAAGGCTGTCACCGTTGCTGAGATCAACGCTGCCATGAAGGCTGCTGCCACCCAGTCCTCCGGCTACAACGAGGATGAGATCGTTTCCTCCGACATCATCGGCATGCGCTTCGGCTCCCTGTTCGATGCTACTCAGACCATGGTCTGCGCTCTGTCCGACGGCAAGACCCAGGTCCAGGTCGTTTCCTGGTACGACAACGAGAACTCCTATGTTTCTCAGATGGTCCGCACCATCAAGTACTTCGCTGAGCTGGCCTAAGTTCATACGATCCCGAGGGCGCGTTGCAAAACGCGCCCTCATTTTTTTGCCCCTGCGCAGCACCGGCGGTGAATCAAAGTAATGACCAATGTAGGGGAGGGTCTTGACCCTCCCTTTACTTTACGGAAGGGAAATGCAAAAATTATCGCAACCATGTAAAAATCATGTCATTCCGAGGACGGCTATGCCGTCCGTGGGAATCTCCCGGTAGGGTGTCGCCTCTACATCGGTGCCCATGTAGCCGCACAATTGTACTGGGAGATTGCACCCCAAGGGCACTTCCTCGCGCGATGCGCTCGGGCGCCGCGTCGCTTCGCTCCTCGCAATGACATGGTCTTGGTGCGCTGCCCTTGTAGGGGCGAGCATCGCTCGCCCGCCTTACCTCCCTCGTTGTGAGGGGGCCGAGATGGGATTATCGTAGGGGAGGGTCTTGACCCTCCCTTAACTTTACGGAAGGGAAATGCAAAAATCATCGCAACCATGTAAAAATCATGTCATTCCGAGGACGGCTATGCCGTCCGTGGGAATCTCCCGGTAGGGTGTCACCTCTCCTTCCGTGCCTATGTAGCCGCACAATTGTACCGGGAGATTGCCACGGCCCGATGGGCCTCGCAATGACATGGTCTTGGTGCGCTGCCCTTGTAGGGACTGTCATTGACCGCCCGCAGATACCCTCCCTTCGTGGGAGGGTTTTTCTTTGCTTATATAGTGTTCAAAAAATATTTTAAAAAATTACGAGAACACTATTGACAATCAGATGACCACATGATAATATCGTATTACCACATATCAAAGGAGGTACCCCAATGCAGTGGAATCTTCCCGGCACCGTGCTTTCCTTCCCATCGGAGGAGGCGGTACACATTGAGAAGCAGTTTCAGAATATGTTCCTGGGCGGCGGCATCGCCCTGAGCCAGGTGGCCAACATCACCGGCCTGGAGGCGTATGCCATCCAGAACTGGGTGAAGCGGGGCTTTCTGACCCCACCGGAGCATAAGCGCTACACCATGCATCAGCTTTGCCGCATCATCAACATCAATATGCTCAAGGCAGCTCTTTCTCTGGAGCAGATCTGCGGGCTGCTGAGCTATGTCAACGGCGATCTTTCCGACGAAAGCGACGATTTGATCGACGATGCTACCCTGTATTTCCTCTTTGTGCGGCTGGCGGCGGATCACCGCAGGATGAATACCCCGGAGGGAAGGGATGCCTACCTTTCCCAGCTGCTCTCTGAGCAGACCCAGCTGACGCCGGAGGCCAGGGCACGGGTGGCAAAGGTGCTTACCATCATGCTCACCGCCTGGGCAGCTTCCCAGCTGCGCCTGAGCGCCGAAGTGATGGTAAAAGATTTGAAATAAACCAGTAATTTTATAAAAGGAGCGAAAAAACCATGGCAAAAAAAGACGGTTTCTACTCTTTCAATCCCAACGGTTCCAAGGAGCCTTTGGATTGGAAGAAGATCAAAAACATTGCGATCATCGCATCGGTAGTCCTGGTGCTGCTGATCGGCATCACCACCTGCTACTACACCGTTGACGATAAGCAGCAGGCAGTGGTCACCACCTTCGGCAAGGTGACGGACATCACCGATCCCGGCCTGCACTTCAAGCTGCCCTTTGGTATTCAGCAGGTGCACAAGGTGGATGTGAATGTGTATCAGCGCATCGAGCTGGGCTACTCCAGCGACAACAAGGGCGGTTACAACATTAAAAACGATGAATCCACCATGATCACCGGCGACTATAACATCGTCAATGTGGATTTCTTCGTGGAGTACAAGATCTCCGATCCGGTGCAGTTTCTGTTCTCCTCCAATGATCCGGAAGCCATCCTGAGGAATCTGATCCAGAGCCAGGTGCGTAATGTGGTAGGCTCCGCGGCGGTGGACAGCGTCCTTACCGACGGTAAGGAAAATATCCAGATGCAGGTGAAGGAGCTGGTGATCCAGATCCTAGCGGAGTACGACATCGGCCTTTCTCTGGTGGATGTGCGCATCCAGGATGCCGAGCCGCCCACGGCAGCGGTGGTGGAAGCCTTCAAGGCGGTGGAGACCGCTAAGCAGACCGCGGAAGCGGTGGTCAATGAGGCCAAGGCCTACCAGAATGCCCAGCTGCCCAATGCGGAAGCCCAGGCCAACAAGCTGCTGCAGAACGCTCAGTATCTGAAGCAGAAGCGTATCAACGAAGCTACGGAAGCGGTGGCCATGTTCGAGGCTATGTATGCCGAGTATGTGCGTGATCCCGAGATCACCCGCAGCCGTATGTACTATGAAGCTATTTCCCAGATCCTTCCCGGCGTGAAGGTCTATATCAACACCGGCGAGGCCGGCAGTATGAATATGCTGCTGCCTCTGGAGACCCTGACAGGAGGTAACTAAGCTATGAAAAAAGGTATCATTATCGCGGCCATCGTGCTGCTTCTGGTGATCGTTCTGGCGGACAGCGCTTATACTGTGAAGGAAAACCAGTATGCCTGCCTGTTCCGGTTCTCTGAGATCGTCAATACCGAAAGCGAAGCCGGCCTGCACTTCAAGATCCCCTTTGTGGATACCGTGAAGTATTTCTCCAAGGCCACCCAGCTGTATGACATTCCCCCTTCCGAAGTGCTGACCTCCGATAAGCAGAATATGACCGTGGACTGCTATATCCTCTGGAGCATCTCCGATCCCCAGCAGTTCTACCGCAGCGTGGGCAGCACCACCGTTGCTGAAGAGCGTCTGGATTCCATCACCTATACCGCGCTGAAGATCGCGCTGGGTAAGCTGGCTCAGGCGGACATCATCAATATGAACGACGGCGCCGAGCGCAACACCATCTATGAAGGCATCGCCACCACCGTGGACGCCCAGGCAAAGACCTACGGCATCCATGTGGAGGATGTGAAGATCAAGCAGTTTGACCTTCCCGAGAGCAACCTGAACGCGGTGTATCGCCGCATGATCTCCGAGCGTAACCAGATGGCGGAAAAGTACACTGCCGACGGCAACTACGAAGCCTCCGTCATCCGCAACGAAGTGGATAAGCAGGTGAATATCACCATCTCCAACGCGGAAGCGGAAGCTGCCAAGCTGGAAGCGGAAGGCGAGGCTGCCTATATGCAGATGCTGGCTGCCGCTTACAACACCAAGGATAAGCAGGAATTCTACGAGTTCATTCTGGCCCTGGACGCTCTGAAGCAGAGCCTCAACGGTGAGGATAAGACCATCATTCTGGATAAGGATTCTGACCTTGCCAAGATCCTCATGGGTGCCGGTTAAGTCTAAGAAAGGGTGAAGACAATGCCCACGAAAAAAGAATATCGACGGGCACTGCTGCGCTCCATGGAAGTGGAGTCCCTCCGGCTGAATCTGCGTTTTTTGCTGATCTTTCTGGCGGTTACCGCTCTGGTGCTTGGGGTCACTTCCTATCTGGGGATCATCCGCGCCCAGAATCTGCCGCTAGAGAAATGGCTGGAGCTGATAGGCGTGCTGGCGGTGGCATGTGCGGCGATCTGCCTGCCGTTTCTGATATTTGTTGCCTGCCGCCTGGGCAAGATCCTGCGAAAGCCCTGCAGCTATCAGTTTTACCAGGCCAAGCTGGATGCACCCCAGTCCTTCGGTCGGGTTATATACTTTATCGTGAAGCTGGAGGAAGAAGGGGAGGCGCCCATATTTAAAAATACCCGGGCGATCTTTGTCACCTATGGCCTCGGCCCCAGGCTGGAGGATTTTCTGAATAAGACCGTGACCATCGCCTATAATCCGGAAACGGACAATGTGGTGGTCTACGGCTAAGCAACTGCCACATCGCCGCGGCAGCGCCCTTGCCTCCCTCGTTTTGAGGGAGGTGGCACGGCGCAAGCCGTGACGTGTGCGCCCGCAGGCGCCATGCAAGCGAGCAACCGCCCGCAGGGCGGCTCTTAGCGAGTCGCTGAGGGAGTTAACTCCCCCCAGTCACGCTGATCGCGTGACAGCCCCCTCAAGACGAGGGGGCCGAGGAAAAATCCCTTGATTCAGCTGCTTTCAACAGCTTCGCTCAGAATGACAGCATTATCTGTGAATATGGATACTAAGCAATGAATCAAAACCTACAACATCATGAAAGGAGCAAATTATGAGCAGTAGAGATCTGCGTTATCAAGCCCGGCGGGCCTTGTCCGGCCGGTGGGGCGTAGCGATCCTGGCAGGCTTCCTGGCCTCGATCCTGGGCGGTCTGGCTACCGCCAGCTCCGGCGGCATCAGCATCGAGCTGGATGAAGAGACCCTGCGGCTTTTCCGGCAGCTGCCGGAATCGGCCATTTATGGACTTCTGGCGATCCTGGGAGGCGTTGCCACCTTGAACCTGGTCCAGTTCATTATGGGCGGACCGGTGCAGCTGGGCTACAGCCACTTCCTGCTGAAGATGCACCGGGGCGAGGATGCCCAGGTCAAGGATCTGTTCTCCCAGTTCTACCGCTTCGCTGAGGGCTTCTGCCTGTGCCTGCTGCGGGGCATCTTCATCGTCCTGTGGAGTATGCTTTTTGTGATCCCCGGCATCGTCAAAAGCTATTCCTATGCCATGGCCCACTTCATCCTGCTGGAAAATCCCAGCATGAGCTGCGTGGATGCCATCACCCGGTCCCGGCAGCTGATGGACGGCCATAAGGCGGAGCTGTTCGTACTGCGGCTGAGTTTTATCGGCTGGCACTTCCTGTGCATCCTCACCTGCGGTATCGGCTATCTGTGGCTGATCCCCTACCAGAACGCGGCGGAGGCAGCCTTCTACCACAATCTGACGGATCCTACCCCCGTCAAACCCAAGGAAGATGATTACGATTTTTCCTGGATGGATCAAAAAGAGTACCTGTAAATTCACGGGCTTGTCCCGATAAAAAACATATTATTTTATGGAGGAAACATTATGGAATGGTTGTTTGTTGTGATCCCTGTCGTGGCGATCATCGCTCTGGTCTCCGCGGGCTATGTGAAAGCACCCCCGGATACTGCCTACATCATCTCCGGCTACCGTAAGCCCCGGATCCTCATCGGTAAAGCCGGCGTCCGCATTCCCTTCCTGGAGCGGCTGGATAAGCTGTCGCTGAAAATGTTCTCCGTGGATGTAAAGACCACGGACTATGTCCCCAATGCAGAGTACATCAATGTAAAAGTCGATGCCACCGTCAAGATCCGCATCGGCCAGAGCGAAGAAATGATGACCCTGGCCTCCAAGTTCTTCCTGAACGAGAATGAGGCTATGATCATCAGCCGTGTCCAGGATACCCTGGAGGGCAATATGCGTGAGATCGTTGGCCAGATGCGTTTGGAAGAAATGGTTACCGACCGTAAGGCCTTCTCCGAACGTGTGCAGGAGAACGCTATTCCCGACCTTGAGAAAATGGGTCTGGAGATGATCTCTTTCAATGTTCAGTCCTTCTCCGACCAGAACTCCGTAATTGAGGATCTGGGTATCGACAATATCTCCAAGATCAAGAAGGGCGCCGCTATTGCCAAGGCCCAGGCTGACCGTGATATCGCCATCTCCCAGGCTCAGGCCGCCAAGGAGGCCAACGATGCCAAGGTTCAGTCCCAGATGGAGATCGCGGAGAAGCAGACATCTTTGTCTATCCGACAGGCGGAGCTGAAGCAGCAGTCTGATGTTAAGAAAGCTGAGGCAGATGCTGCCTATAAGATCCAGGAGCA
>JBGVJN010000024.1:0-37723 GCA_045129455.1 Faecousia sp. | reverse complement strand
ACCCTGGAAGCCGGGCAGCGCATAAGTATCGCAGGCAGCGCAGACCCGCTTGTCTGCCAGATGCTCCGCAACCGTCTGCACGCCCACGCCGCAGGAGAACACCAGCACGGTATCCGCTTCAGCGATGGCGGCGGCATGATTCTGCAGCCGCAGGGTCAGGTTCTCAGGGTTGCACACATAGTCGGTGGTGAGGATGCCGGTGACGATACCCTCATCGCTCAGCTCCTTCTGGAACTGGGCAGCAGCCTCTTCGGGGAAGTAAACTTCCTTGCAACCGTGGCAGTTGATGATGAAAACCTTACCGCAAATCACGGAGCGAAGGCTTTCCTTGGCTTTCATTTCAGTGATCAGCATCTTACTTCATCCCCCTTACTGCGATTTTTCCGATCTTGATCAGATTGACCAGCGGGATCTTGGAGGAGCAGATATACTCGCAGCATCTGCACTCCATACAATCCATGATATTCTTTTCCTTCAGAGCAGCAGGATCGCCCACCAGCTTGGCAAAGTACAGCGGCTTCAGCTCCATGGGACATACATCCACGCAGCGGCCGCACTTGATGCACTCCTGGGTCTCGGTCTCGTCGGAGTCGATGGCGATGATACCGTTGGAGCCCTTCATGATAGGGGCATCCAGATGCTCCTGCACGAAGCCCATCATGGGGCCGCCGGCCTTGATGGTCACATTTTCGCCGACGATGCCGCCGCAGTGATCCACCAGCGCCTGGGCGGGGGTGCCGATCTTCACGATGAAGTTGCCGGGGTTGGGGATATGCTCACCGGTGACGGTGGTCAGACGCTCAATGAGCGGCATGCCGGTCTTGATGGCGTCGGCGATGGCCTTGACAGTGGACACATTGGAAACGCAGGCACCCACATCCGCGGGCAGCTTGCCGGAGGGTACGCTGCGGCCCATGGCACGCTTGATCAGCATCTTTTCGCCGCCCTGGGGGTACTGGGTAGCAACTTCCAGGACCTCGATGCCTTCGATCTGGGCGGTCTTTTCCCGCAGCAGCGCAATGGCATCGGGCTTGTTCTCTTCGATGACGATAATGCCCTTGGGAGCATCCACGGCCTTCATCTCCGCCTGCAGGCCGAAGATGATGTCGTCGGCATACTCCAGCAGCATCCGGTGGTCGGCGGTGAGCATAGGCTCGCACTCGCAGGCATTGACCAGCACGGCATCAATGGGCTTGCCGGGATTCAGCTTCACATAGGTGGGGAAGCCTGCGCCGCCCATACCCACGATACCGGCATTCTTCACAATGTCGATGATCTCGGCAGGGGTCAGCTCCTCCAGAGGCTTGTTGGGCTGCACGGACTCATGCACCTCACCCTTAAAGTCGTTCTTCACGACCACGCTCGGGCAGGTGCCACGGGTGGCATGGGGACGGTCCTCAATGGCGATAACGGTGCCGCTGATGGAGGAATGGATGGGGGCAGAGATAAAGCCGGCCTGTTCGCCGATCTTCTGGCCAACCTTCACATGATCGCCAACGCTCACGCAGGCAGTGGCGGGAGCGCCCAGATGCATGGACATGGGGAACACAGCGATCTCGGGCTCGGGGAAGCGAACCAGCGCCTTGTGTTCGGTGGGTTCCTTGCCCTCAACGGGGTGGATGCCGCCGTACCAGCCCTCGAAGCGCTTCTCACGGATGGCCTTGACATAGTCATTGATGACCTTGTAATTGACCTTGGAATAGTCGCGCAGCTGTACAGGCTGAGCCTTCAGCTCCTCCAAACGGCCCTGGCTGGCCAGCTTCTGCTGGATTTTTTCCCAGGCGCAGTCCTTATCGGCGCAAACCTCGCACTTGCCGTTCTTGGCGCCGCCGCACTGGCCGTTGATCAGGCTCTTGGAGCAATCCACGATGGGGCAAATGCCGCCGGTCATGGTCAGATAGCACTGAGCGCAGGCATCGCAGGCCTTCTTGGTCAGCGCCATGCCGTGATGACCGGTATAATTCAGAGAGTCGCTGGCAGCGATCACGGACATCTGGGATACATCCGCCACGGTCTGGATGCCCAGGCCGCAGGAAATCACCGCCACATGCTCCGTACCCTCGGGGATCATGGCCTTCAGGCCCTTCTCCGCCTTGGTCTTGTTGCACAGGAAATCTGCCTTGGCAACGCCGGTGACGGTCTTGCCCTGCTCCTGCGCCAGCTTCACAAAGGTCTCGCAATCCGGCTCATTCATCGTTTCAAATTCTTTGAAACACTTGTTGCAGGCGATGACAAACAGGTTGTCCTTGCCGGAAAGAAGCTGCGTCAGCTCTTCGGTCGCCTTCAACTGATACTTGGTATAGTTTTCCAAATTTCCACCTTCCTTGCAGAACTGATAAACCCCGCCGCGGGAAGTCCTTTGGCAGACAGGTCTACATGATCAAAACATCATACTAAGTAAGTATAGCATATACCGGTAAAGTTTTCTAGTCCAAACTTGCTTATTTCGATAAAAAAATCCTTATTTCTTTCCCCACTCCCCCGCCGGCACAACTTCCCCTTGACGCAGGAAGCAGAAATGATATACTGAAGATGATAAGATCCATAGGATCGACGACGATATTCATTCAGCACTTACACAGATTCCCCGCTGACCAAGTAGGAGGGTAGCATGAAAAAGTATAAGCCGATATCGATTCTATCTCTGATGTTAGCAATTGCACTATGCCTAATGGGTTGCAGAATTCCCGGCGAGCAATATACCTTTACGCAAAGCTTGGATCAAATTGTATCAGTAAGCATTTGTCGCTATGATTATTCAAGCAAAAGTATCGTTCCAATAAAATTCCTATGTGAGGATGATTGGCAGCCACTAGCCGAAGACATTTCCTTATTGGAAGTGCGTCGTCACTTCGGAGATCACACATCCGATTACGGCGAAGTAGTTGTTTACATCTCCTACAAAAACAGTGAAGCGGAAGTAATTGGGATTTGGAATGTGGCTACCGTTGACAGTCAAGGTCGCTGGTATATTGGTTATCATTATTTTGAAAGTGAAACTTTTACAAAAATGCTGCTAAAGTATATCGACATTGAACTTGTCCCGGAGCTTAACCAGTACTTAACGACCACAAATTAATAATGAATAACCCAGGAACGGTTCTCCCTGTGAGGACCGTTCCCACGGGCCGAATTTACCCCGGATAGCTATAGGGCCTCCTACGAGACAGGCCTGTATTACTTGCAGTCCCGTTATTACAATCCCGAAATCGGCAGATTTCTCAATGCAGACAACTATCCCTCTACCGGCCAAGGTCTTACCGGCAATAACATGTTTGCCTACTGCGGGAACAATCCCGTCAGCAGAAAAGATGACGGCGGCGAGTTTTGGAACATTGTAATCGGTGCAGCTGTTGGTGGAGTTGTTAGTGGGTTAATCTCTCTCGCCACACAAGTAATCGAAAACAACGGCTTCCAGAATATAAACTGGGCTTCCGTTGGCATTGCTACTGCTTCTGGTGCACTATCTGGCGCTTTTGCTGCTACCGGCATTCCGGTGGGCGGACAAATTCTCATTAATTCTGCTATTGGCACGATATCGTCGGTTGCTGATACCTATGCGGATAAGGGTGAAAATGCTACGGCTATGGATTATCTTGAAAGCGCCGTAACGGGAGGAGTTCTTGGTGCAGCTGGCGGCCTCCTCGGTGGCAACGGTACCGGAACGAGGCACTTATCTAAAAGCACAGGAAGGCTGTTAAACAAAGCGGTATCGGCATTGGGAGATGTATTTGATAATGGTTTAAAAGCGACAGGGAAAGCTATTCTAAAAGCAGGAAAGTATTATTATAGCCAAATTGCAACACAAGCGATTCAATGTGGTAAGAAAGCAATCATTCCCATCATTGTTAGCAATATCCCGAACACCTTATACAGCACATGGGAGGCAATAAACTGAATGGAAAACAGTGGTACATTAATCTCTGTGTTCACCCTCGCACTGCTGATTATTCGTGGATATATGGGACTAACAATTCGCCTCATTCTCTCTAAAAAAGAGCGAAAAAGCTATCAATCCCACCTTCCTTGGTTAGATCGTTGGCTTTTTTGGTCCGCGCATCAAATAGTCAAAGATAAGTATAACAAATATGAGAAAAGAACCATAAGGTACTCAACTATTTTAAAAATCTATAAAGTTGCTACATGTGTTTTGCACATAGAACTTATCGTGGTTATTATCTTTGCAATTATATCTTTAGTATTTGAATGTTGCGAACGCCCGTTTTCGTATTCCTGCTGGTTGTATATTATCTCTTGCATACTATGCCTAATGATTCTTTTCTTGGCCGAACTTCATACCAATCTCCGTTATCATAAAAACCGTTATCGTTAAGATGATATCCCTCCGTCATTCGGGTTAGCTGTGCAAGACTCTCCAAACCCATTTCAGGTTTGAGTTTGATAATGTTGCCGATATGATTTAGCAATCCCCTACATGTTCTAAGCACAAAGGAACGATCCTCCCTGTGAGGACCGTTCCCACGGGCTGAATTCGCCCCGGATAGCTATAGGGTCTCCTGCGAGACAGGCCTGTACTACTAACAGTCCCGTTATTACAATCCAGAAGTCGGCAGATTCCTCAATGCAGACCACGTTTCTATGTTGGGTGCAAGCGGTACCATTCGAGGATACAATCTCTTTTCGTATTGCGAAAGCAACCCTGTTAATTACTTCGATGATACCGGGTGTTTGCTCCAAGCCATTAGGGATAAGGCTGTGCATGATATGGTGTTATCAAGAATCTGCGGAAATAACCCTGCCTTGAGCATGACCCAAACATGCGTATATTATAACGGTATGAACTGGCTGGGAGGCTTTGGGTATTGTGATTTGTATAATGTAGAGGCAGGCGAAGTTTGGGAACTAAAAAAGAAGTCCAACACTTATTCATGTACAACAGCAGCGGCTCAAATCCAGTTATCTAAGTATACATCCGGGAAGCTAAAGCACCATCCGGAGTTGGATTTGGTCTTGCCGTATAAAACCATTATCACTTCGGGCACTTTTGACTTCACAGACGGAAACTATGAGTACCATGTAAATTACTGGTATGAAAGCTACGGAGTGTTAAGATATAGCTATACCTATAAAGCTACACAAAATGGTCAACTGCTTGATTTTGCATACGCTGCAATTATAGCCGCGTCAATGGCGCTCTATAATTACAAAGCGGCGGAATATGGCTTACCCTCAATTCGGTAGTTAGGAGTGCACCAGGTGAGCAAAGTGCTAGAGATGGTCTTAAAGAACGCAGGTTTTGTCAAACGTGGCTCAGCGTTTTTTCGGGTACACGGAGATGGAACACTACAGGTTCTTAAATGTGATAAAAGGAACGGCTGGTACATTGGATTGTTCTCCATGTATTCTGAGCTTCAGCCTCAATGGTTCACTTCCTTGGGGTGTATACCCCGCTATTCCATCAACGAGTTAGCCGATCCGCAACAGCTCTCCCCTGCTTCGCAAACGGAGCTCTTGGTTGATAGATGTCTTCCTTGGCTAGAAGCCTTGGATACGCATCGTAAGATGTTGGACGGGTTGTTCTTGCTCGAAACAAGTCATGGTGGGGAAATACGCTGGGTTGATGAGCTAAAGATCGCACCCTTTCTGCTGTGTCGTGACTATGTTGCTGCCGAAAAAGTGATTTTTTCAATTCTAGAAAACCATAGGGTCGCTCGCTATATGAACAAAGCTCTATATCCATATACAGATGATTACCAGAAATATGTAGTCCGGCGAGCAAGTGATGACGCAAAACTCTTGTTGCTTGCGGAAATGATTCAGCAGCGGGATGAGCAGAAAATTCATATGTACTTGTCGGAGAATTGGCTTCGAAATTCAAGTTATGCCAGATTCTGCACCCCAAAGAATTAGAAGCAATAGCTGACAGCTGAACCTGCTGGAACGGTTCTCCCTGTGAGGACCGTTCCCAAGGGATCTAAATTGCCCCGGATAGCTATAGGGCCTCCTGCGAGACAGGCCTGTATTACTTACAGTCCCGTTATTACAATCCCGAAGTCGGCAGATTCATAAATGCAGATGGATATGTCGCTACTGGTGGACTGACCTATTCTCCGCATCGGGTTATTTGTTTCGAGGCGGCTCATTGGCAATTTCCTTTAATCTCAATGCATTTATGGCAGAAATATTTGGCTAGTTAAGGGGGGGAGACATCGTAATGAGGTCAGCAAAATCAAAGAAACTTTTTGTGCTATGGTGGATTTCTCTCGCCATCGCAGGAATACTTTGTGCGGCATATTACATGTCGTATATTCGCATTGCAGGTTCTCCTCCAACTCAACCATTAAGCGGATTTCATATGGTAGTTACCGCGGTGGCAAGCCTGTTCTTCTACCCACTTTTGTTTACCATATTTCACTATGCGAAAAAAGAATGTAACAGAAAGATAAAGACAGCCACTGCTGTACTATTGATCTATATGTCTGTTTGGTTAGTGATGAGTTTAATAACCGTATTCCAGGCTGTCATAACCCACTAATTTAGCGGCGATACAGATGCATTTCTTCGAACTATGCTAATTCGTATGCATCACAGAAAGCGGGAGCGATCCTCCCTGTGAATGCCGTTCCCGAGGGCTGAATTTGCCCCCTTCTGGTTTTGGCGATAGGACCCGTGTAAAATGTGCTATTGAACAGCTCAGAGAAAAAGCCCGAAATACATCTCAACACAACTGCAAAGACGCATCATGTTTATCCCTCTGGTGAACTTATTCCTTCCAGGCACCATTTATGCGGGACCGTTTTGTATGAGTTATGGACTCATTCGATTGCAGGCAAAAGACTTTGTCTAATCATTCTTGTGATTGAAACGAGGCAATCTATGAAAATTGATAAAAAGTTACTGGAGCAGCACGTCACTCAGTACATTGCAGAGGTATATGCGGATTCACTGAAGAACGCGGGCTTTGTTTGCCCAAATGATAATTTGCTGTGCTGGTATCGACTGCAAAGCGACGAAATTGTTAATTCCTTCATATTCTATTCAAAATGGTCCCGCCAGCCCGTACTACTCGAGCTAGAGTATGGAATAACTCCGTTGTTTGAAATGCCAGTGCATATTAAGAGCTTCACTTTTAACGAACAGGTTGATGCGGAAATCCTTACACAGCCACTCCTCAGCCGTAGAGAGGGTGCCAAGACGATATTCTTGGACAATGTACGAGCATATGTCCCCTACGGATCACGCACTCTCGAAGTCCTACTGCCGGAAATGAATCGCATTCAAACAATCGAGGAAGCCTATAACTATTATAAGGACTGCCGCCTTAATGACCCGATGGCAAAGAACTATGAGGAAAGCAGATATGGCAGATATGGCGTTCTATCCAAAACCATGATTAATATGGCTCTGTGGGTAGATGACAAAGAGATGTATCCGCACGCAGTATTTGTTACAGATGAAAAAGTAGCCTTATTTGAGAAAATCTGCAAACGGCACCCCAGAAGGACAGCGTGCAGACAAGAATTGGCATCATGGCAACGCCTGCAAACCGTTCTAAATGAAGGATCCCGTGACAACTATATTGCAGAACTCTCTCGCAGAATCGAGGAAAATACGCAGCTTGTAAAAGAGCAATATTTATGCCTCAAGTAACCAAAATGTGATACCAATTGACACTATTTAATACAAACAGCAGTAGATTGTAGAGTTTTATTGTCAAGATCCATGTGAACGATCTTCCCTGTGAGGACCGTTCCCACGGGCCGGATTTTCCATTGATCATTATAATTTTTTTACAAATATGAATTCAGGAGGCACTGCCATGGGCGCAAAGGTTTATTTTTCTCCTCAGATCACCCCCGAAAAGGTGCTGGAGCTTTACAAGGCCGCCGGCTATCAGCTTCCCGGAAAGGTGGCCGTGAAGGTCCATTCCGGCGAGAAAGGAAATCAGAATTTCCTCCGGCCGGAATTCTGGAAGCCCATGGTGGACTATGTCAGTGGCACCGTTGTGGAAACCAACACCGCCTACGACGGTGCGCGCAGCACCACAGAGCGGCACCGGCAGCTGTTTGCCGACCACGGCTGGCTGGATCACTTCCCTGTGGATCTTCTGGACGCGGAAGGCCCGGATCTGGAGCTTCCCATCCCCGAAGGCAAGGTGATCCGCAAAAACTTTGTGGGCAAGGATATCCAAAATTATGACTCCATGCTGGTGCTTTCCCACTTCAAGGGGCATCCCATGGGCGGCTACGGCGGCGCTTTGAAGCAGCTGTCCATCGGCTGCGCCTCCGCCTACGGCAAAAAGTATATCCACGGCGCGGGAAGTACCGAGAACTTCTGGCGCACCGAGCGCAACGCTTTCCTGGAGTCCATGGCAGATGCCGCCGGCTCCGTGATCGAGTTCTTCCGCGGGCAGCTGGTGTATGTGAATGTGATGAAGAACATGAGCGTGGATTGCGATTGCTGCGCGGTGGCAGAGGATCCCTGCATCGCCGATATCGGCATTCTTGTCTCCGATGATCCCATCGCCATCGACCAGGCCTGCGTCGATCTGGTATACGCCTGCTCCGATCCCGGCAAGCCCCATCTGATCCAGCGCATCGAGAGCCGCAACGGCATCCACACCATCGAGGCCGCCGCTGCCCTGGGCTACGGCACAAGAGAATATGAACTGATCGAACTATAAAACAAACCCCGACACTTTGTGTCGGGGTTTGTGCTATTTTGGGGTCGTATCAATACATTCCGCCGCCCTGGGCTGCTGCCGCGGCAGCGGCATCCGCAGCGGGATCGGGCTTATCGACCACCAGGCTCTCAGTGGTCAGCACGCAGCCGGCGATGGATGCGGCATTCTCCAGAGAGGAACGGGTGACCTTGGTGGGATCGACGATGCCGGAGGAGATCATATCCACATACTGCTCGGTATAGGCATTGTAGCCGTAGCCGATCTTCTTGGAGGACTTGATCTTCTCATAGACCACGCTGCCGTCCACGCCGGCATTCTCCGCGATCTGGCGGATGGGAGCCTGCAGAGCGGTGGCGATGATCTTGGCGCCGGTCTTCTCGTCGCCGGAGAGCTTTGCGATCAGCTTCTCAACAGCAGCGATGGCATTGACCTGAGCGGTACCGCCGCCGGCCACGATGCCTTCCTCAACGGCGGCACGGGTAGCGTTCAGAGCGTCCTCCACTCTCAGCTTCTGCTCCTTCATGGCAACCTCGGTCTGTGCGCCGACCTTGATGACAGCCACACCACCGCTGAGCTTTGCCAGGCGCTCCTGGAGCTTCTCACGGTCGTAATCGGAGGTAGTGGTAGCGATGGAGGCACGGATCATCTGAGCGCGGGCAGCGATATCGGAGGCTGCGCCGTCACCGTCGACAATGGTGGTGGTATCCTTGGTGACCACGATCTGACGGCAGTGGCCCAGATCGGTCAGCTGGGTGTCGGTCAGCTCCATGTTCAGCTGGCTGGAGATCACGGTACCGCCGGTGAGGATGGCGATATCCTGCAGCATCTCCTTGCGGCGGTCGCCGAAGCCGGGAGCCTTGACGCAGACCACATTGAAGCGGCCCTGCAGACGGTTCAGCAGCAGCGTTGCCAGAGCGTCGCCTTCCACATCCTCAGCGATGATCATCAGCTTTCTGCCGGCCTTGACGATGGGCTCCAGAATGGGCAGGATCTCCTGGATGGAGGCGATCTTCTTGTCGGTGATCAGGATATAGGCATCGTCCAGCACCGCTTCCATCTTGTCGGTGTCGGTGACCATGTAGGGGGAGATATAGCCCCGGTCGAACTGCATGCCCTCCACGACCTCCAGGCCGGTCTCAGCGGTCTTGCTTTCCTCGATGGTGATGACACCCTCGGTGCCCACCTTCTCCATAGCCTCAGCGATCAGAGCGCCCACAGCCTCATCGCCGGAGGACACAGTGCCGACACGGGCGATATCTGCAGTGCCGCTGACAGGAACAGAATGCTCCTTGATAGCGGCCACGGCAGCTTCCACGGCCTTGTCGATGCCCTTGCGCATGACCATGGGGTTGGCGCCGGCGGACAGATTCTTCAGGCCCTCACGGGTAATGGCCTGGGCCAGAACGGTAGCGGTGGTGGTGCCGTCACCGGCAACATCATTGGTCTTGGTAGCAACTTCACGGATCAGCTGGGCGCCCATGTTCTCAAAGGGATCCTCCAGCTCCACTTCCTTGGCGATGGTCACGCCGTCATTGGTGACCAGGGGTGCGCCGTACTTCTTGCCCAGGACGACATTTCTGCCCTTGGGGCCCAGGGTGACCTTGACGGTATCCGCCAGCTGGTCAATGCCGGCCTGCAGCTTCTTGCGGGCTTCCTCGCCGTAAACGATCATTTTTGCCATAGCTTAGTTCCTCCTCATCAGTCCAGCACGACGGCCAGAATGTCGTCCTGCTTCACAAACTTGTAGTCCACCTTGTCCAGGGTAATGTCGGTACCCACGAACTTGCTGACGACCACCTTGTCGCCGGCCTTGACGGTCATGGTGACATTCTTGGTGCCTTCGCCGGTAGCCACGACCTCATAGATGGCGGGCTTTTCCTTGTTGGTGGTTGCCAGAACGATACCGGAAACAGTGGTTTCCGCAGCTTCATGCTGCTTCAGCAGAACATTGTCTGCCATGGGTCTGAGTTTCATTTGAATTCCTCCACAACGATTATTTAGACCGCAGAGGTCCCAGCCTCTGCTTTTATCTATCTGTTTAGCACTCAGTTTCCCCGAGTGCTAATACATCATACCCCAAGTAGCCTCAAAAAGCAAGAGGAATTTTGGAAAATTGCGTAAATAATTTATGAATGTCAACCGGGGCTGCAGCCATGCCGCAGCCCCGGACAAAACTCATTCTTTTTCTTCCAGTTCCGACAGGATCTGCTTGTAGTATTCCTCGCTGATCTTGTACTTCTTCAGGTAGATGATGTAGCCGGCCACGATCATCAGCAGCGGGATGACGAACATTGCCACCTTGACGATCAGCTTTCCGTCGCTGCCGATCATATCCGCGGTGCCGCCGTCGATCTTGATACCGGAGAGGATCAGCGTCAGGCTGACGATGCCGGTGGCGATGGCGCCGCCGATCTTATTGATCAGAGGCTGGATGGAGAAGGTGATGGATTCATTACGCTTGCCCAGCTTCCACTGGCCGTACTCCACCGTGTCCGCAAGGAACATGAGCATCAGTGTCTGGATGAAGGCCTGGCCTACGAACACCAAAATGGCACCCAGGGCCACCAGGACAATGGAGATCTCCGCAATGAAGAAGATGGCATAGCCTGCCAGCACCAGGATGGTGGACAGGGTATACAGCTGCCTGCGGTTGAGCTTTTTCGCCACCGCGGGATAGATGGCCAGGCTGGTCAGCTGGGTCACGCCGCACACGCCCACCAGCACCACATACATACCCTCATTGCCAAACAGGTACTTCATATAATAGATGGCGAAATTCACCGTGGTGCAGTAGCCCACCATGAACAGACCCATGGCCAGAGTGGTCCACATCAGCTGATCGTTGCCCACCAGCGCACGGATCATCTGCTTTACAGAGGTGGACTCCTGCTTTTCCGGGGCGACACGCTTTTCCTTCACGCCCAGCAGCGGGAACAAAAGACCCAGCAGGTATACTGCCGCCACCGCCACGGCACACCAGAACCACACCTTGGGGGTATCGCCCAGTGCGGTGGTCACCGGCTGCCAGGCGACCATCACGATGTACATACCGATATTGGCGCAGATCCGGGCAAAGGCGCCCATCTTTTCCCGCTGCTTCTGGTCAGAAGACAGCACGGGAAGCAGCGTCCAGTAGCCGATATCGTTGATACCGTAAGTAATGTCCCACAGAAGATAGGCAATACCAAAGATGATCACGAAGCCCCAGCCAGTGCCAATATTGGCAAACAGCAGCACGGAGAAGATAGCACTGAGTACACCGCCCACTAAGATCGCAGGCTTGAACTTGCCCCAGGGGGAACGGATATTGTCGATGAACAGGCCGGTGATGGGATCGTTGAATGCGTCGAAGATACGCATAACGGACAGGATCATGCTGGCCGCGCCAAACACCCACAAAGGCAGGCTCAGAACATCCGACAAAAAGTACAATAGCGTATTGGCCTCAAAGGAATAGAACATATCCCGGCCCACGGTACCCAGACCGAAGCAAAGCCGGTTGCGCTTGTCCAGATTCTTATTCATGCTTGGTTTCCTCCTCGATGATGTAAAGATTGGAGCCGAAGTCCAGCTGCGTCCGCTGGTTTTTGTCGTAGCCGGTGCCACGGAAGGCAGGCAGCAGCGGGATGCCCGCCATCAAAGCGCTACCGGAGGCGGTACAGGTCTGCACACCGTCGGGCAATGTTACGAATCTGTCCGCCGTGCGCAGAACGATGCCGTTGGGGTTCAGCTCCACCGGCGCCACATGCTTTACAAGGCTGCCGAACTGGCCCACCCGGAGGGTCTGCTCCCGGGAGTGCAGCGTGTAGCGTTTGCCCGGCTCCAGCGCCTTCACACGCAGATATTCATACCCCGGCGCTGCGCTGCGCTGGCCATGGAAAATGCCGGCGACAGTGACTCTTCCGTCCGATACCTGCCAGCCGTTCTCCAGGCGGCGGAAGGTGCCGAACTGGAAGGCCTTGCGCCAGCGCTTGTACAGCGCCGTCTGGGTCTTGATCTCCTTTTCCTCCACAGGGAGCAGATGGTTCAGATCCAGCTCATAGCCCAGCACACCGAAAAACGATACATTGCCCCGGGTGGTCAAGGGGGTATTGCGCAAGGTCTGGGCATGGGGCGCAGCGCTGACATGTGCGCCGAAGGTGGATTGGGGATACAGATAGGAAAGGTTTTCCTGGATGGTCACCCGCTCTACAGGGTCAGTATCGTCGCTGCACCAGATCTGGGGGCTGAAGCACAGCATGCCCAGGTCAAAGCGGTTGCCGCCGGAGGCGCAGCTTTCCAGAAGGATCTGGGGTCTGGGATCAAAGATCCGGCGCAGCACCTCATAAAGGCCCAGGATATAGTCGTGGGCCTTGGCGCCCAGGGCGATACTATGGCGGTTCATATCCCACTTCACATAGCTGATGCCGGCGCTGTCCAGAATGGCGGACACATTTTCCACGATATAGTCCCGCACCTGGGGCTTGGTCAGATCCAGCAGCAGCTGATGGCGGCTGAGCAGAGGCTGGAACTGGTCAGTCAACGCCCAATCCGGGTGGACCCGGTAAAGGTCGCTGTCCATATTCACAGACTCCGGCTCAAACCAAAGTCCGAATTCCATACCCAGGGCATGGATCCGGTCGGAAAGACCCCGCAGGCCGCCGGGGAGCTTCTTCTTATTCACCGTATAGTCGCCCAGGCCGGCGGTATCACTGTTGCGGTTACCAAACCAGCCGTCATCCAGCACAAAAAGCTCGCAGCCCAGCTCCCTGGCCTTCTTGGCAAGGCCCAGGAGCCGATGCTGATTGAAGTCAAACATGCAGCCTTCCCAATCGTTATACAGGACCGGGCGCATCCGTCCCTGCCAGTAGGCCGGGATGATGTGATGATTTACAAAGTGGTGCATCTGCTCCGACACGCCGCCAAAGCCCCGGTCGGAGAAGGTCATCACTGCTTCCGGGGTCTCAAAACTCTCCCCCGGCTGCAGCTCCCGGGAAAACTCCGCGGGAGAAATGCCCTGCATCACCCGGGTCAGACCCTGGAAGCTGCGCTGGGCAGAAGCGTAATGGTTGCCGGAGTAGATCAGATTGAAGCCGTAGACCCGGCCGTGGTCCTCCCCTGCCCCGGGCATGCTCAGCAGGAAGCCGGGATTATGCCGATGGGAAGAAAAACCGGTGACGCTTTCGTTGACCACACGGCTGTCCAGCACAGGCACGGTATGCTTGCGCATCTCCGCGATCCAGCTGCCGTCGAAGGTGGTCATCTCATAGCTGCCGGGCAGATCCATCATCATGCTCATGATCTTGCCCAGCCGTACAGTACCGTGGCCGGTATTGGACAGCACCGCCCGGCGAAGCAGCACATCTCCAAGGATGCGGAAATACAGCTGCAGCTGCAGTCCCGGCTGGGTCAGGGTGATCTCCAGGGTCTGTCCTTCTCCCGCAGCCAGGGGCAGACCCGATGCCGCGGGCGGCATCTCATCCAGGATCCGGTGACTCTGATACCGCAGGTCGGTAGAAACACCGGAAAGCTCCAGAGGGCTTTCCCGATAGTCGCCGCGACCGCTGCCGCTCCAGGCAAGACCTACCACATCCGGGCAGCTTTCCGTCTTCCCTTCCTCCAGCAGCACCATGGAACCCCAGCCGATCCCCGGCTGCAAGGCAAACGCCTGGGCGTCCTCAATATCCACCGGCGCACCAAAGTGCAGCTGCTCCAAAAGCCCCTGGGGCGAAACACGCAGCAGGAGCGAAATATTCTCAGATCTCAGCAGAAAAATGCCGTTTTTGTATTCGATCATGGGTTTTCACCTCAAATAGTATTGTATCCGAGGCTTTCTGCCCTGTCAATGAGATTTTTGGTGACGAATAGCGCAGAATGTGCTATAATGCAAGCAGTATACGAAATCCTAACACAAGGAGTCATACATATGGAACGAAACCGCTGGTACAAAGACATGGTATTCTATCAGATCTGGCCCCGGAGCTTTAAAGACGGCGACGGGGACGGCATGGGCGACCTTTGGGGCGTGCTGGAGAAGCTGGACTATATTAAAAGTCTGGGCTGCGACGGCATCTGGTTCTCCCCCATCTACCCTTCCCCCGGTGCGGATTGTGGCTATGACATTGCCAATTATATGGACATCGCCCCGGAATTCGGCGGCATGGAGGCCTTCAAGCAGGTTCTGCAGGGGTGCCACGACCGGGGCATGAAGCTATTAATGGATCTGGTGGTGAATCACACCAGCGATGAGCATGAATGGTTCCAAAAGAGCCGCCAGCGGATCGACCCCTACACCGACTATTACATCTGGCGGCCCGCCCGTCCCGACGGAAAACTGCCCAACAACTGGGATTCCAATTTCGAGGGTAAGGCCTGGACCTGGGACGAGGTAAGAGGCGAATACTACCTGCACCTGTTCGCCATCAAGCAGCCGGATCTGAACATGGATAACCCTCTGGTGCGGGAGGAAGTGAAAAAGATCCTGCGGTTCTGGCTGGACATGGGTGTAGACGGCTTCCGGGAGGATGTGATCACCTACATCTCCAAGAAGGAAGGCCTGCCGGACGATCACCTGTTCCCCATCTACAAGGGCATGCCCAACTACAACCACGGACCTCACATCCATGAATATCTGGCGGAATTTAAGCGGGATGTGCTGGATCACTACGATTGCTTTACCCTGGCGGAAGCGCCGCTGGTATGGCCCAAGCAGGCACTGAAGTACATCCACGAGGAGCAGGGCCAGATCGACATGATGATCCAGTTCCAGTGTCAGTGCGCCGACTGCCTGTTCACCGATTATATGCCCTTAAAGTTCTCCCTGCGCCGGATGAAGAAGGCCTTCTCCGATTGGCAGTACAAGCTGGCAGGCAAGGCCTGGAATATGCTCTACATCGAAAATCATGACCATCCCCGGATCGTATCCCGCTACGGCAGTGAGGAATTCCGGGAAGCCAGCGCCAAGACGCTGGCGGCAGCGTACCTGTTCCAGCAGGGCACGCCCTTCCTCTATCAGGGGCAGGAGATCGGCATGACCAACTGGCGTCCGGAGGACCCGGAGATGTACGAGGATGTGCAGACCCGCTACACCTACGCCCACTCCAATCTCAATCAGTCTCCCGAGGTGCGGCTGCAGAAAATGTGGCGCTCCTCCCGGGATTCCGCCAGAACACCGGTGCAGTGGGACGATACGGAAAACGCCGGCTTCACCATCGGCAAACCCTGGTTTTATGTAAACCAAAATTACAGACAGATCAATGTGGCACAGCAGGAGCAGGATGAAAACTCCGTACTGAATTTCTACCGCAAGGCCATCGCCCTGCGCAAGGTCCTGCCTGTGGTGCGCCACGGCAGCTACAAGGAGCATTTCCCCCTCAGCAACAAGGTCTATTGCTATAGCCGGCAGATGCCCGGGCAAAAGCTGCTGATCATCTGCGGTTTCGGCGAAAAGCCCGGCAAGCTGCGGCTGCCCAGAGGCTTTGACATGGATGCGGCCAAGCTGATCCTGTGCAATTACCCCGACGGGGACAGCAATACCCTGCGTCCCTATGAGACCCGGGTCTACCTGTGGGAGGAATAAGGAAAACTTCACAAACGCAAAACAAGGGCGCACTTTTCAGTGCGCCCTTGAATGATTCAGAACTTAAAAGTATCCGCCAGACCCAGCCACTTGGTATCTCTTTCGCTGAGGGTCAGCGGCGTGCCGTCTTCCATAGCATAGCCGGAAGGATCCGCGCTGCCGGGATATTCTCCCCGGACACCGGGCCACTGTACACCGATCTGGGGATCATTCCAGGCCAGACCGCCTTCGTCACCGGGGTGATAAAAATCCGTGACCTTATAGCAGAAGGTGGCACAATCCGACAGCACAAAATAGCCGTGAGCAAAGCCCTCCGGCACATAGAACTGGCGGAAATTATCCTCGCTCAGCTCCACGCCGTACCACTTTCCATAGGTGGGAGAATCCGCACGCAGATCCACTGCCACATCGAACACGCAGCCCTTGATGGCCCGCACCAGCTTACCCTGGGGATGCTCCTTCTGGTAATGCAGACCCCTGAGGACACCCTTGGTGCTGTGGCTCTGGTTATCCTGGACGAAGTCCATATCCAGACCCTCTGCCGCCATATCCCGGTAATTATAAGTCTCCACGAAATAGCCGCGGCTATCCCGCCGCACCTCCGGCTCTATGACCCGAAGACCTGCGATTTCCACACCCTCGGGGGTGTAGCAGCGCTGAACTTTGATCTGTCCCATATCAAATCGCCTCGATTTCTTTCAGATAGCGGTGCAAAGCGTCCTGCCAGGCAGGCAGCGGCTGAAAGCCATGCTCCACCAGCTTGGACTTATCCAACCGGCTGTTGAAGGGTCTGGCTGCCTTGGAAACACCGTATTCCGCGGTGGTCACCGGCTGAACATCTACCTGCATTCCCGCCTGGCGGAAGATCTCGCAGGCAAATTCATGCCAGCTGATGTAGCCACCCTCGTTGGTAGCGTGGTAGTAGCCGTACTTTTCCGTCTGGAGCATATCCACCAGCAACCTGGCAAGATCCAGGGTGTAGGTGGGGGTGCCAATCTGGTCACTGACCACCCGGAGAGTATCATACTTCTGCCCCAAGGACAGCATGGTCTTGATAAAATTCTTGCCGTTAAGGCCGAAGACCCAGGCGATGCGGACAATGAAGAATTTTTCCAGCGTACCGCTGACCGCCAGCTCACCTTCCAGCTTGGTCTGTCCGTAGACATTCAAGGGCCGGTAATCCTTGTGATCCGGCTGCCAGGGGGTATCTCCCTGGCCGTCAAACACATAGTCCGTGCTGAGGTAAACCATCTTGCAGTCCAGCGCCTTGCAAGCATTGGCAATATAAGCTGTGCCGTCCACATTGATCCTGCGCACCAGCGGCTGCTTATCTTCGTCCTCTGCAGCATCCACCGCCGTCCAGGCAGCGCAATGCACCACCGCGTCCGGCTTTACCTGGGCAAGAACGGCATTCACCGCTGCTTCGTCGGTAATATCCAGCTGCACATAGGGCATATCGCATACCGGCGAACCGTCGGTAACACCGCTGTAGCTGGGGGCAATATCGCTGCCGATGCCCTCATGACCCCGGCGGTGCAGCTCATTCATCACATCGTGACCCAGCTGGCCGCCTACGCCGGTTACAAATACTTTCATACAAAACGCTCCTTAGCGATTGCCGTACATTCTCTCGTAGTAGTCCCGATATTCGCCGGAAACGATGGTCTGCCACCAATCCTTGTTATCCAGATACCACTGGATGGTCTTCTGGATACCTTCGGCGAACATAGTCTCCGGCAGCCAGCCCAGCTCCTCATGGATCTTGGTGGGATCGATGGCATAGCGCATATCGTGACCCTTCCGGTCAGCCACATAGGTGATGAGACTCTCGGGCTTGCCCAGCGCCTTGCAGATCAGCTTTACGATGTCGATATTGCGCATCTCATTGTGGCCGCCGATGTTGTACACCTGGCCCACCCGACCCTTATGCAGGATCAGATCGATGGCCTTACAGTGGTCGTCCACATACAGCCAGTCACGGACATTGAGGCCCTCGCCGTACACCGGCAGAGGCTTATCCGCCAGGGCGTTGGCGATCATCAGCGGGATCAGCTTCTCCGGGAACTGATAGGGGCCGTAGTTATTGGAGCAGCGGGAAATGGTCACCGGCAGGCCGAAGGTGCGGTGATAGGCCTGTACCAGCAGGTCCGCACTGGCCTTGGCGCTGGAATAAGGGGAGCTGGTGTGGATGGGGGTGCTTTCCGTGAACAGCAGGTCGGAGCGATCCAGGGGCAGGTCGCCGTAAACCTCGTCAGTGGAGACCTGGTGGTAGCGGCCGATGCCGTACTTGCGGCAGGCATCCATCAGCACCTGGGTGCCCAGGATATTGGTGCGCAGGAACACCTCGGGATCCTCGATGGAGCGATCCACATGAGTCTCCGCGGCAAAATTCACCACCATATCCGGATGCTCTTCCTCAAACAGTCCGAATACCGCTTTCCGGTCGCAGATATCCGCCTTCACAAAGCGGAAATTGGGCTTATCCATGACAGAAGCCAGTGTGGACAGGTTGCCCGCATAGGTCAGGCTGTCCAGACATACGATCCGGTACTCCGGATGGGCATCCATCATGTAGAAAATAAAGTTACTGCCAATAAAGCCGGCGCCGCCGGTAACAATGATGGTCATACATTTTCTCCTTTGCGCATCACATCGATATACTTGCCGTCCAGCACATCCTTCAGATACTGGCCGTACTGGTTGGGGTACTTCTTGATCTGGTTCAGCATATCCTCCCGGGTGATCCAGCCCTGCATATAGGCGATATCCTCCAGGCAGGCGATCTTGCGGTGCTGATGCTTCTCGATGGTCTTAACGAAATTGGTGGCTTCCACCAGGCTCTCATGGGTGCCGGTGTCCAGCCAGGTATAGCCCTGACCCAGCAGCTCCACATTCAGCTCGCCCTTCTCCAGATAGATCCGGTTCAGATCCGTGATCTCCAGCTCACCCCGTTTGGAGGGCTTCAAGCCCTTGGCGTACTCCACCACCCGGTTATCGTAGAAGTAAAGGCCGGTGACGCAGTAGTTGCTCTTGGGCTGGGCAGGCTTCTCCTCGATGGAGATAGCACGACCCTTTTCGTCAAATTCCACGATGCCGAAACGATGGGGATCGTCCACATAGTAGCCGAAGATGGTCGCGCCGCTGCCATGCTCGGCATTGGCCACCGCCGTCTGCAGGCGCTTTTCCAGGCCCTGGCCGAAGAAGATATTGTCGCCCAGGATCATGCAGGCGCAATCGTCACCGATGAATTCCTCGCCGATGATGAAAGCCTGGGCAAGGCCATCGGGGCTGGGCTGGATGGCATAGCTCAAATGGACACCGAACTGGCTGCCGTCGCCCAGAAGCGTCTGGAAACGAGGGGTGTCGGTGGGGGTAGAAATGATCAAAATATCCCGGATGCCGGCGCTCATCAGCACGGACATGGGGTAGTAGATCATGGGTTTATCATAGATAGGAAGCAATTGCTTGGATGTGACCATGGTGAGGGGATACAGTCTTGTGCCGGAGCCGCCGGCCAGGATGATTCCTTTCATGCGTACAATACCTCCTTGCGGTAATGCCCTGTTTTGGGCCAATATTTATTATATGAGAAATCAGAAGAAAAGTCAATGTATCCAGGGGATGCTGCCGTAGGTTCTGTCCCGTCCCGGAAAGGTCATCACGAAGTTTCCTTCCCTGTCAAAGAGGCAGCGTCTGTCGCCGATCTGACGCAGGCCGGTGACCACGCCGTTGGGCCGGGTCAAATAGCAAAGGCCGCCGGGGGTATAAAACCAGCCTTCCTTCAGCATACCGCCATCGTCAAAGCGGTAGCGTTTGCCGCGGATGGTGGCCCAGCCGGTGACACAGTGCCCGTCCGTTCCCAGAAAATAGCTGCCTTCCTCCGTATCCAGCCAGCCGGTGTGCATAGCGCCGGAGCCGGTCAGATAGTAAAGTCCCTCCTCTGTTTCCATCCAGCCGGGGATCAAGCCGCCGTCGGCATCCTGCCAAAAGCGCAGCTGCTCACTGTAAAACCAGCCGTTCACGATGCTGCCGTCCCGGTAATAGATCCAGGTGCCGTCGGTTTCCTGCCAGCCGGTATGGCCGGCTGCATCTTCAGACCATTGGGCATAGAGGGTCGTATGGCCGCTGATGAGGGCATCCTCCGTCACCTTTTGGCCACCCTCCGGCTCTGTAAACCAACCCAGGAATCGGTAACCGTCCTTTACAGGCGTGGGAAGCGCTCCCAAGGGCTTGGAAGGGTCTGCCGCCAGCTGCTGCAGCCGGCTGACACCTCCCTGGGCATCCAGCCTTACCAAAGGCAGCGGGTTTTTATGTTCCGTGACCTGGAATCGGCCGCACCAAAGCTGACCTGTGACCGGCTCCTGCACCAGCGCACCGTTTTCCACCCGATAGCTTCCCACCGTACCGCTGACGGTCAGCGCATATTCTCCCACCGGAAGCCGCCAGAATTGCATTGCGTTCCAGATAGGGCCGGCTGCCAGATCTGCCACCGGGCTGCCCGGCTCCGTTTCCCCGGAAAAGACCACAGTATCTTCCCGTACATCACGCAGCTCCACCTTCAGCCAGGTGACAGCACCAAGCTCGGTGGCCACCGTGCCGTAAAGGCGGAACCACTTTCCCTGCTTAAAGGAGGCAGGTAAATTCAAATTCACGCTGGGTGCTTCCTGCTCCACAGGCCAGTGCTTCAGCACCTCCGGCCGGATATAGCACTCCCGGCCATCCCACCAGATCCGATACCAGTAAGCACCGTCCGGCGCCTGGATAATGGACAGCACGCGCAGCATCTGGCCTGTCGGGATGATCCCGGTGACCTTCGGCGCGCCGTGAACCTTGGAGGTGCCCACATCGGAGTATGCCGGGGCATCCTGCGTCACCATACCTGCCAGCTTTGCGGGATAATTGACGCATTGCTCAGCGCAGGTGTTGTTGCCGAACCAGTTGATGCCGTCAAAGGTGCTGCCGTCGTTATAGTAATTCACGAAATCCCGGATGCTGCAGCAGATCCCCGCACCCTCCGGGTAGTATTTCCCGCCGATGATCATATCCTTGCACTCGGCAAAGTAGACCATACCGTCGATGATAGCATGGACAAACAGGGCGTGACCGAATTTTTTGCCCGCCTCAGACATAGTGGACTCAAAGCCCACCAGCAGATTGTAGACATTGCGCGTGCCGTTGGCGGTCACCGCGTTGATCGCGCCCTCCAGAGTGTAGGCCGCGGCACTGTAGCTGCGGACGGGGTAGCCGTTATCCGTGTATTTTTTCCGCTGGTAGCGGTTGAACTGGTCCTTACCGTCGCAGCCCTTGAGACCCCGGATGATGCCCATGGCCTGCAGCTGATTACTGACGCAAGCGCCGCAAAAGCCCTTAAAGCTGCGCCAGCCCACCTGCTTCAGCGCTTTTTGATAATTCTGGGCTGCCTGTGCCTGGATCGTCTCCTGCTGCGACTGCTGGGGAAGCTGCGCCTTCGCCGTCACCGGGAGAAGTCCCGAGATCAGCACGAGAGTCAGTATCAAGGATAAGATCCGTCTCTTCACCGGTGTCAACCTTTCCGCTTTGCCGGGCAAAGCCATAAACTATTCGATATATTTTATCACATCCCCCGCCCGGAATCAAGGGAAGGGTCGAAACAGGAAAAAAGACCGTCCTGAGACGGTCTTTTTTGTTATCAGGGTCTGCCGCCGTGGCCTCCAGGACCGCCGGGTCTGCCACCGGGCCCGCCCGGGCCGCCGGAACTTCCGTAGACAATGGTTGTGAGGGTGACCTCCGTGGAAGCGGAGCCTGCACTGACGGTGTAGGTGCCGCCCTTGACCATTCCCGGTGCGCTGATCAGCACACTCTGGAACTGCTTTTGGGATGTATAGCTCGCCAGCACCTTGCCGCTTTCATCGGCAACGGACACCAGAGTGCCTGCCGGCGCGTTGGAGCTGACAGAGCAAAGGATCGCGCCCTGGGTGGAGCTGCTGCCAAAATTGCTGGCCATGCCCACAGAGCCCAGCGCGATGACGATACCGCCGGTGACCTTGCCTTCTCCGGCATAGTCCAGAGCGCCGTTGCCTCCGTTGGTGGGGCCGTCCAGATACACGGCGCCGCCGGAGACCGTCAGATCGCCGTTGGAGTCGATGCCGTCGCCGCCGGCATTCATGATCAGCGTGCCGCCGCAGATGTGGATATAGGCATCGGTAGCCGCTTCAAAACCGCCGCCCCAGGGGCCGGCCATACCGGAGCCGTCATTGCCGCCGCCGGCATTGATGCCGTCATCAGAAGATACCATGCTGATCACGCCGCCGCCAACGGTGATATAAGTTCCTTCCAGGCCCTCGTAGCTTTTTGTGATATTCAGCTCGCCGCTTTGGATCACCAGCTGCTCATCGGCATGGATGGCATCGTCCCCCGCGGCAATGGTAAAGCTGCCGCCATTGAGTGCGATATGACCGTTGCTGTGCAGCGCATCCTCCTGGCTGTCCAGCCGGAAGGTACCACCGATGACAGTGAGCAGCGAACCTGCCTTCAGCGCCTTGCAGGAGGTGGAAGCATCCGATGCGCTGCCGCCGTCGTTCCACCAGCCGCCCCAGTTATTGTCGGAGTGGGTCACAGAAGCGCTTCCCTCCCCGGTCAGCACCGTAAGGCTGCCGCCGGTGATCAGGATCTCCCCGGAAGCGTCGATGCCGTCACCGCCGCTTTTCAGCTCCAGTTGACCACCGGACATGAAGAAATAGCCCTTGCCGGCATCCTCTTCATTTTTTGTCTGCATGGCATCGGTGCCGCTGGTGACCTTGACCGTGCCGCCGGCAATGCGGATACTGTCATTACCGGAAATGCCCTGCTTGGCAGAGGTGACCTCATAGCTGCCGCCGGTGATCTTAAGATCGTCCTTGCCCACGATACCGTGGCCGGTCTGGCAGCTGACCTTCAGGCTGCCGGTGCCGTTGAAGGCGATGTCCGTCTTGGAAAACACGGCACCATCCACCTTGTAGCTGCTTGCTTCAATTTCGCCGGTGCTGGTGAGGATATTCTCCGTGCCTTCCGCCAGGGTTACGAACACCTTATTGGCAGACAGAACGCAGATGGCCGCGCTGCCGGTGCAGGAAATATCCACACCGCTGAGCACCAGCTGCACCTTGTCGGAATCTCCCGCTTCCACACGGATCTGCCCGTCGGACAGCTTGCCGGTGAAAAGATAGGTTCCTTCGTCAGTAATGACGATATCATTCCCGGATACCGCTGCCGCGCCACCTGCGGTACTGGCACCGTCTGCCAGGGTGACCGACACCGGATTCTCCCAGGTTCCTGCCAGATCCCGACCGGTAAAGTATTCCTCCGGGTCCGGGCTCAGCTGACCTGCGGGAAGCTCCACCTTGGTGGTACTGCCGCTGATCACCTCAGAGCCGCCCTGAGAGGGGGTGATCACTTCCCCGCCCGGATCCAGGATCACCGGTGCGTCCTTGCAAGCGGCGCAGCTGATACACAGCACCGCCGCCAGCAGTATGATCAAAGCTTTGCGAAGCATAGTGACCTCCAAATCACAGATCCCGGCTGTCCTGCATCTGCAGGGTCAGGCTGATCTCCAGATTGCCGTTGCGGCAGCGCAGATCGTCGATGAACGCCTTGTCCGTATCGGCTTTTTTCATGACCACTTCATAGGTCAGCCGGTTGAGGCTGCCCAGATTGGTGGTCTTCACGCCCACCAGATTGGCTTCCTGGGTATACTGGCTGAATACCTCCCGGAACATTCCCTCATATTCCAGATCCTCCGGCACAGTGATCTTCAGCACCTTGCGCAGCTGGCCATTCTTCCGGCCGCCGAAGTTGACCGCGGACAGCACCGCAAAGGCAGCGCACATCAGCACCGCAAACAGCGCCGCAAGGCCCGGGAAGCCCATGCCGCAAGCCAGGCCGATGGCCACCGTCAGAAAAATAGCGCAGACCTCGCGGGCAGTACCCGGCACACTGCGGAAGCGCACCAGAGAGAAGGTACCTGCCACCGCCACACCGGTGCCCAGATTGCCGCCTACCATCATGATCACCATAGCCACGATGGGCGGCAGCAGCACCAGAGTGGACAAAAAGCTGCGGGTGTAAGCACCGCGGAAGGCATAGGCAAAGGCGGCGACCACGCCAAGCACCAACGCCACGGCGATGCAGATCAGAAAGTCTCCAACGGTAATTCCGCTGACACCGCTGAAGATGGGAGTAAAGAGACTGTCAAACATATTGGGATCCTCGACTTTCGATTTTATTTTCCTGCAAAAGGCGCAGATAAGCTTTTCCGTATTTGGAGAAGGATTGCTTGCGGATGTGGTTTTGGTCCAGCACCTCCACCAGCCATAAGGGCATTGCGGTAGCGGTCTTGATCTCCAGCAGGTACTGCTCCGCTTCCAGCAGCTGTTCACCCTCCGGCGGCACCGTCAGATCCAGCTGCTGCACCCGATAGCGTACATTCCAGTCCAGCGTCACACGCAGATCGCCCAAGCGCCATGCCAGCCGATCATAGCTTAAGTACATCGCCGGACGCAGCTGACCGTAAAACCGCTTAAAGTAGTCCAGCTCCCGGCCGATCTGGCCCTTGTCCAGCACCGCCTCGGGGTCTGCCATATACCGCATCGCCATTTCCACCGGCAGCTTCACCCGCCGCTTATAGACGATGCCGTTGTACTTCTTCTTCATCTCCAGGAAGACCTTATCCCCTTCCCGGATCTGGCCGTAGCCCCGCAGGCGCAGCTTTTCCTTGTACACCGGCCCTTCCAGGGATCTGCGGATCAGACGGTGATCGGGGGTATCAAAATAGATATTGCATACCAGGCTTCTGCCGTAGTCATCCGGCTCCATGTGTTCCTCCACGGCCCGGACCAGCGCATCCCGCTGGGCCTGGGTCAGCAGATACTTCTGCTCCCGCCGGCGAAAAACCAAATTATGCACATGCGCTCCCCCTTCCGCAGATGATCATAGCACCCATTGCTGAATCGGCACTGAAAAGAATCGGTCTCATCTGGTAATTTTATCACAGATTTTCGGTTTTGGGTATCCCGTTTCTGATCTTTTTTAAAAAAAGCATCCACAGAGCCTGTATGCTCTGTGGATGCCGAAAGTTTTACTTATTCTTCCGCTTTTTACTTACCAGAAGGACCACTGCCGCAGCGGCGCATACCGCCACTGCCACCAGGATCACCGGCAGGATCCAGCCGGCAGGCTGAGGTGTCTGGGCTGCAGGCGCCGCAGTCTTGACCACTGCGTAAAAAGAGAAGTGACCTGTGGTAAAGCGCAGCCAGCCATCACCCTGCTGGGTCTCCATGGTCTGCAGCGTACCTTCCTCATCCACATAGTAGATGACATATTCACTGCCTGCTTCGGTGGGGCAATTTACCCGAACGACAGCCTGGCCGCCCTGGAAATCATGGACCTCCTCGCCGTCGGCCAGGATCTGAGCCTGGAGCAGCACTTCTACCTTGTACAGTGCCAGAGCATCCTGCTGCGAATCATTGAGCTGGGACATCTGACCGTGGCGAAGCGCGATACTCACCGCCTGAGCATCCTCACGCATGACGGCAGCCAGCACCTTGCTATCCAGCGTAACCGTACCGCCGGCAAAATCCAACTCCAGATTGCTGCCTTCCTCGATGAGCAGCTGCACCGCTTCCGGAGGCAGCTTTACGGAGGTAGCGGCAGTGTTGAGGGAGATCTTCACAGAGCCATCCGCGCCGGAATTTTCCAGAATATCACGGATCGTATTCAGATCCAAAGTTACTTCCATATCCTTGGAAGGTTCGGTGGGAGCATCCGGCTGAGAAGGCTCGGTGGGATCGGCAGGTTCGGAGGGTTCCACCGGCTCGGAAGGTTCCGTGCCGTCGCCGGCGCCGGAGCCGCCGTTTTCCACCGTTTCATCGTCGCCCACCTTTACCACCTTTACGGTATGCATCCCGGGGCCTACCCCCAGTTGCACCTTGTAGGTCTTTCCGCCTTCAAGGTCGCCGCCCATGGTGCCGGTGCCCTCAAAATAGGTGCCGTACTCTGTTTCCTCGATGGCGCAGGTACCGCCTTCACCGGTAATGGTGAACTTGTACCGGCCGCTTTCGGCAGGCGTGAACTGGGCGACCGCGCCGGAAGAGCCGATGAAGGTCAGAGAGGTGGACTTGCCCGTCTCCAGGACCGGTGCTTCCTTCACCGTCACGGTGCAATTGTCGGTCTTTCCGTCCACAGACACGGTGATGGTAGCCGTGCCGGGGGAGCGCAGCTCGATATCGCCGTATTCACTTACGGAAGCAACCGCCGGGTCGCTGGAGCTCCAGCTGACCGTGCCGGCCGCATGGTAGGCAGGCTCGGTGGTGATGTACAGGCGCATCATTCCGCCTACATAGCCGGTGTAGGCTGTGGCGTTGAGCGCATCCACATTCTGAACACGGATGCTCTGCAGACTCTGTGTCTTTTCCAGATGGACGGTATCGGTGAAGCTCTGGGTCTCAAATTCGTGCAGCGACACCCGGATGGTATAGGTCTCGCCGGCGATCAGCTCCGCAAAGGAGCCGTTCATGGTGCCGGAGGGGGTGGCGATCTGGAAGGGCGGCTGATGGGGAGAGCCGGGGCCTTCAATGGACACCTGGAAGACAGAGAAGGCATGATAGATCACATACTTGCCGGTCTCCGCGGGAGAGAAGGTATAAAACTGCGTCTGTCCGGGTGCCAGCGTCAACGTCTGGGCAGGAGTCTGCACAGGCCAAACTTCCGCGCCTCCGGGAATATGGCTGTCGCTTTCCACAGTGATGACGCAGCTGGCGCTGCAGCTGCCCAGAGTAGCGGTCACGGTCACCGTGCCGGGATTCTCCAGCCGCAGGCTGCAATCGGAGGGGCCGTCATTGATAACGGAGGCCACAGAAACATTGTCCACAGACCATTTCAGGGCTTCCTGGTCGATGTAGACAGGATCAGTGGTGGCAATCAGATCCACAGTTTCTCCCACACGGCCGGTGGCTGTGGTCTTATTCAGGCTGATGCTCTTCAGCGGGTCACACTTGACGATCTTCACATCGGCAGTGCAGCCATCCGGATATGTATTCAAAGAATCCCAGAAATCGACCTTCACGGTGTAGGTCACGCCGCCCTCCAAGGGATAAATACTGTAATTCCAGCCGTCCTCGCCCCAGCTCACGCCTGGATCTACTTCCGAGATCACGGGCTGGATCACGGAATTACTGCTGCCCAGCATATAGTCGCCGCTTTGGGCAGGCGTGAAGGAATAGAGGAAAATATCCCCTGCCTTCATAGTCACAGACTGGGCTGCGCCCGGAGGCAGCGTACCCTTGTTGATTTCGTCGGCAAACACCGCAGGCAGCGCGGACAGCAGCATGGCAGCCACCATAACGAACGCCAGGATTCTTGCGATGGTCTTCTTCATAAATATAGCCTCTCTTTCGAGTGATATCTATAATTATGCTCATTATACTCTAAAATCGTAAAAATAGCAAGAAAAATTATATTTCCCGCCTTTTATCTCCGTGAATCCCCATTTTTTCGGCAATTTTCCCCGTTCTTCCTCCACTTGCACCCCTCGCCTGCCGATCAGAAGACGCCTTTGCCGAGCAAAAAAGGAGCGTGCCGGTCGGCACGCTCCTAAAATTTTAGTCCAGGCTTTCGCCCTTGTCCCGGTAGGGACTTTCCAGGGGGCTGATGCTGTCTGCTTCCTTCTGGTAGCGGCCCACCACATTGGCGGCCAGCTCCACAGGCAGCAGCGTTCCCGCACCGGCTACGCAGCCGCCGGGACAAGCCATACCCTCCAGCAGGTAGCCATTGTACTTTCCTGCCTTGGCCATCATCATCAGCTTGCGGCAGTCCCGCAGGCCTTCCGCACGGGCGGTCTTGACCTCCACCTCCGGGTGGGTCTGATGGATCACATCCGCCACCGCGCCGGCAACACCGCCGGACACCGCAAAGCCACGGCCGGCAGCGGTACCCTCGTTCAGATCGAACATGGGCTCGATGGTCTCAAAGTTGATCTCCTTGGCCTCAAACATACCCTGCAGCTCCTCGAAGGTCAGCACGAAGTCCACATCGGAGCGGATATCCGCACGGATGGCCTCCAGCTTCTTGGCGGCACAAGGGCCTACGAAGACCACCTTGCAGCCGGGGTACTTCTTCTTCATGAGTCTTGCGGTGAAGACCATGGGAGTCAGGGTCATGGAGATATTCCCCGTCTCGCTGGGGAACAGCTTATAGATCATGGAATGCCACGCCGGGCAGCAGGAAGTAGCCATATACTTCTGCTCCGCGGGGACTTTTTCCAAAAAGTCCTTGGCTTCCTCGATGGTACACATATCCGCGCCCACAGCCACTTCTACGATTCGGGCAAAGCCCAGCTTCTTCATAGCGGCAATGAACTTTCCGGGGGTGGAATGCTTGCCGAACTGGCCGATAAAGGCCGGCGCAACGATGGCGATGACCTTATCGCCCTTCAGAATGGACTGGATCACCTGGAAGATCTGGCCCTTGTCCACGATAGCACCGAAGGGGCAGCTGACCAGGCACTGACCACAGGCAACACACTTATCCTGGTTGATCACCGCACGGCCGTACTCATCAGACACGATGGCATCCATACCGCAGGCGGCCTGGCAGGGGCGCTCCAGATGGATGATGGCATGGTAGGGGCAGGCCTTGGCGCACTTGCCGCACTTGATGCACTTGTCGGGGTCGATATGGCTCTTGCCGTTGACGAAGGTGATGGCATCCTTGGGGCAAACCTTCTGGCAGGATGCAGCCAGGCAATTCTGGCAGCTTTCCGTTACCCGGTACTGGTTGGTGGGGCAGGCATGGCAGGCATAGGGGATGATATTGACCAGCGGCGGCTCATAGTACTGCTCGGCCACCGCCGCGGCATCCATGCCCTCGGTCATCAGGCTGCGGGTCTGAATGGGACGGATGGACAGACCCATGGCAAGGCGCACACGCTCACCGGCAATGGCACGCTCCAGGAATACGGATTCCCGGTGCAGCGGACGGTCGCCGGGGACGATGATGTAAGGAAGGTCCTCCGCCTTGGAATAGTCGCCGCCTTCATAGGCCATACGGGCGACCTCAGTGAATACCTTTTTACGAATATCTGTAATCAGAGAAGGGATTCCACGCATATGAATTACTCCTTTTCCATTAGGTTCGTTTCAACGCTTTTTTCAGCACCGGCACCAGAAGCATCGCCAGCGTACCGCCCACAAGAGCGGTGACCAGCTGAGGAGCGGAGAAGGTAGCAGGCAAAGCCTTGAGCATTGCCGGCTTCAGCAGCCCCTGGGCTGTAAGGGTATCGGCCAAAATTCCGCAGATACCGTAGGTCACCAGAACATACAGCAGCGCGAACTTGCAAAGGGCAGCGCCCAAAAGACCCGTGACCCGCTTCCAGAAGGTCTGATTGCCCACGATGCACAAGATCACCACATAAACCGCATTGCCCACCATGATCACCGGCACCGTAAGGATCTGAGGCGCAATACCAAAAAGGTACGCGCACACCAGGCTTACCAGTGCAACGGTCAAGCCGCTGCTCCAGCCGCACAGGAGCGCAGCCACTGCCAGCACCGCATTGACGCAGGAGCCGGTGACCAGCTGGCCCAGGGGCTTGGTCAGCCATTGGAGGGTGATCAACAAAGCCAATAGCACCGCGGTTTCTGTGATCCACAGGATTTTCTTTTTCATAATAATCCTTCTTTTTCTGAATTCTTACTACATTATAGCAAAAAACCCCCGTTAGTCAAGGCAAGCCGCCGCATTTCCGGAATGTTCCACAGGACAAAAAACTGCCCGGAGAGGTCAGCACTCCTCTCCGGGCAGGTCATTAGTTCTCTTCGGGCAGCTCAGGGAGCGCCGGTTTTGCCTCCGCGGTGACCGCAAGGGCGCGGATCACCACCGTGATCGCTACCACCGCCAGCAGGCACGCACTCATGACCGAGTAGGCAAACAGCGCCTGGTCACCGTGCCGCTGCACATGGTACTCCATATAGCCGGCACCGCCCAGCGCCGCGGCAATGGGCACCCAAAGGGCAAGATACCACCATTTCCACTTTCTGGCCATGACCATCCGCACAGAGAAGATCACCACCGCCAGCACGATGCTCACGCAGCCAAGGATCTGCACAATGCTCACGAAGCCATTGCTCCGGAAAAACAACGAGTCATACCGGCAGCTGTCCAGCACTGCCTGGGACGCGCCGTACACCAGCAAAAACAGCAGGCAGGTATCGCCGTGCTTCAGCGACCCCTTCTTCCGCTTCACGAGGTAAAATACCGTCAAGCTCACAAACAGGATGCCCGCCAGGATCCCCTGCAAGGCAAAGGTCGCCAGCCGGTATTCCGTCTGGCCGGTGACGGAATCCACCGTCGCCTGGGCTGCAGGAAACCAGGTCACGGATTCCAGCACCTGTCCCCGGTTGGAGCTGTTGAACAGTACCGCAAACCGTCCCGCGGCAATGCCCGCGGCACCGGCCAGGGCCATGCAATCCAGCATCTGGGGCAGATTCTTGCTCAGACGCACCAAACGCAGAACACAGGCCACGATCACGCAGCCGAAAAACACGCCCATCAGCGCATAGCCGCCGGAAGCAAAGTCCGTCATGGCTTTTTCCATGCTCTCATAGGCATCCGCCTGGCAATACCAGTGGATCAGCCGGGCAAGGTACACACCGGCCACCGCGGACAGCGGCACCGCCAGAAAGCCCGCCACCGGATTTCCGCCCTTGGCGATGTAAAGTCCCAAAAATACCAGGATCGCCGCTACGGCCGCCAGGGTCAGGATGATGCTGCTCCAGTACAGGAAGGTCTCACCAATGATAAATCCGATCTGTTCCATAGCACTCACTCCCCATCCGGCACTGCCGTCGCAAAGTAAATGATATCCGAGATCATACGCTCATAGCCAAACTGCACCGCGTTGATCCGGCGGTCATTCATGGTGATCACGGCAGTCTGGCCACCGTCCAGCGTGTAGGCCTCCCGCACACCGAAATCCTCGATATGATCCGCGAATTCCTTCAGCGTGGGCAGCTGCTTCGCTTCACCCTCAAAGTTTACCGTCACCAGCAGGTAGTGCAGCTCGTCCATCTGGCACAGGGCCGCGCGGGCATAGTGGCCGTGGATCTCACCCACAGCATAGGAGTTGGTGGTCACATTGACACCGTCATCGATCAGCACCGGGCCAAAGGCCAGGCTGAAGCGGATGTTGTTGTCATCCACGAACTGCTGCGCCTCCTGGGCATTATTAAACTGGCCACGGTAGCCCATGATCAGATCGCCCTTATCGTCGATGTAGCAGGTATCAGCGTACTTGCATTCCATGCGCCGGACCACACCGTCGTACACGATGGTACCGTACCGGCGGAAGCCATAGAAGTCACCGCTGGAAGCCACCACCGCGTTGACGCTGATGGCCATATCCGTGGTCTTCATACGCTTGGGAGAGCCGTAGGTACCGCCGGCAAGGAAGCGGCGGAACTGGGACGGATGGTTGATCTTTATCTCGCTGATGGTGTAGACCACCTCATCGAACTGCTGCTTCCAGGTGACAGCGAACATGGTCTCGTCCAGATAGTAGTTGACCATGTCGGACTTGTAGCTTTTGAAGAAGGGCAGATCCAGGCTGAACAGGGTATCCTGCCCCTTCAGGATCTTCTGGGCATCCTCCAGCAGCCAGCCCAGCTCCGAAGGATTGTTGCTGACGCCGAAGCATTCCTTCTTGGGCTCCGGGGCGATCAGATCATCGTCACTGAGCCAGTAGACCTTATCAATGGACAGCACGCCATCCAAAGCATTGCTGACCTGGTTGTTCATGTACATATCGTAGCGATCCATCAGCGCCACATCCACGGAAACATCCTGCCCCGCGGCGGTATTGACACCGGAGCCCATACCGACGCTTTTCAGGATCGGCACCGTACCCATGACGCAGACCACCGCGGCAGCGGCGATCAGCGCCCAGCGCAGAAGCTGCTGAAGGATCTTCCCGGTCTGGGAGGGTCTAGAATATTTTCCCATCGTGTTCCCTCCTTAACCCGCAATGCCGCCGGAAACCGCATCCAGCAGCGCATCATCCGCGACGATCCACCACTGTCCCTGCCGGTAGATCACATTGACGATGATCTCCTTTTCGGGATATTCGGCATCCTCCGCCAAGGCCGCCTGGGCAGCCTCATACAGCACGGACATGACCAGTTCCTCACGGTACTCGTTATTTTCGTTATAGATCTCGGACATATCCTCCGCATCCGCCACCCGCTGCTCCAGCAAATGCTGGGAGCGTTCACGCAGGGTGGCCGTCACGCTGGAAAAGTCCAGACCGGTGATGCATACCTTTTGCGCAAGGCCTTCCCGGGTGGTGTACAGCTCCCCTTCCAGGGTATAGCTGAGGCTTTCCTGGAAAGCATTCCAGAACATAAGGCTCACAGGATCCTCCGGCAGGGAATCCACCCCGAAGGAAAGATCACCGTAGATCATGGTACCGGCAGTATCGTAGTCCCCGGAACAGACGGAATCCAGCACCTGCTCCAGCCGCTGCCGGGCAGTCACGGGTGTTTCCACCAGCACAGGCAGGGCATCCTGATTACGCAGACCGATATTCACAGTGAAGATCGCCACGCCGATGCCAAGCAGGCACAGCAAGGCGCCAAAAATCTTTCTGAACATCATATTTTTCTCCATTTTCCGCCCGCAGGCGTATATGTTGGATTATACCAAATAATGGCCGTCCTGTCAACGAAGGGTTAGTAAAGAGGGTCCTTCACAAACTGTCCGTCCAGGAAGGTATACACATGGGTAAAGCCCACATCCTTCAAGATCAGCTTCGCCTCCTCAAAGGCGAAGTCGATGGTATCCGCCCGGTGACTGTCGGAAGACAGGATCAGCCGTGCATCGTGCTTTTTCAGCGTGTGCAGCATTTCCCGACTGGGATAGGGCGTGGTGCGGTAGCCCCGGGAGATGGCACCGGTGTTCACCTCGAACACGCAGCCGGTCTTAATGGCCTCCAGCAGATATTTCTGGGAAAGCTGCTGATACCGGGGATCGTTGAAAAACATCGGCGTCCGCTCTTCAAACTTGGTCACCAGATCAAAGTGGCCGATGATGTCCGGCTTGCGCCAGGCCAGGTAGCCGCAAAACTGCTCATAGTAGGTCTGGGCAAGGCGGATATGGTCGCCGCCAAACAGCTCCAGGCATCGGGCAAAATAATCCGGGCCGGAATCAATGGGGTAGTATTGATCCCCATCCCGGAAATAGTGGGACGAGCCGATGATGTACTCATAGTCGCTGCGGTCGACCGGCGCGAAGGCATCCTCCTCGGAGCCGATGATCACATGGATCTTCCCCCGGTATTTCTCCTTCAGCTCCCGCATTTGCCGCAGGTAGCCTGCCGTATCCTCCATGCAGTAGCGGCGGTCGAAGGCGGTGAAGCCATGGCCGGAAAAACCGATGGCGGTAAAACCCTTCTCTATGGCGGTGAGGATCACCTCTTCCGGGGTATTCTTGCCGTCGCAGAAGGTGGTGTGGGTATGGTAATTGGCGATCACAGGGCGCTGCCCCCTTTTTATGTGATGCCTTATTATACTGCGTTCCCTGTCCCGGGTCAATACTGCTTTGTACGACATCTTTCGGCAAAAACTCCCGGAGGCAGCCGCCCCCGGGAGATCTTGCGTATATTATGCAGTTTTCAGTTCAGCATCCAAAGGCTCCCTTGTGTAAAGGGAGGCTCTGGTGCGGTGCAACTGTTCAATCAACTCCTGTTGGTTACGGACGCTTATATTCCCGTTCGCACAAATACAGCTCCAGCACAGCACGGGCGGCATCCTTCTCTTCCCAGCTGCGGGCAAAGTGCAGGCACTCCTTCACGAAGAAGTAAGGATCGTTCCAGTATTTCTTCTCCTGCAGATATCTGTAGGTGCGCTCCTTGGCATCCATGCCGATCTGGCTGCGCTTGAGGATCTCCACGGCCCGATCCAACCAATTGGCATTGGTACCCCGCAGCGCCTCACCCTCCAGCTCCACACGGAAGCCGTCGGCAGTGGCTGCCTCCAGACGGACGATGATCGTCTGGGTTTCGGGATCATAGGTAAATCTGCAAGCTTCTCCGTTGACGCTCACCCTGGCGGGCTTTTCAAAGCCCCGGAACTTCACTTCATAGCTTCGGTTTTCCGGGATCAGCGTCCGGTCGCCCGCGGCAGATGCCACGGTAAACACGGCGTGGGTCTTGGAATACCGGAGGCTCAGCTCTGTGGTGACGAAGGCCCCCTGCTGATAGGCATTGCCGTCGCCGGCATCCTCATAGAGGGTGAAGCTGTTGTCCGCGCCGGGGAATACCAGGATCTCCAGCGCTTCCGCGCCGCTCAGGCGGTTATCATGGGGCGTATGAGCCCGCATGGGCACGATGGCACCGGCCTTGCACAGAACGGGGATGGAATAGGCATCCCGATAAAGATCCAGCATCCGGCCCTGCAGACCGTTATACACCGTGCCGGTGAAGAAGTCCGTCCAGATCCCCTCAGGGATCCAGGCCTTGACCATACCCATACCGGTAGCAGCGCTGCGCTTACTGGTGATGGGAGCCACGATCATCTGATCGCCGAACCAGAACTGGTTCTTCACATCATAGGCCTCCTGGCGCTGGGGATGGCTGTAGTACATGGGCTGCACCAGGGGCTCCAGCTGGGTATGGGTGCGGTAGTTCATGGTATAAAGGTACGGGAACAGCTGATGGCGAAGCTTCAGGCTTTGGCGCATGACCTTTTCGGTGATGGCATCGTAGTCCCAGGGCTCCTTGTTGATGAAGGGATTGCAGGAGGAATGGAGCCGGTTGATGGGAGAAAACACACCCAACTGCACCCAACGGGCCGTAAGATCGTCATCCCGGTAGCCTGCGTAATGGCCGCCGATGTCATGACTCCACCAGCTATAGCCCACATTGGAGGCCATGGCGGTGAAGTGGGGCTGGAAGTCCAGGGATTCCCAGGTGACCACCGTATCGCCGGAGAAGCCTACGGGATAGCGCTGGCTGCCGGGGCCGCTGTAGCGGGAGAAGAACATGGGACGCTTTCCGTCACGCTGGATATCCAGAATGTGCAGATGGTTCAGCTGCCACAGCGGATCCAGGATCTCTCTGGGATCCCGGAGCTTGCCGTCACGGTTGGGCTCGTGGATCCAATGGTAGTCCTTGCCCTGCTGCCAGTCCATCCACCAGAAGTCCACGCCGTCCTCCTCATAGGGATGGTGGATCACATCAAAATACTTTTCCATGTATTCGGGGCTGAGGATATCCAGGTTGCAGGGCGTGCCGTCAGCAGGCTTGCCCAGAGCCTTGCACATATCCTCATACATCGCTTCGTGCTTGCGAACACCGCGGGCAGGATGCAGGTTCAGCGCCGTTTTGATTCCGAAGCCGTGCAGATCCTTCAAAAACTGCCGGTAATCCGGGAACAGTTCCTCATTCCAGGTATAGCCCGTCCAGCCGGATTCTCCGTCGGGAAGCTCCGTAATATGCCAATCCATATCCACAACGCCCACGGAGAAGGGAATGTCCTCCCGGCGGAACTTGTCCATCAGCGCCAGATATTCCTCCTGGGTGTAGGCATGGTAGCGGCTCCACCAGTTGCCCAGAGCATAGTCCGGCAGCAGGGGCGCTCTGCCCGTCAGCCGGTACAGGTCCGCCACAGCCTTCTTATACTCATAGCCGTAGCCAAAGAAATACAGATCCTTGGTATTCTCGCTGCGCACATCCACCCAACCGTCGTTGAGGATCATGCACTGAGAATCGTCCAGCACCGCAAAGCCCTGGCGGGAGCAGACGCCCGGCTCCACCGGGATCTCGCCGTCCACCGTATCCAATGTGGATACCGTGCCGCCCAGAGTCTCAAAGGGATCGCCGTAATGCCAGCTGGTACCGGGAACGCACTTGAGGGTAATGCACAGGCTTTCCAGCGTGCCGCCGCAGGTCAGACGCAGCTTTGCCGTCTCCAGAACCAGCTCCGGCTCTCGGGCAACCCTGAACTGAACCGGCACAAAGTCCCGGTGAAATACCGACTGGCTGGCCCGATCCTCAAAGATGCCCTGAGGATCCTGCTCGATGCGGATCAGCTGCTCCGTCAGCACGGTAAAGCGCAGAGTGCCGAATATTACAATATTCTCCTTTGCCGCCACAGGTGTGACAGGCCAGGTAAAACGCTTTTTCATAAAAACACCTCCGAGTATTATTATAGTTGCTTTTTTCTGAAAAATCTTATAATATATTCACAGATAGTATCACTATATTCACATGGAGGCGGTATGAAAGCTACCATTGAAAAGGTCACCCGGGGAACGCCGGAATTTCCGCTGGATTTTATCCGGCAGAAAGGCACCCTGCCCGATGCCTGCATCACGCCCCTGCACTACCACAACGATCTGGAGATCCTGTTCTGCCTGGAAGGAAGCACCCGCGTCTTTCTGGACGGAGATGTGCTGCGCACCTGCCCGGGGCAGCTGTATTTCATCAGCTCCGGCCAGATCCACGGAATGTATGTGGAGCAGCCCCCTTCCCGGTATGATTGCCTGGTGCTGCCCCGTCGGTTGCTGGAGCTGCCCCCGGAAAGTCTGATCCGCAAGCAGCTGCTCTCCCCACTTTACAGCGGCAAACTGCGCTTCCCGACGCAAAGCGCCGACCCGGAGCTGATCGCCCTGTTCCGGCAGATCTCAGAGCTTTGTGCCGATCGTCAAAAAAACGCACCGCTGATCACGGCCCAGCTGCTGGTTTTCCTGGCGTTGTGCCAGCAGAAGGGGCTGCTGCAGCCGGGAACGGAGACCGCCGCCGCGCCGCTGCACAAGGCTCTGGACTATATGGGTGCCAATTATTCCCAGAAGCTGACCCTGGACGGCATCGCCGCCAGTGCGGGAATGAGTCCGAAATATTTCTGCACCTATTTCAAAAAGCACACCGGTTCCACCCCCATCGGCTACCTCACCGCCCTGCGGATCCGTCATGCCCAGGTGCAGCTGCTCCAGGGCGCTTCAGTGCTGGAGGCCGCCTCTGCCTGCGGCTTTGAAAATGTATCCTTCTTCATTCAAAAATTCAAGGAAGCCACCGGCTGCACACCGGGACAATACCGGGCCAGACAGCAAAAGCCATCACCTTAAGAAGGTGATGGCTTTTGCTGCCAATCAACACTCTGGCGCGGGAGCGCCCTTGGCTCCCTCTGACGAGGGAGCTGCCGCCGCAGGCGGCTGAGGGAGAGAAAATGTTCGATATTTATCGGTATTTACTTAAAACTGAGAATATTTTGGGTTTTCTCTCCTCCAGTCAGCTTCGCTGACAGCCCCCTCGTCAGAGGGGGCCTGGCAGGTTACAATTTGAAGTGCAACACCCAAAATAAAATAAGACAATATGCGACCCATAGTGTAAAATGTAGTTGCTACACAAACAAACTACACGGAGGTAAGCATATTGTCCTACACACATTTTACACTAGAAGAAAGAAAATATCTACAACAACTTTTGTCCGAAGGCTATTCTTTTCGAAAAATAGCAGCCA
>JBGVJN010000023.1:0-2956 GCA_045129455.1 Faecousia sp. | reverse complement strand
ATGGAAACATCGTAGGGCGGGGCCTTGTGTCCCGCCGCAAAAGGCTTCTTCTTGAGGAGAAGGCTTTCGGGCGGTCGATGACCGCCCCTACAAGGGCAACGCACCAAAGTCATGTCATTGCGAGGCCCATCGGGCCGTGGCGATCTCCCGGTACAATTTTGCGTCTACATAGGCGCTGAAGTAGAGGTGACATCCTACCAGGAGATTCCCACGGACGGCATAGCCGTCCTCGGAATGACATGATTTTTATATGGTTGCGGCGATTTGGACATTTCCTTTCCGTAAGGTTAAGGGAGGGTCAAGACCCTCCCCTACGATAATCCCATCTCGGCCCCCTCGTTATGAGGGGGCTGGCAAAAATCTTTGATTTTTGACTGGGGGAGTGTCGCAAAGTTTTCATCACACTCCCTCTGACCTCCCTCTACGAGGGAGGCACGGGGGGGAATTTCAGAAATTTTACCAAAAATATTGCAATTCTTTTGTACATGTGGTATGTTTTTAAGGTTGGAAGAAATTATTTCACCATTTTAGATACAAAGGAGCATCCTTTATGGCATCTCAGGAAAATATTCGCAATATCGCCATTATCGCTCACGTTGACCACGGCAAAACCACCCTGGTGGACGAAATGCTCAAGCAGGGCGGCATCTACCGGGAAAATCAGTCCACCGTGGATCGGGTCATGGACTCCGGCGACCTGGAGCGGGAGCGCGGCATCACCATCCTGGCAAAGAACACCTCCATTTACTATAAGGACACCAAGATCAACATCGTGGACACCCCCGGCCACGCCGACTTCGGCGGTGAGGTGGAGCGGATCCTGAAGATGGTCAACGGCGTCATCCTGCTGGTGGACGCAGCGGAAGGCCCCATGCCCCAGACCCGCTTCGTGCTGCAGAAGGCCCTGGAGCTGGGCCACAAGGTGATCGTGGCCGTGAACAAGATCGACAAGCCCGACGCCCGCATCGAGGAAGTGATGGACGAGGTGCTGGAGCTGCTGCTGGATCTGAACGCCACCGATGAGCAGTTCAATTCCCCCACCGTCTTCTGCTCCGGCCGCCAGGGCACCGCTGCCTACGGCCCCGACGAGGTGGGCACGGATCTGGTTCCTCTGTTTGAGACCATCGTCAACTATATCCCCGCCCCCACCGGCGACGAGAATGCCCCTCTGCAGCTGCTGGTCAGCTCCATCGACTACAATGAGTATGTGGGCCGCATCGCCATCGGCCGTGTGGAGCGTGGCAGCATTCGGGTGAACCAGGAGGTCACCATCTGTGACTACCATGACCCGGAGCTGAAGCAGAAGAGCAAGGTGGTAGCCCTGTACGAATATGACGGTCTGGGCAAGAATCCCATCCAGTCCGCTTCCGCAGGCGAGATCGTCGCCCTGTCCGGCATCGCCGGCATCACCATCGGCCGCACCATCTGCGCCACCGATGCTCCCGAGGCGCTGCCCTTCGTGAAGATCAGCGACCCCACCATCGAGATGACCTTCTCCGTGAACGATTCCCCCTTCGCCGGCAAGGAAGGCAAGTTCGTCACCTCCCGGAATCTCCGTGACCGTCTGGAAAAGGAGCTTTTAAAGGATGTTTCCCTCCATGTCACCGAGGAAGGCACCGACGCCTTCAATGTGGCCGGCCGTGGTGAGATGCACCTGTCCATCCTCATGGAGACCATGCGCCGGGAAGGCTTCGAGTTCGCCGTTTCCACCCCCAGAGTGCTGACCAAGGTCATCGACGGCAAGGTCTGCGAGCCCATCGAGCGGATGGTGGCGGATGTGCCGGAGGAATGCATGGGCGCGGTGATCGAGAAAATGGGCCGCCGCAAGGGCGATCTGCTGGGCATGACTCCCATGGGCAGCCGCTACCGTCTGGAATTTATGGTCCCCTCCCGGGGTCTGTTCGGCTACCGCAGCGAATTCCTCACCGACACCCGTGGTGAAGGCATCATGAGCTCCGTGCTGGACAGCTACGCCCCCATGAAGGGCGAGATCGAGCGCCGTCTCACCGGCAGCCTCATCGCCCACGAAAGCGGCGAAGCGGTGGCATACGGTCTGGGCGCTGCCCAGGAGCGTGGCGCCCTGCTGATCGGACCGGGTACCCCTGTGTACGCCGGCATGGTGGTGGGCATCTGCAGCCGCAATGAGGATATGACCGTCAATGTGTGCAAGCGCAAGCAGCTGACCAATATGCGCGCCTCCGGCTCCGACGACGCCATCCGTCTTGTCCCCCCCAGAGTTTTCTCTCTGGAGCAGTGCCTGGAATTCCTGGCGGACGATGAGCTGCTGGAATGCACCCCCAAGAGCCTGCGTATCCGCAAGCGTGAGCTGGACCACGGTATCCGTATGCGCCAGCTGATGAAAAAGCGCAACGCAGAATAATTTGTAACAGAGGGTGGCGCACCTTATACCTTCCCCCGGGGGGGAAGGTGCCGAGCGTAAGCGAGGCGGATGAGGAATGCGGGCGGTAACCTGGCGATAAGTACACCGTATCAGGCTTCTTCCCGTATCCAACCTTTCGCCATTCCTCTCCCGCCCCAGTGTGCGCACTGGGGCACCCTCCCCCCGGGGGAGGGTATAGGCGGTCAATGACCTCCCCTACGAGGGTGACGCACCTACGGCAATACTGTAGGGCGGGGCCTTGGTCCCGCCGCAAAAAGGCCCCCTTGTGTAAAGGGGGCTGTCAGCCGAACAGGCTGACTGGGGGAGTTAACTCCCTCCGTCACGGCTTGCGCCGTGCCACCTCCCTCAAAACGAGGGAGGCAAGACGGGCGGTCAATGACCGCCCCTACAAGGGCGACGCACCTACGGCAATACTGTAGGGCGGGGCCTTGGTCCCGCCGCAAAAAGGCCCCCTTGTGTAAAGGGGGCTGTCAGCCGAACAGGCTGACTGGGGGATTGTCCTGCCCGACACCTTACAATCCCTCCATCACGGCTTGCGCCGTGCCACCCCCAGGC
>JBGVJN010000022.1:0-9653 GCA_045129455.1 Faecousia sp. | reverse complement strand
GGGGGCAATCTTACCTTAATTCACAGGTGGCACGGCGATAGCCGTGACGGATGAGGAATGCGGGCGGTAACCTGGCGATAAGTACACCGTATCAGGCTTCTTCCCATGTCCAACATTTCGCCATTCCTCTCCCGCCCCAGTGTGCGCACTGGGGCACCCTCCCCCCGGGGGAGGGTATATGCGGGCGGTCGATGACCGCCCCTACGATAGGACAGACGATTCCCCATCTTGGCCCCCTCTGACGAGGGGGCTGTCACGCGATCAGCGTGACTGGGGGAGAGAAACCCCGATACATTTTCTCTCCCTCCGGCCCTTCGGGCCACCTCCCTCATCAGAGGGAGGCTTTCGGGCGGTCGTTGACCGCCCCTACAAGAGCCTGGTGCTTACTGCCACTTGGCAAGAGAAGAAAAATATGATATACTGGCGAAAACGAAAGGAGGCCTTGGCCATGAAGCGGATCTTAGCCTTGACCCTGTGCGCAATTTTGCTGCTTTTTGCCGGCTGCGATGCTCCGGCAGAACCCTCCGCACCGACCCAGGAGCAGCTCAGCACCCAGCCCACGGAGCAGACCCAGCCTTCCACCGAGCCGACCCAGGAGACCATCCAGCCGGACCCCATGGAGCCGACGGAGCATGAGCCTGCCCCCAACCCCTTCGAGCCCTGGGATTTTGCGTATGTGGACGGGTATCTCACCTGCACCGCCGCTCCGGCGATGCTGGGTGTGGATGTTTCCAAATATCAGGGTGACATCGACTGGCAGAAGGTGGCCGCCGCCGGGGTGGAATTCGCCATGATCCGCATCGGCAACCGTGGCTACGGCGCTGCCGGCAAGATCTCTCTGGACGCTTACGCCCTTGATAACATTGTCCAGGCTCAGGCAGCGGGTCTGCAGGTGGGCGTATACTTCTACTCCCAGGCGCTGAATGAGGCGGAAGCCATCGAGGAGGCGGAATTCGTTCTGGACGCGCTGACGGGCATCCGGCTGCAGCTGCCGGTGACCTTCGATTGGGAGGTCTTTGAAAACGGCGAGACCAAGGGCCGCACCTACGGCATGAAGGCGGAGGAAGTGACCCCCTGCGCCGTGGCCTTCTGCGAGACGATCCGTGCCGCCGGCCGGCAGGCGATGGTCTACTTCAATCCGGAGATGGCCATGGACCTTCTGTATCTGGAGCAGCTGACGGATTACGGCTTCTGGCTGGCGCAGTACGGCGATGCCATGGCCTTCCCCTACAAGGTGGATATGTGGCAGTACACCAGCGCGGGTATGGTGGACGGCATCGGCGGCAAGGTGGATCTGAACCTGTGCTTTTTGCCCAACGGATAGTTTTTGTAAAAGGACCGGTGAAACGCCGGTCCTTTTATTTTTGCCGCCCCTACGAGGGAGGCGCACCTTATACCTTCCCCCGGGGGTGGTGCTCCGCGCAGCGAATCCCTAATCTATATGATTGCCGGGGGCAATCATACCTTGATTCACAGGTGCCGAGCGTAAGCGAGGCGGAAGAGGAATGCGGGCGGTAATCCGGCGATAAGCACACTGTACCAGGCTTCTTCCCGTGTCCAACATTTCGCCGTTCCTCTCCCGCCCCCTTCGGGGGCACCCTCCCCCCGGGGGAGGGTATATGCGGGCGGTCATTGACCGTCCCTACATAGAACATCGTACCTCTTTTCATTGATTTGGACAAATAAATCACCGGGTTGCATGCTTATGTGCAATCCGGTGTTCTTTTTTTCGCTGGGGTGAAAGGAGTGGTGCAAAAATGCAACAAATTACCATCGATATTTCCAACCGGAGCCAAAAGCTGCCGGTGATCCATGCAAAGCAGGCGGATATTGGCCGCAAATTCCAGATCTTCCTCACGGACAACGGCATCAACTATTTCCCCGCCGCCGGGAGTCGCTACTGCATCTGGTATGCAGGCACCGACGGAGAGGGTAACTACACCGCCGTGGGGGAGCATTCCGCCGTGAGCGTTTCCGGCAATGTGCTGACGGTGGAGCTGATCGCCCAGATGCTCACCGGCACCGGCGGCACCATGTGTCTGACCATCCACGACCCCGAGGGCAGCCAGCTGGGGATCTGGAACATTCTTTACAATGTGGAGAGTGTTCCCGGCGCCGACAGTCCCGAGGCGGAGGTCTACTACAGTGCCTTCACGGAGTCTGTCGCCGACGCCATAGACGCAGCCGCCCGGGCGGAAGCGGCCGCCTCGGCGGTGACCATCGACCCGTCCCTTTCCATGGAGGGTGCCGCGGCGGATGCGGCGGCGGTGGGGGAGGCGCTGGGGCAGGTCATCGGCTGCGGTCTGGGTGCGGGAGAGATGACGGTCATCTCTGATGCGGATGACACCTCCATCCCCACCGGCTGGTATCACTACACTAGCCAGACGCCCCTGGTAAGCGGTGTGCTGGAATCTCTCAACGGTCTGCTGCGGGTGGAGCGCTACAGCGATTCCTTCACCGTCCAGACGTATTATTTCATGGTCACCGGCATGGAACCCATCCGCCGCAGTTTCTGCTATGACTACGCGCTGGATGAGGATATCTGGACGCCCTGGGTCAGCCTGGGGGCTGCGGACCGGGTGGTGGAGCAGGGCAAGTCCGGCATCTGGAATTACCGCAAGTGGGACGGCGGCAGGATCGAGCTTTGGACCAATGAGCATCCGTTCACCGTATCCTTCACTTCCGCTTCCGGACTCTATTATGCCACCCAGAGCAACATCAGCGTACCGCTGGTAAAGACCATCCAGTATGCCGGCGGCGGCGTCACCATGTGGCACTATGTCAATTGGTCCTCCGTCACCTGTAATGATAACAAGCTGGACATCCGCTACTATGGTCTGAACGCCAACGGCAACGGCTCCCAGATCCCCTTCTCCCTGTATGTGGTCGGCACCTGGAAGTAAGGAGGGCAATGTGAGCAGAAGTGAGCTTGTAGATTTTATCAAGATCTCTCCCAACAGCAACAATCCCCGGAAGTATCCCATCACCAAGATCACCATTCATCACACCGCATCTGTTGCCACGGTGGAAGGTTTGGGGCGGGTCTTCGCCAGCCCTGCCCGGCAGGCATCCAGCAACTACGGCATCGGCTCCGATGGGCGGGTGGGTCTGTATGTGGAGGAAGGCAACCGGGCATGGACCAGCTCCAACCGGGAAAATGACGAGCGGGCGGTGACCATCGAGGTATCCAACAGTAAAAAAGGCGGCGATTGGCCGGTGAGCGACAAGGTTTTCGACAAGCTCGTCGCTCTGTGTGTGGATATCTGCCGGCGCAACGGCATCGAGAAGCTGGAGTACACCGGGGACGCTGAGGGGAATCTCACCCGGCACAATATGTTCGCGGCCACCGCTTGCCCCGGGCCGTATCTCCAATCCCGTTTTCCCTTGATCGCGGAGCTGGTCAATGAACAGCTGAAACCCACGGGTACATACTATGTAACGGCAGGGCCTTACGAAAGCCATGCCGCTGCCCAAAAGGCGGCGCAGCTGCTGCAGGATGCGGGGCACAGCGCTGTCATACAGGATCGGGCGCAGGCGGACGGGGAGCTGCCTGCGCCCCAGGTGGGGGATACGGTATACTTTTTGGGTGGTCTGCAGTACAGTAACGCCAATGCCCCTCAGGGGGAGACGCGTCCCGCCGGGGAAGCGAAGCTCACCAAGGTGGCTCCCGGCAAGCTGCACCCTTACCATTTGGTGAAGACGGGGGCGGCAGGCCCTTACGGCTGGGTGGACGAAGGGAGCTTCGTATGACGGAGCAGCTGCTGGTGGCGCTTTTGGGCTTTGCCGGTACGCTGGTGGGGTCGCTGCTGGGGGTGCTGGCATCCCAGAAGCTGACCCAATTCCGTCTGAGCCAGCTGGAGGAGAAAGTTAACAGGCACAATAATCTCATCGAGCGCACCTACCGTCTGGAGGGACAGATGGCGGAGTGCTGCCATGAGATCCGGGAACTGAAGGCTTACCATAAGCCGGGATAAGGAGGAGCTATGGATCGGGAAAAGTTTATCGCATGGGGGAAGGCGGCTCTGGTGCGGGCCATCCGGACGGTTGCCCAGACGGCGGTGGCCACCATTGGCACCGCGGCGGTGCTGCAGGAGATCAACTGGGTGATGGTGATCTCCGCGTCGGTGCTGGCGGGGATCCTGTCGGTGCTGACCAGTATCACCGGCCTGCCGGAGGTAAAGGTGGACAATTGAAATGTTAGCCAATGCAGGGGAGGGTCTTGATCCTCCCTTAACCTCCCGGGATGGAATTGTAAGAATCGGCGCAAAGAGGTAAGATGATCCATGTAGGGGCGGCCATTGGCCGTCCGAAAGCCTCCCTTGTGCAAAGGGAGGTGGCCGAGCGCCAGCGAGGTCGGAGGGATTGTTGTCTGACATTCGACAATCCCCCAGTCATGCTATTCGCATGACAGCCCCCTTTACACAAGGGGGCCTTTTCGGTTCGTCTGGGTCGGCGCACCAAGGTAAAAATCTGTCATTCCGAGGACGGCTGCGCCGTCCGTGGGAATCTCCCGGTAGGGTATCGCCTCTACATCAGTACGAATGTAGCCGTACAATTGTACCGGGAGATTGCACCCCAAGGGCACTTCCTCGCGCTATGCGCTCGGGCGCCACGTCGCTTCGCTCCTCGCAATGACATGACTTTGGTGCGTTGCCTTGCCTTTATCATTTATGAAAAATAAAAAAACAGGGTCGGATTGCTCCGACCCTGCTGTGTTATTTGCAATTAGCCGTTGGCACGCATCTGAGCGAAGCACTCGCTGCAGAACACGGGACGATCGGACTTGGGCTCGAAGGGAACCTTGGCCTCGCCGCCGCAACGGGCGCAGGTAGCGGTGAAGAACTCACGGGGGCCACGGGTAGCGTTCTTGCGAGCGTCACGGCAGGCCTTGCAGCGCTGGGGCTCGTTCTGGAAGCCACGCTCAGCGTAGAACTCCTGCTCACCGGCGGTGAAAACGAATTCGTTGCCGCACTCTTTGCAAACTAAAGTCTTGTCTTCGTACATTGGAAAATACCTCTCTTCGGTTTTTTGCCCCGTGATACACCACATGCTGGTTGTGACGCGGAGTCATTTAATAATTGTGGTTGTACCACAAATCGCATTATACATAGAATATTAACAATTGTCAATGCTTCATTCCATGATTTTTTACAAAAAATTACGAATATACAGGAAAGATATGTGAAATTCCAGAAATTACAAACTGAATTGTGTCTGCCCTTCGTAGGGGATATGCAGATGGTCGTAGGCCTTGGGTGTGACGCAGCGACCACGGGGGGTGCGGGTGAGGATGCCCAGCTGCATCAGGTACGGCTCGTACACATCCTCCAGGGTCACGGCCTCCTCGCCGATGGTGGCTGCCAGGGTCTCCAGACCCACCGGGCCGCCGCCGTAATGGTCGATGATGGCGGTGAGCATCCTGCGGTCGATGGCATCCAGACCCAGCTCGTCCACCTCCAGCCGCCGCAGCGCAAGGTCGGCAGCCTCCTTGGTGATGGTGCCGTTGCCCATGATCTGGGCGAAGTCCCGGACACGGCGCAGGAAGCGGTTGGCGATACGGGGGGTGCCGCGGCTGCGGGAAGCGATCTCCATAGCGCCATGGGGGTCGATCTCCATGCCCAAAATGGCGGCGGATCGGGTGACGATCCGGCTCAGCTCCTGGGGAGTGTACAGCTCCAGCCGCAGCGATACGCCGAAGCGGTCACGCAGAGGCGCGGAAAGCTGACCTGCCCGGGTGGTAGCGCCCACCAGGGTGAACTTGGGAAGATCCAGGCGAATGGAATTGGCGCTGGGGCCTTTGCCCACGATGATGTCGATGGCGAAATCCTCCATGGCCGGGTACAGTATCACCTCCACCACCCGGTTGAGGCGGTGGAACTCGTCGATAAACAGGATGTCGCCGGGATTTAGATTGGTCAGCAGCGCTGCCAGGTCACCGGGCTTTTCGATGGCGGGGCCGGAGGTGATGCGGATATTCACGCCCATCTCGTTGGCAATGACGCCGGCCAGCGTGGTCTTGCCCAGACCGGGAGGACCGTAGAGCAGGGTGTGATCCAACGGCTCATTGCGCAGCCGCGCGGCCTCGATATATACGGACAGATTCCCCTTGGCCTTCTCCTGGCCGGTGTAGTCGGAAAGCAGCTTCGGCCGCAGACCGATCTCGCCCGCGTCCAGCGGCGCAAAGGTGGGGGAAATGATGGGGGAAGCGTTCAGTTCATCAGAAAACTCAAGGCTCATAAAAACCTCCTAAATCAAATCTGTAGGGGCGACCATCGGTCGTCCGCTACCTACCGTCACAAATAAAGCGTATATTCAGACGAGTAATGCTCGCCATTACTTATGTTTTCGATTCAAAATCAATGCCACAGCCGATATCATCAGCAATGCCAGATCTGCCATATAAATGTAAAATAACGGCGAACAGATCGTATTTTTCAAAAAATCACCCAGGGGCAAATATTGATAACCGAAATTATCCGAATCCATAAATCCCATGAGTCCGCCGAGTATAGCAGCCGTCGCGTTTCCAAGCGCCCAAATACCAATTGCAAATAAGATAAGGAGAACCAGTAAGACCAAAGAAAGACCAAATGTCCATTTCCAAACCGAGCGTTTCATCAGATCACTCTATATAAAAACAATCCTCTTCCCACCGGGTGGGATTGTTGTCAATATATTCCCAAATCTTCAGATAATCCATTTCTCCGCGGATCACATGGTCGTGAAACAGTTTCTGCCAAACAGGATGACCAATCTGCTTTGTGACTACGCCTTTTAGCTGTTGAATCACCGTAGAGATCGTAGGGGCGACCATCGGTTGTCCGTCTGCATCTGTATTGATCTGCAGCAGTAAATGAATATGATTTGGCATCACCACATAATGATCTAAAGTAATTGCTGGGTAATACGCAGGAATGCTGCGAATGGCAGCATCTACGATCCTACCGCAGTGTGATAACATGGGTTTTGGCGGACGACCAATGGTCGCCCCTACATTCTCCCAAAAAATACATTTTTTATCTTTCGTACAGATGGTGATAAAATATGCCCCAGGGGTGCTGTAATCATAATTGGGGATCCGGTTAGGCCTACGCTGCGGAAGCTCCATAGCTTAACCCTTCATGACCATTGCACGCAGGGCGTGGCGCACCAGCTCCTCGGTGCTGGCGTTGGGATCGGCGCCCTTGAGGGCGGTCTGGATCTCCGCGGGGGTGTAGCCCAGCTCCTGCAGGGCGGCCCGTGCCAGGGTCACATTGCTGCCGGCCTGGGCAGGTGCGGTGACCGCCGGGCCTGTGGAGAAATCGATCTCCATACCGCTGCCGCCCATCTTGTCCTTCAGCTCCAGAATGATCCGCTGGGCGATCTTTTTGCCGATGCCCTGGGCTGCGGTGAGGAGCTTTTCGTCCCCGGTCATCACGGCCAGGGTGAAATTCTGCGGACCTGCGGACAGAATGGAAATGGCCGCTTTGGGGCCGACGCCGTTGACGGAGGTCAGCAGCTCATAGCAGCGCTGCTCTTCCCGGGAAATGAAGCCGTACAGATCGTAGGCATCCTCCCGGATGGACTCGGTGATGAAAAGCTTCGCATTCTGGTTCAGCTTCAGCTGACCGGCGGTATAGGCGGTGATCCGGCAGCCATAGCCCACGCCGCCGCAGTCGATGACCGCCAGGCCAGGCTCTAAAACCGTCACAGCTCCGGAAACATAGTATAGCATAGGAATTCCTCCCATAATGAGCAGATTTTAGGTTACTGTATCGGAATGATAGTGTCCCAAGGCCCCCTTGTGTAAAGGGGGCTGTCAAAAATCTTTGATTTTTGACTGGGGGATTGTCAAATGTCGAACAACAATCCCTCCGCCCCCTTCGGGGGCACCTTCCTTTGCACAAGGGAGGCTTTTTGCGGCGGGACCAAGGCCCCGCCCTACATAAATCTTCGTACATCTGAGCAGAAACCGGAACTTCCGGAAAATTAGGCCGCAAAGCGACACCGGAAGCAGGATCGTTCTGTTTACAGCTGCTTTTGTGCCTGGGCGATCAAGGAGGTACTGGATCTTGCGTGGCACAGGGCGATGGCGATGGCATCCGCCGCGTCATCGGGTTTGGGCATCTCGCTCAGGTGCAGCAGCCGCTTGGTCATATCCTGCACCTGGTGCTTGGTGGCGTTGCCGTAGCCCACCACCGCCTGCTTCACCTGCATGGGCTTGTAGGCGGTGACCTCCAGGCCTGCCTTGCGGATGGCCAGCAGCACCACGCCTCTGGCCTGGGCAACACCGATGCCGGTGGTCACATTCTGGCCGAAAAACAGCTCCTCGATGGCCACCGCGTCGGGCTTCGTCAGCTCCAGAAGCTGACGCATATCTTCATAAATGATCTCCAGACGGGCGGAGAAATCCATACCCGCCGGGGTGGTGATGGCACCGCAGCGCACCAGGGCGCACCGACCCCGGTCAGCCTCGATCAGGCCAAAGCCGGTGATGCCGTAACCCGGGTCGATCCCCAGGATCCTCATAGCTGACCACCGCCTGCGATGTGCAGATAGTAAAGGATCACGGCCACGATCATGATCACCACGCCGATCCGGGCCGCCCACACCTGCCACGCGGGCCGGGGGATATAGGCGGGCTTTTCTTCTTCTGCGGGAAGCTCGTCCCGATTCAGTTCATCCATAATGTTTCACCTCTCGGTATATGATAGCACATTTGTTTTGTTTTTCCTACAACTTTTTTTGCAAATCCCCGCACAATTGTGCGATTCCGATCCATTCTTGCCTCCCTCGTTTTGAGGGAGGTGGCTTCGCCGTAAGGCGAAGACGTGTGCGCCCGCAGGCGCCATGCAAGCGAGCAACCGCCCGCAGGGCGGCTCTTAGCGAGTCGCTGAGGGAGTTAACTCCCCCAGTCACGCTGATCGCGTGACAGCCCCCTCATAACGAGGGGGCCAAGATGGGGTGCGATGTTCTCGTAGGGGCGGTCATCGACCGCCCGGCTATACCCTCCCCCGGGGGGAGGGTGGATTTTTCGAGCCGACGAAGGAGGGACGAAAAAGACGGGAGAGGAATGGCGAAATATTGGACACGGGAAGAAGCCTGGTACGGTGTGATCATCGTTAGGTTATCGCCCGCATTCCTCATCCGTCACGGCTGGCGCCGTGCCACCTTCCCCCCGGGGGAAGGTATAAGGTGCGTCACCCTCGTAGGGGAGGGTCTTGACCCTCCCTTAACCTTACGGGGAGGATCTGTAAAAATCGCCGCAACCTTGAAAGAATATGTCATTCCGAGGACGGCTATGCCGTCCGTGGGAATCTCCCGGTAGGGTGTCGCCCCTGCATCCGTGCCTATGTGGCCGCACAATTGTACCGGGAGATTGCCACGTCGCTTCGCTCCTCGCAATGACATGACTTTGGTGCGTTGCTCTTGTAGGGGCGGTCATCGCCCGCCCGAAAGCCTCCCTTGTGCAAAGGGAGGTGGCACGGCGCAAGCCGTGACGGAGGGATTGTAAGGTGTCGGGCAGGACAATCCCCCAGTCAGCCTGTCCGGCTGACAGCCCCCTTTACACAAGGGGGCCTTTTTGGTTCGTCGGGGTCGGCGCACCAAGGTAAAAATATGTCATTCCGAGGACGGCTATGCCGTCCGTGGGAATCTCCCGGTAGGGTGTCACT
>JBGVJN010000021.1:0-15500 GCA_045129455.1 Faecousia sp. | reverse complement strand
CAGACGTGGATGGCCTGCTGTAAGGAGGCCGATATGGGTAAAATCATTCTCCGATTGGACCGGATGATGGTGGAGAGAAAAATGTCCTTAAACGAGCTTGCAGAGCGAGTGGGTATTTCCAATGTCAATCTGTCCAAGATCAAGAATAACAAGGTGACGGCAATCCGGTTCTCCACGCTGGCTGCGATCTGCGAGGTGCTCCAGTGCGAAGCCGGAGATATCTTGGAATTTCAGAGAGATGACGAAAGCTGATACTCTGATATATATTGCCATTTTCTTGGGTCCCCTTGTGGGATACTGTCTGTGCTGATAAATCCCAATTTGCCGAACAGTTGCAAAGCGGGGCGTCGATGGCGCCGCCCCCTACGACCCATAAACAGACAAAGCCCTCCGCCGTAAGGCGGAGGGCAATTTGCTTATTTTGCCAGATAGATCCGGATGGAGATGCCGTCGACGGTGATGTTGCCGGATTCGGTGGCCAGGACCTGGCTGCCTGCCCGGGTGCCGTCAGCAATCAGATTCCACTGACCCTCCAGGGTGTAGGGGAATGCCTGGGAGGTGGGGTTGATGAGCACCAGAGCCCGAGTGCCGTCAGCGGCTTCGTAGAGGGCGGACATTCCGTCTGTGCCGAAGCTGCCGTAGGTGATCTTCACGCTGCCGTTGGTGCCCAGGATGGGGTATGCCTTGCGCATTTCGATAAGACCCTTGTAATAGAGCATCATAGCGTAGGCATCGGAGCCTTCTGCCAGGGTGTTCCAGCGGATGTTATTGACCGCGTCGCTGGACTTGTAGCTGTTCTCGTCGCCGTCCTTGGAGCGCATCATTTCTTCGCCCGCCTGCATGAAGGGGATGCCCTTGGACACCATGATGATGCCTGCGCCCAGCTTGTTCATAGCCATACGGGTTTCTACACTGTCATTCGGATTAGAGATGGCCAGCTTGTCCCAAAGGCTGTGGTTGTCGTGAGCGCTCATATAGTTGACGGACATCTGATTCTTTACATTCCAGGTAGCGGCGATGCCGGTGCCGCCGTTGATACCGAACTGAATCTTCAGCTTGTTGGCTGCGTAAGAGCCACTGATGAAGCCGGTGGACAGGGTATCGAAGGTGCTGCCCTTGAGACCGTCACGGATCACATCGTTGAATACCGCAACCGCGCCAATGCCGTGGGGAGTGATCTTGCTGATGTTGCCCTGGTTTGCCTGGTCGCTGCCGTCCACGGTGGCGCCCATAGTCCAGCCCTCGCCGTAGATCAAGGCTTCGGGATTGACTTCATGCACAGCCTTTTCAATCTCCTGCATCGTCTGCAGATCGTGCAGACCCATCAGGTCAAAGCGGACGCCGTCCAGGTCATACTCACTTGCCCAGTAACGGACGCTGTCCACCATAAACTTGCGGAACATATACCGCTCGGAGGCGGTATCGTTGCCGCAACCGCTGGCAGAGGTGTTTGCACCGGTGGGGGTGTAGCGGTAGTAGTAATAGGGAACGATCCGGTTAAAGGCGCTGTTGCCGTCGTAGGTGTGGTTGTACACCACGTCCATAATCACGCCCAGGCCTGCATCGTGGAGGCCTTGGACCATCTGCTTGTATTCCTTGATACGGACTTCGCCGTGGTAGGGATCGGTGGAGTAGCTGCCCTCGGGGACATTGTAGTTCTTGGGATCGTAGCCCCAGTTAAACTGGGGAGTGTCCAGCTTGGTCTCGTCCACAGTGGCGTAATCATATACCGGCAGCAGGTGCACGTGGGTGACGCCCAGGTCTACCAGGTAATCCACGCCCACAGGAATGCCGTTTTCGTTCTTAAGGCCACGCTCGGTGAAGGCCAGGTACTTGCCCTTGTGCTGGGAGTCCGCAATGGTATTGCTGAAGTCCCGGACGTGGACCTCCCAGATCACTGCCTGGGAATAGGAGGTGATGTCGGTCTTAAAGGACTCGTCCCAATTTTCCGGGTCGGTCGTAGACAGATCCACCACCATACTTCGGTTGCCGTTGACACCGGCGGCTCTTGCATAGGGATCGGTGGCTTCCTGGGTGCCCACAGAGGTGGTGACGGTGTAGGTGTAGTAGGTGCCGTGACCGCAGTTTTCCTGGGTGTGCTGCCATACGCCCCGGTCGCCCCGGGTCATTTCCACGGTCTCGAAGGCATCGCAGTCATTGCCGGCGGTATAGAGATTCAGCACCACCTTGGAGGCGGTGGGTGCCCACACCTTGAAGGTGGTGGCAGTACCCTGGATCACCGCGCCCAGGTCATCGCCGCTGTAAGTGTAGTTTTCCACAAACTCGTCGCAATCGAAAATGCCCATGGGGAAGGCGGTCTTTGCGCCAACGCCCTGGATCTCCACGGAATAGGTCTTGGTCAGATCGATCTTCTCTGCAAGGGTGATATTGCCGGTGAGGGCTTCCTTGCCCAGGGTGCTGATGTCACTGACAGACACGGGCTGACCATCGGCATAGACCTTTACCTGGTCCAGGGATGCAATGTTGGTTTTGGGAGTGAGGGTATAAGAAATGGTGTTAAAATCCGCAAGGACCGCGGATTTCAGTTCGGTCAGACTTTCCAAGGTGTTTCCTCCGTCGTTACTGGTATAGATTTGGGGGTCGCCGCTCTTGAGATATACCACCGTTTCCCGCTGGGAGATGGTGATGAACCGGTCATCGGGATAGTCCTTGGTAGCCGAGCCCCAGGAGCTTCCGCCGGGGTCGGAGCAATCTCTGCGGACGATATAGCCGATGGTGGTCACGTCCTGGGGGACATTCAGCACGACCTTGCCGCCGTGTACCCAGGGGGTGAAGACATAGCCCTTGCCGTCCTTGCCCTCGTGCCAGATCCACATGTCGGTGTTCTCTAAACTCTGGCTGTACTTCCAATAGAAGGTGACCTGATTGTAGCCATCCTCCAAAGGAAGAGTGTACTCGGTGGGATCGGGAGTAGGCGGTGTGGTTTCCGGAATGGTGGTTGCGGTGGTGTCCTGTGGGGTTTGCCCACCGCAGGCGGTGAGTCCTATGAGTAAGGATAGCACCAGCAGCATACATATGCTTCGTTTCATAGTTACCTCCTTTGCCGGTTGTGAGCGGTGGTGAAGGAATGGATCTTTTGAATCAATTCCGCTGTTGCGTAATCCGCATCCAGCCGCCAGCTCCAGTTGCCCTGGGCGACGGACGGGATGTTCATTCGACCCTGTTCGTTGGTTAACTCCAGATAGTCCTGCATCGGTACCATAGCCAGGTTTGCCCGGCTGCTCATAGCGAATGCGATCAGCGCCTGGGGGATGGTTTGTCCCTTCTTTACGGGGCATTCCTTTTTTAGACGCTTTATAGTCTCCTTGCTTTGCGCTTTCGCCCAGGAGGCGGTGCAATCGGAGTCGTGGGAGGCGGTGTACACCACCCAGTTGTCAGAATTGTACATCCGGGGAAGATTCTCACTGTCGTCCTCATAGAATGCAAAGTGGAGCATCTTCATACCGGGAAAACCGGTGTATTTGAGGAGCTTGCGCACCTCGTCGGTGACGATGCCCAGGTCCTCGGCGATGATCTTCATACCCGGTAGTGCTGTTTTCAAAGCCTTGAAGAGGGCCTTGCCCGGTGCTTTCTGCCAGGAGCCGCCCCGGGCGTTGGGGCTGGGGTAGGGAACAGCATAGTAATTTTCAAAGCCGATGAAATGGTCCAGCCGCAGGATGTCGTACAGCTCCAGGGCGCAGCCGATCCGGCGGATCCACCAGGCAAAGCCGTCCTTTTTCATACCCTTCCAGTTGTAAATGGGGTTACCCCACAGCTGTCCGTCGGGAGAAAAGCCATCCGGAGGGAAACCTGCCACCACCAGAGGATCACCCTCGCTATTTAGCAGGAATTGCTCCCGGTCACGCCACACATCCACGCTGTCGTGGGCGGCGTAAATGGGCATATCACCGATGATGGAGATGCCGTTCTGGGTGGCATATTGGTGCAGGGCATTCCATTGGGTGTAAAATTCAAACTGGACCCATTTCCAGAAATCCATTTCCGGGGCAAAGGAAGAAACCAAAAGCCGCGCGGCATCCGCATCCTTGTGCTCCGGTGCCCAGGTGACCCAGGGACTGTGACCATAGCGCTCCTTCAGCGCCATAAACAGGGCGTAGTCATTCAGCCAATGGCTGTGCTTTTGGCAGAAGGCGGCATAGCTTTCGTCGGGGACGAACCGGGAAAAGGCCTTGCGCAGCAGGGCAAAGCGGGTGTTCCACAGCCAGCCGTAATCCACACGCTGGGTGTCGTGCCGGTTTTCCAGCAGCTCTTCTTCCGTGAGAAGCCCCTTTTCTTGCAGCTGGGGCAGATCGATGAAATAGGGGTTGCCCGCCTGGGAGCAGGGGGATTGGTAGGGACTGTCACCGTAGGCGGTGGGATTGATGGGCAGAATCTGCCAGCAGGTCTGCTCTGTTTTCAAAAGAAAATCCACAAAATCCCGGGCGTATTGCCCCAGCGAGCCGATGCCGTAGGGGGACGGCAGGCTGCTGATAGGCATTAAAATGCCGCTTTTGTGGGAAAAACCAAAATTTTTCGTATCTTTTTTCAAGGTTTTGCTCCTTTTTCATACTGGAAAATGCCGTAGCCGTAGGGCGGCAGGGCGCAGCGTTCTACCGTTTCTCCGGTGATCAGATCGGTCATCGGCTGCCGCAGCTGCACAGTCGGGGCTGCTTGGTCCAGGTAGTTTTCTAAAAATACATAAGCAAAGCGGCCATCGGTGCGGCTGTGGCAGGTGACTCCGTGAGGGAGCGTGCCCAAAACCTCTGAATGGATGCCAAGCTTATACAGCCATTGCTCCAAAATTTCCTCTTTTAGGCTGCCTTCGTCCCGGCAGGCCTGGTAGATGGCGTGGCCTGCGCCAAAGCTGTGGCAGGTCACCGCAGGGGTGTCCTTATAGTAGCCGTCTGCGTAGCTGCACAGCACTTGAGCATCCCGAAGCCGGAGGGTCTCGCAGTAGTCCACCAGCCGGTGGCACTTGCCGCCAAGGTCGGCGTGGCGCACTTCCCCGGGGTATAGGGTATCGATCTCCTCGGCAGTGATACCGAACACTTCGTTCAGTCCGCAGCCGGGAATGCCACCCAGGTGGCACAGATCGTTTTCGTCCACGGTGCCCAGCATATAGGTGCCGTACAGGGTGCCGCCGGCTGCCACAAATGCGCGCAGGTTCTCTGCGGTGGCCTGGGAGGTAAGGTACAGCATCGGTGCGATCACCAGCTTGTAACCGGAAAGCTCTGCATCCGAAGCAACGATGTCGCAGTTGATGCCCCGTTCCCAGAATACCCGGTGGTAGCTGTATAGAGTTTCAAAATATTTTTTGTCCTTTTGGGCATAGCCCTGGCAATCGTCCAGCGCCCACAGATTCTCCCAGTCCAGGATCAGCGCCACAGGAGCATCGGTCAGCGTTCCGGCCACCCGGTCCATCTTCCGCAGGACGTCACCGGTGCGCTGCACGCTGGCAAACACCCGGGTGTCGGCTGTGCCGTCGTGGCCGACCACAGAGCCGTGGAGCTTTTCCGAAGAGCCACGGCTCTTGCGCCACTGGAAATATTGCACGCTGTCGCTGCCGTGGAACACCGCCTGCAGGGAAGAGAGGGTGTCCAGACCCGGAGCTTTTGGCTTGTTGTAGGGTTTCCAGTTTACCAGGCTGGGGGTGCTTTCCATCAGCAGGAAGGGCTTCTGTTTTAGGCTGCGGTACACATCGTGCCAGAAGGCTGCCCGCTGGGCGATGACGGTATCGTCCCCGTTGTGCCACTCCGGGTAGCTGTCCCAGGAGGCAAAGTCCAGCACCTGGGCTACCTTGTGGTAGTCTAGGTCGGTAAATTCGTACATCATATTGGTGGTCACCGGCAGGTGGGGGCAATGCTCCCGAATGGGAGCGATCTCGTTTTCGATAAAGGAGATGGTCTGCCGGGTGATAAACCGCTTCCAATCCAGATTCAGCCCGTGGATACCCGTTTCGGTCAAAGCTCCGGGAGGCTCGATCTGGTCGAAGCGATCGTAGGTGTGGCTCCAGAAGGTGGTCCAGTAGGCCCGGTTCAATTCCCCAATATCTCCGTGGAACTTTTCCTTCAAATACTCCTGAAAGGCCTTCTGACACAGGGGACAATGGCACTGGCCGCTATACTCATTGGAGATGTGCCAGGCGATGACCGTGGGGTTATTGCCGTACCGCCGGGCAAGCTGTTCGTTGATGGCACGGACCTTCTCCCGATAGACAGGGGAGGTGGGGCAGTGGTTGTGGCGGCCACGGATATGCTCCCGATTGCCCTGGGCATCCACCCGGAGCACCTCGGGATATTTTTCTGCCAGCCAGCGGGGACGGGCACCGGAGGGAGTGGCCAGGATCACCTTGCCGCCCGCTTCACCGATCTTTTCAATGATCGTATCCAAATAGGAAAAATCGTATTCTCCCTCCCGGGGCTCCAGGGTGGACCAGGCGAAGATACCTACGGTCATTTCGTTGCAGTTTGCCTGCTGCATCAGCTCCATATCCCGATCCCAATACTCCTGCGGCCATTGCTCCGGGTTGTAGTCGGCTCCGTGGATCATATGGGGAAAGCTGGGACAGGGGTATTTCTTTTCTGACATAGCGGTTCCTCCGGGTTCTCGTTTCCTCTATCCTACCACGGCAACGGCAGGAAATCAACTGCTGCCGTAGTTTACATCGGAGATATTTTTTGTTATAATGGCACAAAAAAAGGGGGGGATCACTATGAAAAGAAATCGTGCAGCTTGCTGGGCTTTGGCGTGTATTTTGGGGACATTCTGCCTGGCTGGGTGCGGCAAAGCAGAACCCAAGTTTATTTTGGGGATGGATGCTTCCAGCGTGCCATCTTTGGAGGCCGGCGGCATACAATATTATAATAGAGAAGGACAAGCGCAGGATGTTTTTGAGATCCTGGCAGATGCCGGGGTCAATTACATCCGTGTCCGGGTGTGGAACGACCCCTATGATGAGGCAGGCCACGGCTATGGCGGCGGCAACTGCGACATAGAAAATGCGCTGGAGATCGGCAAGCGTGCCACCCGGTACGGTATGAAGCTGATGGTGGACTTCCACTATTCCGACTTTTGGGCTGACCCGGGCAAGCAGATGGCACCAAAAGCCTGGCAGGGCATGGATATAGCGGAAAAAGCTGATGCCCTCTATGCCTTTACCTGCGACAGCCTGAAAATGCTGAAGGATGCCGGTGTCTCGGTGGGTATGGTGCAGGTGGGCAATGAGACTAACTCCGGCATAGCAGGAGAAACGTCCTGGGAGAATATGGCGAAGCTGTTCTCTGCCGGGGCAAAGGCGGTGCGGGATACGCTGTCGGAGGCACTGGTTGCGGTGCATTTTACCAATCCGGAAAAAACCGGCGCTTACGAATATTACGCCCAACAGCTGGACCTTTACGGGGTGGATTACGATGTGTTTGCCTCCTCTTACTATCCCCAGTGGCACGGCAGCCTGGAGAATCTGCAGCAGGTGCTGACGGCTATCCAAAAAACCTACGGCAAGCAGGTGCTGGTGGCGGAGACCGCCCACGCTTATACAGCGGAGGATCTGGATTTTCACGGCAACACCGTAACTGGGGATACGGCCACACCCTATCCCAAGCCCCCGGAGGGGCAGGAGGCTTGGGTGCAGGCTGTGGCAAAGGCGGTTTCGGAAATTGGCGGACTGGGCGTATTTTACTGGGAAGGCACCTGGATCTCCGCGGGCGGCAGCACCTATGAGGAAAACAAAGCCTTGTGGGAGACCTACGGCTCCGGCTGGGCAAGCTCCTGGGCGGGAGACTATGATCCTCTGGATGCAGGAAAATACTGCGGCGGCTGCGCCGTGGAAAACCAGGCGTTTTTTGACAGCAGGGGCAGGGCACTGGAATCGCTTGGAGTGTTTGCACAAATCCGGCAGGAATCGGCGCAGCCATAACGGCGTAAAAGTTGGTAAAACCTATGAAAATACCCTAGCTTATGGGAAATTACATATATTGGTTGCGGGAAAATGCTAAAATTTCACGAATTGCACAATAAAATGCGGTTTCACCCTTGACTTTTACGAAAAAATGCAGTATCATTTTTTTGAGGCAAAAGCCCCTCTCACGAGGGGTCATTATTACCGCATAGCGGAAAAATAGGAGGAAAATTATGAAGAGAATCATTTGCCTGGTTCTGGCTCTGGTTATGTGCCTGGGCTTGTTCGCTGCTTGTGGCAAGACCAACCCCACTAACGATCCCCAGAACCCCACCAACAACGGCGGCGAAGTCGCCAACCCCCTGGCAGGTACTTACGATATCACCATGTGGGTCTCCGAGAAGGAAGGCGTTTCTGATCTGTTCAAGACTCAGATCAAGGCTTTCATGGACGCTAACCCCGGCATCGTGATCAACGCCCAGATCGAAGGCGTTTCCGAGGCTGACGCTGGCTCCAAGGTCGTCGCTGACGTCGCTTCCGCTCCCGACATCTACTGCTTCGCACAGGACCAGCTGGCTCGCCTGGTGCAGGCTCAGGGTCTGACCTCTCTGAAGGGCGATATGGCTACCGCTCTGGAAGCTGCTAACGACGCAGGTTCCGTCACCGCTGCAAAGGTCGCTGGCGAGATGTTCGCATTCCCCCTGACCTCTGATAACGGTTACTTTATGTACTACGACAAGTCCATTCTGTCCGACGAGGACGTTCTGGACCTGGCTGCCATCGTTGCCAAGAGCGAAGCTGCTAACAAGAAGGTTCGTTTTGCTCTGGAGAACGCTTGGTACACCGCAGCCTTCTTCTTTGCTACCGGCTGCCACCACAACTGGACTACTGACGAAAACGGCGAGTTTGTTTCCGTTGACGATACCTTCAACTCCGACAAGGGCATGATCGCCATGAAGGGTATGGAGATCCTGGCCAAGTCCCCCGCTTACGACTCCAACGCTGATATCTTCACCGACGCTTCCGTCGTTGTTACCGGCACCTGGAACGCTGACGCTGCTGCAGCTTTCTTCGGCGAGAACCTGGGCGTTACCAAGCTGCCCTCCTTCACCGTTGACGGCACCAGCTACCAGCTGGGCTCCTTCTCCGGCTACAAGCTGATGGGTGTTAAGCCCCAGACCGATTCCAAGCGCGGCGCTGTCCTGCAGCTGCTGGCTCAGTACCTGACCAACGCTGAAAATCAGCTGGCTCGCTTCACCGCTTTCGGTTGGGGTCCCTCCAACAAGGAAGCTCAGGCTAACGAGGCCGTTCTGGCCAACGCTTCCCTGACCGCTCTGGCTGCACAGAACGCATTTGCTGTTCCTCAGGGTCAGATCGCTGGCGTTTACTGGGATAACGCAAAGCTGCTGGGCGCAGTTGCAAAGAACGCTGCTAACGACGACGAGCTGCAGGCTGGCCTGGATGCTTACACCGCATCTCTGGAAGCTTTCACCTCTCTGACTCCCGAGCAGAGAAAATCCTACACCGTCATCGGCGGTATCAAGGACACCGGCTGGGGCACCGACTTCCTGATGAAGGAAGATCCCGCTGGCACCTGGACCTCTGTTGAGGCTTTCGAGCTGACCGAAGGCACCGAGTTCAAGGTCCGTAAGGGCATGAGCTGGGACATCGCTTTCGGCGACAACGAGTCCAACGCTGACGCTACCGTTCCCACCAGTAACAAGGCTAACTTCAAGGTCGAGACCGCTGGCAAGTACTACATCAAGATGGTGCTGAGTGCTGACGAGACCTCTGCTGTTATCGAGCTGGTTCCTGCTGAATAATTTTATAACCTAATGAAGGCTGGGGAGCCTTTTGGCTCCCCACACCTTCCATGCAGAGGCATTGTTAGCTGACATGCGAAGACAACATTTGTCTTGCGTGCGACCTGACAATGCCTTTTTACTATAAATAAAGGAGGTAGCGTATAAACTGCGGTTTATATCGGTTTGCTTATGAAGAAGCTTCCTGATCTGGAGTATTTAAAACTCAATAAATTCCAGCGCTTATGGTACAACTTCCTGATGTTCCTTGTTGCGATCCCCCTCTTTTTTGTAAAGCTGGGTAAGGGCATCGGTAAGTTCTTTGTGGACCTGGGTATAGAAATCAAGGATGGCGTGCTGGATATTTGCCGTACCTTCCGCTACGGCAACTGGGCAGTCAAGCTGTCGTTTTTGATCTTTGGTTTGGGCAACCTGTACTATTGTCAGATCCAGCGCGGACTGCTGTTCCTGCTGTTTGAAGCCGTTTTCTTCGCATATATGTTCGTCCCCAGCGGCGGCATCCACTGGCTGAGCAAGGTCAACTGGTTCCAGACCGGTGAGACCGTCGGTACTGTCCAGGGCGGCAAGGTCGTGGAGACCATTGATTTTAACGGTATGTCTATGGAAGTAGAGAAGTGGGTCAGCGGCGATGACTCTGTAAAGGTCCTGCTCTACGGCCTGCTGACCGTTGCTTTCATCGTGGCATTTATCTGGACCTGGCGGCTGCAGCTTAAGCAGTGCAGCATCTGTATGGACATTACCGCCAAGGGTAAGAAGGTCAAGAGCGGCAAGGATGATTTGAAATCTCTGCTGGATGACCAGTTCCATAAGACCCTGCTGTCCCTGCCCGTTGTGGGCATCCTGGTGTTCACTGTTCTGCCCATCATCTTTATGGTGCTGGTGGCCTTCACCAGCTATGACGCAGCTCACGATGGATACGCTAACCTCTTTACCTGGGTAGGCTGGGATCATTTCAATGAACTGTTTAACTTTGGCGAGGGCGGTTTGGGCATCGCCTTTGGCGAGATCCTGTCCTGGACCTTGATGTGGTCCTTCTTTGCCACCTTCAGTAACTACTTCCTGGGTATGTTCGTGGCAATGATGATCAATAAGAAGGGCATCAAGCTCAAGAAGCTGTGGAGAACCGTTCTGGTTTTGACCATTGCGATTCCCCAGTTCGTTTCTCTGCTGTATGTTTCCAAGCTGTTTGACGGCTCCGGTATCATCGGCGAGTTCCTGGGCAACATCCCCTTCATCAAAGAGTACTTAACTACCAACCGCTATATCTCTCTTTGGGATTCTCCCACCGTTGCCAGAGTCCTGGTTATCGTGATCAATATTTGGGTCGGCATTCCCTATATGATGCTCCAGGCTACCGGTATTCTGATGAATATTCCCGCAGACCTGTATGAGTCTGCCCGTGTGGACGGCGCATCTCCCTGGCAGCAGTACATCCGTGTTACCCTGCCTTATATGCTGTTCGTCACCGGTCCCGCACTGCTGACCAGCTTTGTAAGCAACCTCAATAACTTCAACGTGATCTATCTGCTCTCCGGCGGTAACCCCCTCAATACTGCCCTCGGTACCCCCGGCGGCGCTTCCGTGGGCCATACGGACCTGCTCATCACCTGGCTGTTCAAGATGACCTTGGGCAGTACAGATTCCAAGTACTATATGGCTTCCGTGGTCGGTATTTTGATCTTTGCGGTTTGCGCCATCCTGTCCTTGATCATTTACAATGTTATTCCTTCTACTAAAAACGAGGAGGATTTTAACTGATGGATAATAAGAGAATTAAGCGCTCCGCATTGGGCGCAAAAGCCAGCAGACGGCTGGCTAATACCGTCATTTACATCGTTCTGATCCTCATTACCGTGATTTGGCTGTTCCCCTTCTTTGGCATCGTGATGGAGTCCTTCAAGGTCAACACCCAAATGATGGATGGCGAGCTGTTCCCCGAAGTATTCGGCTTCGACAACTACATTCGCCTGTTTAAAGAAACCGATTTCCTTAAGTGGTTCGGCAACACCGCTCTTATGGGCGTTGCCACCGCACTGTTCCAGACGATCTTCGTGCTGATGATGAGCTACACGCTGTCCAGACTTCGCTTCAAGGGCAGAAAAGGCCTGATGAATCTGATGCTGATTTTGGGTATGTTCCCGGGCTTCCTGACAATGATCCTGATCTACAAGGTGTTCTATGACCTGGGATTGACTATGGAAATGGCACCCGTTGGTCTGATCATCGTCTATTGCGCCAGCTCCGGTATGGGCTACTACATTTCCAAGGGCTTCTTCGATACCATTCCCAAGACTTTGGACGAAGCTGCCCGTGTGGACGGCGCTACCCGCTTCCAGGTGTTCTACAAGGTGATCATGCCCCTGTCCGGCTCCATCATTATCTATACCATTCTGATGGGCTTTATGGCTCCCTGGGGCGACTTCATGATGGCCAGCTATATCATCCACGAGAACAGCCAAGGCATGAGCGTAGCGGTGGGTATGTATGAGTGGCTGAGTAAGACCAATCTGAACACCCATTACACTATGTTCTGTGCGGCAGGCGTGATCGTTGCGATCCCCGTCACCATCGTGTTCCTGGCTCTGCAAAAATACTATGTCGAAGGCGTCACTGGCGGCGCAGTCAAAGGATAAGAGGAGAAGATTATGGCTACTGTTAAATTTACAAACGTACAAAAAATCTACGAAAAAGGCCAGACTCCCGCAGTTTCCGACTTTAATCTGGAGATCGCCGATAAGGAATTCATCGTTTTCGTCGGCCCCTCCGGCTGCGGTAAGTCCACCACCCTGCGTATGCTAGCTGGCCTGGAAGATATCAGCGGCGGCACCATCGAGATCGACGGCGAAGTGGTCAATGACCTGCAGCCCAGAGATCGTAACATCGCAATGGTGTTCCAGAACTATGCGCTTTACCCCCATCTGACGGTGTTTGAGAATATGGCCTTTTCCCTGCGTCTGAAGAAGATGGACCAGGACGAGGTTTATAGAAGAGTCACCGAGGCTGCGGAGATCCTGGGCATCACCCAGTATCTGACCCGTAAGCCCAGAGCGCTGTCCGGCGGTCAGCGTCAGCGTGTTGCCATCGGCCGTGCTATGGTTCGGGATTCCAATGTGTTCCTGATGGACGAGCCCCTTTCCAACCTGGATGCCAAGCTGCGTAACCAGATGCGCGCTGAGATCATCCTGCTGCGGCAGAAGATCGATACCACCTTCGTATATGTTACCCACGATCAGACCGAGGCTATGACCCTGGGCGACCGTATCGTCATCATGAAGGATGGCTTCATCCAGCAGGTAGGCACTCCTGAGGAAGTGTTCGACCGTCCTGCCAACCTGTTTGTGGCTGAGTTCATCGGCGCACCCAAGATGAACATTATGAAGACCCAGCTGGTGGAAGAGAACGGCAAGTACTATGTCACTCCCTACGGCTCCAAGATCGAAGTGGACGGCGAGAACGGCGAGCGCCTGCGCGAGGCCGGTTACGGCAGCCGCGAGGTTCTGCTGGGTGTTCGTCCCGAGCATATCGACCTGGCTGAGGCTGGCGAGAACGCCATCAACGGCACCATGCTGGTGAACGAAATGATGGGCAGCGAGCTGCACCTGCACGTGCGTGTGGAGGACAACACCAAGATGATCGTCCGTACTCCCACCGTCAATCTGACCCACGAGGAAAAGAAGGACCTGCGTAAGAACAAGGAAGTTCACCTGTCCTTCCCCGGCAAGGTTATGTACTTCTTCGATCCCGAGACCGAGAAGAACCTGCTGTACTAATTCCATAAGAAAAGGGGCTGTTGCTTTGGCAACAGCCCCTTATTTTTGTGTGTAGGGAACGCATTTATGCGTTCCCTAAAGAGTGTAGGGGACGATGCCTACATCGTCCCGCGGGCGGATGTGGGCATCCGCCCCTACAGGCCCTAACGAAGCTTATCGAAGGATCACGCTGGTTTGACCGTCCAGGGTGAGGGTATTGCCTTCCAGGGTGGCTTCTCCGATACCGGCGAAGCCAGCCAACAGGTCAGCGGGAATTTGAGGATATTTGGAAAGGTCGATGGTCACTGCGTCGGTGGTGGTATTGTGGATCACAGCCACGGTCTTGCCCTCGTATTCGCAGAGGAAGCCGCCTACCTTGCCTTCCTTCATTTCCAGGGAGGTGAAGACACCGTTGGCGATCTCCGGATTTGCCTTGCGCAGGGCAATGAGCTTCTTGTAGTGGTTATAGAGACTAGTGGGGTTGGAAAGCTGGTCCTTTACTGTGCCGTTGGCCTGCTGGGCAGAATAGTTGGCGCCAACAGGGTCCTTCACCGAGTCGTCGTCGCCCCACAGCATTGCCAGGCGGCGGTTGGCGTCGGTGTTGTTGCCACCACGGGAACCCAGCATACCGATCTCCTCACCGTAATAAATGAAGCTGGAGCCGGGCATCAGTAGGGACAGATTGGCGGCCACCTGGGCAGCGCCGGTGGCGGTCATCAGAAAACCGGCTGCCCGATCCATATCGTGGTTGGCAATGAAGGTGATGGGCATCGCATCGGGCTTCTGCTTCTGGATCTCCGCTATGTACTGGGCTACATACTCCGTGTAGGAGCTGACGTAACCGCCCCGGGCAGCCCGGGCGATCTGGCCGGAAGCCTGGGACATAGAGAAGTTGAAGCAGTTCAGCGCGGCAAAATAGGGATAGGTGATGGGGTCGCCGTCCCAAACCTCGGCCACCGCATAGAGGTCGGGCTTAATGGAGCGCAGCTGCTCCATATACCATTGCCAGAACGCCACATTCTTTTCTTCGTTGCCGTAGTAGATGTACTTGGCGGCATCGAAGCGGAAGCCGTCTATGCCCAGATCCAGGTAGTACTTGGCGACCTTGACCATTTCCTCCCGGACGACGGGGTTGTCGAAGTTCAGCTCCGGCATTTCGTGGGAGAAGTTGCCCTCATAGTACTCCCGGGTGCCGGGCAGGGCGCAGAAGGTGGCGTTGCCGGATTGATCGGCAGCATAGGTGTAGTAATCATAGTAGGGATCGCCTGTGTTGCCGGTGACGTGGGCTTCCCGGAACTTGATAAACCAGGGGTGCTGGGAGGAGGTGTGGTTGATCACCAGGTCCATGATCAGCTGCACATTGCGGCTTTTACAAAGCTGGATCAGCTCTTTCAGGTCTTCCTCGGTGCCGAATTTGGGGTCTACGGCATAGTAGTCCTTCACATCGTACTTGTGGTAAGAGGGAGAGGGGTGGATGGGGCTGAGCCAGATACCCTCAATGCCCAGGCTCTTACCGGAAGCATCGTCACCGTCGTTGAGGTAGTCGAAGCGTTCGATAATGCCCCGCAGGTCGCCAACGCCGTCACTGTTGGAGTCGGAGAAGGAGCCTACGAAAATATGGTAGTAAACGCGGGCATTGGTCTGGGTGGGGATGGGGGTGCCTGCATCCAAAATGATCACCTCACCGGGTTCGGTAGTTTGGGTGGACTCGGTAGCGCCGGTGCTTTCGGTATTCACCGTGCCGGCACAGCCGACGAGAGAAAAAATCATAGAAAACAGCAGAAAAAGCGAGAGCAATCGTTTCATAAGTGACCTCCTGTATCGAGATATAGAAATTATATCATATTGCCGCCAAATTGCAAGAAGGAAGGGAAAATCGGGCGCTGTTTGTGACGGGGAATGTGCACGGAATGCGATCCTTGCCTTGACAAAAAGGGGAAAATATATTATCATTTTTTGCGATAGGGTTTTAACGCGCAGCGGTGAAAACGGCCGCGAATGATCCTTTCAAAGAACAAGATTAGGAGAAAA